>VAZV01000129.1 GCA_005884765.1 Alphaproteobacteria bacterium
CAGGCTTGTCCGCTCGATCATGTCGATGACGTAGTAAAGGACGAACCCCATGATCATCAGCGTGAATAATCCGACCCAGACCGTATTGAGGTCGTACAGGCTGGAGGCGGTGTAGATCAGGTGGCCAAGCCCGCGCTGGGATGAAATGAATTCGCCGACCACGGCGCCGACGAGGCCAAAGCCGATATTGATCCGGAAGGTCGCGATGATAGACGGCAGCGTCGAGGGCACCACGGCCTTGAAGAAAACCTGATGCTTGTCCGCGCCCATCGAGATCAGCAATGACTGCAGATCGACATCGGCGTCCTTGGCGGCCTGATAGGCCGCGATCAACGCGACGATGGCGGTGAGCGATACCGATAGCGCGACCTTGGAAACGAGCCCGGTGCCGAACCACAACACGACGATCGGCGCCAGCGCGATCTTTGGCACACTGTTGATGGCGACAATGAAAGGCTCGACCAGCCGCGCCACAAACACCGAATACCAGAGCGCGAGCCCCATCAGCGATCCGACGATGGTGCCGATCACGAAACCGAGGATGGCCTCGAACAGGGTGAACCAAGTGTCCGACAGCAGCTCGCCGCTTGCGATCATCTTGTATCCGACCGCAAAAATTCCAAAGGGAGAGCCGACCAGGAAGGCTGAAATCCACCCCATCCTGACGCCCAGTTCCCACAGCGCGAAGAAGCCGACGACCGCGAGCGCTTGCAGCGTCGCGCGGCCGAGCGGAGTGTTGAAATGGGGTCGGCGCCGCGCGGCGCGCGGTTTGCGCTTCGGCAGAGGAGTTGCATCGGGCATGGTAATGGTCACGCGGTCTTCTCTGTCTGGATGTCGAGTTCGGCGCAGAGCGCGTGGAAGTAGCCGGAGAACCTGGTATCGCTGCGGGCCGTGATCGGCGATGTCGCTGATAGGTCGATGTCATGCACGATCTTCACGCGGGCAGGACGCCCGCTGAGCACGATCACGCGTTTCGACAATGCAACCGCCTCGTCGATATCGTGCGTCACCAGAATGACGGTCTTGTTGTAGGTCTCCACAGCGTCTTTCAGCACGCCTTCGAGATAGAGCCGCGTCTGGTAGTCCAGCGCGGAGAACGGCTCGTCGAGCAGCAGGATGTCCGGATCCATGATCAGGGTTCGGATCAACGCAACGCGCTGCCGCATTCCCCCCGACAAGGTATTGGGATAGGCGTTCTCGAAGCCGGACAGGCCGAAGCCTTTGAGGTACTCCCGGGCCTTGCCTTCGGCTTCCGCGCGATCGATGCCGCGGGTCTCCAGACCAAGCAGCACATTGCCGAGTACCGTGCGCCACGGAAACAAGAGGTCCTTTTGCATCATGTAGCCGACGCGCCCGCGCAGGCTTTCGATCTCCGTGCCGCGGTATTGCATCGTGCCGGAGTCGGGTTCGAGCAGCCCGGCAATGATGTTGAAGATGGTGGTCTTGCCGCAGCCGCTCGGCCCGATGATGCTGACGAAATCGCACTCGTTGATGCCGAACGAGAGGTCGTCAAGCACGGCAATCTCGCCGGCCTTGCCGGAAAAGGATTTCCGGATGTTGCGAACGCTCAACTGGACGGGAGGCGACTGCATAGCCGGCAATACGCAACTTGTATGCCACGCGGCCGGCCGCAAAAGTGCCTTGTTCGCCAAAGTGTTAAGGTGACGGTAGATAAGCAATTAGTCAGTGTGCTGCCTATTTGGGCAGGGCGGATTAATCAACGGCTGATGCCGCGACTAGAATGCCGTTCAACGGAATCAAGGAGGCGCGCAGGTTATGGATTTAAGGAGGTCGCCAAAAATGCGGGTTGCCGTTGCGGGACTCGGTGTGATCGGCACCAAGGTCGCCAAAGCGCTTGACGAGGGGATGGAAGGATTGGCCTTAGCCGCTGTGTCGGTCCAGAATGCCGAGAAACACCGCGCGTGGCTCTCCGAGCTTAAGACCATCCCTGCGGTGCTGCCAATCGAGGCGCTCGCCGATGCCGCTGACATCGTGGTCGAATGCGCGCCGAGCAAGCTCGTCCGATCGATCGTGGCGCCGGTGGTCGGATGCGGAAAATGTGCCGTTGTGCTCAGCGTCGGCGCGCTGCTCGAGAACGACGATCTGATCGAGCTTGCAAGGGAAAATGGCGGTCAGATCGTGGTGCCGACCGGCGCGCTGATCGGTCTCGATGCCGTGACGGCGGCTGCGGTCGGAACGATCCATTCGGTGCAGATGGTGACCCGTAAGCCCGTCGGCGGTCTCGCCGGCGCTCCCTATATCGTCGAGAACAATATCGACATCGAGCGAATTACCGAACCGCTAAAAATCTTTGATGGTACGGCGCGAGAGGCCGCGAAAGGGTTTCCGGCCAATCTCAATGTCGCGGTGGCGCTGTCGCTCGCCGGCATCGGCCCCGACCGGACCCGCGTTCAGATTTGGGCGGATCCGACCGTGAGGCGCAACGTGCATCGAATCGAAGTGGATTCCGATTCGGCGCGCTTTTCCATGTCGATTGAAAATATCCCGTCGGAAAATCCCAGGACAGGCCTCATCACCGCGCTTTCCGTCATCGCTTGTCTGCGAAAACTGCGCGCCTCGCTTCGTGTGGGAACGTGAGCGCAGGCGCTTCTAAGCGTGCAGCGTAGACCAGCGACTACATTGAACGCGAAGGGCGGGAGCGTGATCCCGCCCTTGCGTCGCACGTTTACTTCTTCATGGCCTCATAGACCGCGAAGGTATAGGCGCCCTCGGGCTTCTTGGTGATCACGGGATCGGAGCCTCCCGACATCAAGGTCGCGACCGTGCGGTCGTAGTCCTTGACGTCCAGCTTGCCGTCGGCATCGCCGAGCAGCTTGCCGACTTCACCCATCATCCGCTTCTGATCCTTCTCGGTCTTGGCACCGGTGGTGTCGGCTGCAAGAATGATCTTCACGGCTTCATCCGGGTGTGCCTTGGCATATTCCCAGCCCTTCATCGACGCCTTGACAAATTTGGCCATCTTGGTGACGAAGGCCGGGTCCTTCAGGTTCTTCTCAAGCACGTAGAGGCCGTCTTCCAGGGTCGCTACGCCTTCGTCTTCGTATTTGAAGACGACGAGTTGGCTCGGTTTGAAGCCGCCATCGATGACCTGCCAGTACTCATTGTAGGTCATGGTGGAAACGCAATCCGCCTGCTTCTGCAGGATCGGATCGACGTTGAAGCCCTGCTTGATCACCTTGACGCCGCCCTTTGAACCGTCAGGCTTGTAACCAAGCTTCGACATCCAGGACAGGAACGGATATTCGTTGCCGCCATACCAAATGCCGACCGTCTTGTCTTTGAGGTCGGTCGGCTTCTTGATGCCGGTATCGGCGCGGCAGGTGAGTTCAAGGCCGGATCGTTTGAAAGTCTGCGAGATATTGACCAGCGGCACGCCCTTTTCGCGCGAGGCGAGCGCCGATGGCATCCAGTCGACGACGACGTCGGCACCGCCGCCGGCCATCACCTGGGGTGGGGCGACATCCGGTCCACCCGGCTTGATCGTGACGTCTAGTCCGGCGTCCTTGTAGAAGCCCTTGTCCTTTGCGACGAAGTAGCCGGCGAACTGGGCCTGCGAAACCCATTTGAGTTGAATGGTGACGGGATCGGCGGCCTGTGCGCTCGAAAGAAGGCCCAGCGTCAGGCCTGCAGCCAAAGCAAAAGTGTATTTCATCAAAAACTCCAAATCCTAAGACCTTGCCGACCTAGGTCCGATACGACGGGTGCCAAAAAGTTGTCGCGCGTTCGGCCAGCGCGACAAGTCCGTAGAAAGCCATTCCGGCGAGAGCAGCGAGCGCGATTTCCGCCCAGACCATGTCGATGGCCATGCGTCCCGCCTCCGTGGAGATGCGAAACCCGATGCCCTGCGTCGGTGTGCCGAAAAACTCTGCAACGATCGCGCCAATCAGCGCCAAGGTCGCATTGATCTTCAGGGCGTTGAAAATGAAGGGCAGCGCCGCCGGCAGGTATAGCTTGCTGAGACTCTGCGAATGGTTTGCTGCATAAGATCGCATCAGATCGCGCTCGATGTGTCCGGATGCCGACAAGCCCGCCAGCGCATTCACCAGCATCGGGAAGAAAGTCACGAGCGCAACCACGGCCGCCTTCGACGGCCAGTCGAACCCGAACCACATCACCATGATCGGCGCGATGCCGACCAGCGGCAGCGCCGAGAAGAAATTACCAAGCGGCAGCAGGCCGCGGCCGAGAAATTCGAACCGATGCGCCAGGATTGCGACCAGCAGCCCGGCGCCACAGCCGATCGCGTAACCGACCAGGACGCCGCGAATGAAGGTCTGGACGAAATCTGCCTCCAGTATTGGCAAAGAGGCCGCAAATCTGGCGGCGGCTGCGCTGGGCGAGGGCAGCAGCACCGGCGGCACGCCGAAGCCGCGCACGGCAACTTCCCAGAGGTAGAAGACGGTAGCGCCAAACAGGAGCGGGACCAGCAGATTGACCATCCTCTGCCGGTCGGCGCGGATCGGCTGCATCGCGGCCAGGTTGATCACGCACATCGCGGCCGCAAGCCACGCGGCGATCGCGATCATCCAGAATCCGCTGCGCGCCGACCCGGCGATTTGGCGATCACCGAGAAGAACCAGCGAGGTTGCGGCGGCCAGGATCACCCCGCCGATGCCGACCGTCGAAGCCCGGTCGTCAGCCATCCAGGCCGCGAGCACGAACAGCACGCCCGCGCCGGCGGCCGCCTCCCATATCGGATGGAACAGCAGCGGCGATGCTTCCACCGCCAGCGGGAGCAGGAATGCGAGCAGGATCGCGGTCGCGGCCGCAAGCAGACCCAGTCGAAATTTGCGCGGGTCCATCAATGCGCTCCCATGCGGCGCGCGACGCTGCGCTCGACCAGGGCCACGAGTGCAATTAAACCTGAAGAGAGCACGGCGGAGGCGACCAGCGCCGCCCAAAGCTGCACTGTCTGTCCGTAATAGGAGCCCGCCAGCAACCGGGCTCCGATGCCGGCTTCCGCTCCGGTCGGCAGTTCCGCAACGATGGCACCGATCAATGAGATCGTGACCGCTACCTTGAGGCTCGCAAACAAATAGGGGACCGCGGCAGGCCAGCGCAATTTCCAAAGCACCTGTCGTGGCGTCGCCGACCAGGTCTGCATCAGTTCGAGTTGTAGCGGGCCGGGCGAGGTAAAGCCTTTCACCATGCCGATCGCGATCGGAAAAAAGCAGAGATAGGCGGAGATGATCGATTTTGGCAGCAGGCCATGCAGCCCGAGCGCGCCGAGCACGACAATGAAAATGGGCGCCAGTGCAAGGATCGGCACCATTTGCGAGCAGATGATCCACGGCAGCAGGCTTCGCTCGAGCACGCGGCTGTGAACGATCATCAAGGCCAGCAGGATACCGAACGCAGCACCTAGCGCGAAGCCGAGCAGCGTCGCCGATAGCGTCACCAGCGAATGATAGACTAGGCTGCGCGGGGCAAGCGGCGAATAGCCGAACACGGAATCGAGGAAGGCCGACGCGATCTGGTGCGGAGCCGGCAGCAGCGGACGTTCCGCTTGCATCGTTCCCGATATCACTTCGGTGATGCTGTAGGGCACCTCTTCGCGTTCAAACCCGTCGCGAACCAGCCGCCAGTTCATGGCGACGGCAGCGATATACCAGATCATGACGAGGGCAAGAACCGTCGTCGCAAGCGGCGCATAGCGCTCGACCAGCAGATGACGGGCGAGCGCGGCCGGCGCGCGCAAGGGCAGCGCAAGCGAGCTACTCGTCATAGGAGTGTCCTGCACGCAGGCCGATGCGCACTCGTTGCGCGATCTTCAGGAATTCCGGCGTCTCCCGGATTTCCAGCGATCGATCGCGCGGAAAATTGCAATCGATGATATCGATGATGCGGCCGGGACGTGGCGACATCACCACGATCTTGGTCGAGAGGAATACCGCTTCCGGTATGGAGTGGGTGACGAACAGCACGGTCTTCTCGGTCGAGTTCCAAAGCTGCAGCAACTGCTCGTTGAGATGGTCGCGCACGATCTCGTCGAGCGCGCCGAACGGCTCGTCCATCAACAATAGCGCCGGGTCAAACGAAAGCGCCCGCGCGATCGAGACCCGCTGCTGCATCCCGCCGGAAAGCTGCCAGGGAAATTTGCGCTCGAAGCCGGTCAGGTTGACGAGCGAAAGATAGCGTTCGACCCGCTGCTGCTGATCTCTTTCCGAGAAACCCATGATCTCGAGCGGCAATTTCAGGTTCTTCTCGATCGTTCGCCACGGAAACAGCGCCGGCGCCTGGAATACGTAGCCGTAGCTGCGCGCCAGCCTTGCGTTTTCAGCGCTCATGCCGTTGACCAGCAGCGTGCCGTTCGAGGGCTGCTGCAAATCGGCGATCACCCGCAACATCGTGGTCTTGCCGCAGCCGGATGGTCCGATGAAGGAAACGAACTCACCTTCGGCGATTTGTAGGCTGACGTTGGAGAGCGCATCCACCCGTCCGTCCGCGGTCTCGAAAGTCAGGGAAATATCTCGCGCATCGACGACCAGCCTTCCTGGAAAAGGCTCGGGCGCGATTATGGGCGCGGAATCAACCGTAGCAGGGGATGACGGGTCGTCGTCGGGACGAAGCCTCACCGTCGGGTCGCTAACGATTGACATGCTCGGCTTTGGCGATGCCATATGAAGATACTGGCAAATGCCGCAATCAGTGGCGCGCCTATTGTTTATGCACGCCGGCAGAATAACAAGCAGTGATTCGCTGTTTTCCCGTGCAGTTTCAGTGTCGTTTTCGGCCGGCGCCTTTGACTTGCATCGTCCGTGGAAGATAGTTTTCCATTTGCGAAACCGAGCTGTTCCACCCCGAGAGCACCATGAAGCCTGCACCATTCAACTATATTGCAGCTTCGTCCCTTGCTCATGCGCTTTCCCTCAAAGCCGAACACGGTGACGAGGCCCGGTTTCTCGCCGGCGGCCAGAGCCTGATTCCGGCGATGAACTTCCGCCTGGCGCGACCGGCTGTCCTCATCGACATCAACGGCGTCGGTCATCTGGCCGGCGTCGACCGAAGCAACCGGGCAGAGATTCGGATCGGCGCGCTGACGCGCTACCGCGACCTCGAACGGGACGGTGATTTTCTGAAAGCCTGTTCATTGTTTGCCGACGCGCTGCCTCACATCGCGCATCCGCAGATCCGAAATCGCGGAACGATCGGCGGTAATCTGTCGCACGCCGATCCCGCTTCCGAACTTCCGGCGATCGCGGTGGCCATGGAAGCGACGATGCGGATCAAATCGGCGACAGGCGAGCGGCAGATGGCGGCGTCGGAGTTTTTTGTCGGCGTTCTCTCCACTGATCTCCAGGCGCACGAGATGCTGGTGGAGATTGCCTTTCCGACGCCAAAGCCTCGTACCGGGGCGTGCTTTATGGAGGTGGCGCGCCGGCGCGGTGATTTCGCGTTGGTAGGCATCGCCGTCGTGATGACGCTGGACGACGCGCGGCGATGTTCAACCGTCAGGCTCGCCCTGTGCGGCGTCGGCGAGACGGCGGTCGATGTGAGCAAGGTGGCCTTCCCACTGATTGGGCAATCATGCACTACGGAGACGATCGAGGCCGTCGCTGCCGGCGTGCGGGATGCGATCGCGCCGTCGGGGAACGTCCATGCCTCCGCCGACTATCAGCGGCACATCGCGGGAGTCCTGGCGGTGCGCGCGATCAGCGCGGCGCATCAGCGAGTCCGCCATGCAGCCTGACCACCACGACATCGAGCTAAAGGTCAACGGCACGACCCATCGCCGCGGCGTCGAATCCCGGATGTTGCTGAGCGATTTCCTGCGCCACGAATTGCTGCTCGCCGGCACCCACGTCGGCTGCGAACACGGCGTTTGCGGTGCGTGCACGATTCTCGTGAATGGTGCGCCGGTCCGTTCCTGCCTGATGCTGGCGGCGCAAGCCAACGGACAGCAACTTTCGACCGTCGAGGGGCTCGCCAACGACACCGGTGAGCTGCATCCGGTCCAGCAAGCGATGCATGACCACCACGGCCTGCAATGCGGCTATTGCACGCCCGGCATCCTGATGACCATGACTGCCTTCCTGAAGGAAAATCCGGCGCCGTCGGAAGAGGAGGTGCGCGAGGCCCTGTCCGGCAATCTCTGTCGCTGCACCGGTTATCAAAACATCGTCGATGCCATGATGGCTGCGGCGCAGGCGATGCGGGCCGCCGCGTCATGACCACTCGCTTCTTCGGCGCACCGATCAAACGCAACGAAGACAAGAAGCTCCTGACCGGGCAGGCGCTGTTCATCGATGACGTCGAATTGCCGGGCATGCTGCATGTTGCATTTCTGCGCAGTCAGGTTGCCCATGCGCGGATTCAACATATCGATGTCTCCCGGGCGCTGAAACGTCCGGGTGTCGTGGCGGTCTTTACCGCTGATGATCTCGGCGCCTACTGGAAGCCTGGCCCGCTGCTGGTTCCTCCGCCGCCGATATCGGGAATAGTCTTCAATCAGCGGACGCAGGTGCCGCTGGCAAAGGACAAGGTCCGCCATGTCGGCGAGCCGCTCGCAATCGTGGTCGCGGAAAGCCGCTACATCGCCGAGGACGCACTCGATGATATTGAGGTAGATCTCGAAATCCTCCGGGCGGTCGTCGATCTCGAACATGGTCTCGGCACGTCCTCGGTGCATGTTCACGACGATCTGGGGTCGAACATCTCCGCGCATGTCCGCCAGATCAAGGGGGATTATCGCTGCGCTGTGGCAAAGGCTGATCTCGTACTCAAGCGCCGTTTTCACTATGAGCACGGCATATCCTCGCCGATCGAGACGCGCGGCGTGGTCGCCCAGTGGAACGCGCGCGGCAGCCAGATGACGGTCTGGGATACCACCCAGGCGCCGGTCTTCATCCGCAACGGGCTTGCCGCGATGCTGGGCTTGAGCGAACGGCAGGTGCGCGTCATCGCGCCTTTTGTCGGCGGTGGTTTCGGCCCGAAGATCATGATGTTCTACCCGGAAGAGGTTGCACTGCCGTGGATCTCGATGCGGCTCAACCGTCCGTTGAAATGGATCGAAGACCGGCTGGAGCACTTCTTCGCGACCACCCATGAGCGCGGCCAAATTCATGACGCTGAAATTGCCGTCGACAGCCAGGGACGCATCCTGGGCATCAAGGATGTCTTTTTGCACGACACTGGCGCGTACAATCCGTACGGCTTGACGGTGCCCATCAACAGCCAGTGTACGTTGCTTGGTCCTTACGTGGTGCCGGCGTACGACAGCACGTTCACGGCCGTGTTCACCAACCTTCCGATCGTCACGCCGTATCGCGGCGCCGGTCGTCAGCACGGCGTCTTTGTGATCGAACGGCTGCTCGATCTTGCGGCGGGCGAGCTGAACATCGATCCCGCGGAGATCAGGCGGCGCAATCTCATTCCGCCGGATGCGTTTCCCTACAGCAACGAGATCATCTATCAGGATTTTCAGCCGCTCGAATATGACAGCGGCAATTACGAGCCGGTTCTCGACAAGGCGCTTGAGACGGTCGGCTACAATCACTTCATCAAGCACGAACAGCCGAAGCTGCGCGCGCAAGGCCGTTGCGTGGGTATGGGCGTCGCCTGTTATGTCGAAGGCACAGGCATCGGACCCTACGAAGGCGCCAAGGTCCAGGTGCAGGCGAACGGCAAGGTGAGCGTCGCGACCGGGATCGGCACCCAAGGCCAGGGCCATTTCACGAGCTTTGCGCAAATTGCCGCCGACCAGCTCGGTGTCGATGTCACCGAGGTCGATGTCGTTACCGGCGACACCGATCAGTTCTATTGGGGCGCCGGAACGTTTGCGAGCCGCGGCGCGGTGGTGGCCGGCAACGCCGTCAATGAAGCCGCCCGTGTCGTGCGGCAGAAAGCCCTGAAGCTCGCCAGCGACGCCTTCGAATGTTCCGAGGATGATCTCGTTATCGCCGACGGCAAGGTATCGATCGTCGGGATTCCCCAGAAATTCATTCGGCTTGGCGAACTCGCGCAGCGCGCCAATCCGATGCGGGGCGCGGTCAAGCCGGGAACCGAGCCGGGCCTGGAGGCGACGCAATATTTCGGGCCGCCGAGCGGCGCCACCGCCAACGGCGTTCATGCCGTCATCCTCGAAATCGACCCGCTAACCTTTGAGCTGAAGATCCTCAAATATGTCGTGGTCCACGATTGCGGCACGGTCATCAACCCGATGATCCTCGCCGGCCAGATCCATGGCGGCGTCGCGCAGGGGATCGGCAACGCGTTTTACGAAAAGCTGTCCTTCGATGACCAGGGGCAGCTCCTGAACGCCTCGCTCGCGGATTATTTGTTGCCGACGGCGCTCGAGGTGCCGCGCATGGAGCTTGCGCATATCACGACGCCATCGCCTCTCAATCCGCTCGGCATTAAGGGAGCAGGAGAAGCTGGCGCGATCCCGGTCGGACCCCTATTCGCGCAGGCGATCGAAAATGCGCTGAACGTCGGGCGGAAGAAAGTCGAGCTGCTGGAAATCCCGCTGAGCCCGAGCCGGCTGTTTGAACTGACACGGATGGCGGATCAGCCATGAGAACGGCGCAGGTGTTCAGGCTTTCGATGGCGCATCCCGGAGACCTCTCCGAGCTGGAGCGCCTGATCGTGAGCGAAACTATCCGTGCGGCGGACGTTACGGCCATCATCGGCAAGACCGAGGGCAATGGCGGCGTCAACGATTTCACCCGAGGCTATTTTACGCAGACGCTGATGGCGCTGTTATCGAGGCATTTGAACAAGCCTGCGGAGCAACTGATCCGTGAAATCCCCTGTGTGCTCTCCGGCGGCACCGAAGGGGTCATGAGCCCACATTACAGTGTGTTCTGCGTCAGCGACGCCAAGGGAACACAGGCCCAGCGTTCGGCGCTCGCGATCGGTACCGCTTTCAGCGCGCCGGTTGCCGCCGAAGACGTCGGGCGGCGAGCGCATGTCGATAGCGTCGCGAAGGCCGTTCGCGAGGCGGTTGCAAATGCCGGGATCGAGCGGTCGGACGACGTTCACTTCGTTCAGGTGAAGTGCCCCTGCGTCACCGTCGCCCGCGCGGCTGCAGCCATTGCCGCAGGCAAGACGCCGCTCACCGCCGATCCCAACAGGTCGATGGCTTTTGCCCGCGCGGCGGGCGCATTCGGCGTTGCGCTCGGGCTCGAAGAGATCAAGCCGGATAGTTTCGCGGACGCATCCTTACTGAGCGACTTTTCCGTCCAATCGCCGCGCGCCAGCATTTCGTCCGGGGTCGAGATCGAGAGCAACGAGGTCGTCGTGCTCGGCAACAGCCCGCAGTGGACGGGTCGGCTGCGCATCTCGCATCGTCCGATGATCGATGCGCTCGATATCGGCGCCGTCGTGGACGTGCTTGCCGATGTCGGTATCGCGGCCGATCCGCAAGTCGCAGCTGCCGATGCTGGGCGGATTGCGACTGTCCTGGTCAAGTGCGAGCCGGATCGCCGCGGGCGTATCCGCGGCAACCGGCACACCATGCTCGATGACACCGATATCAACGCGCAACGCCACATCCGCGGCGCGGTCGGGGGCCTGGTCGCCGGCGTGATTGGCGACGGCCGGATCTTCGTGTCCGGCGGCGCGGAACATCAGGGCCCTGACGGCGGCGGCCTGATTGCTGTCATCGCCTCGCAACAGCGGGGCAGTGCGTGATGCGCATCGTCATTGTCGGGGCTGGTGTCGCAGGATGCGTGATGGCACGCAGGCTTGCGCTGCTCGATGGTGTGGAGGTGATCTGCCTGGAACGCGTCACGCAGGATGACCATTCCGAAGCCGGCACCGGCCTCAATGTCGGCCCGAACGCGGTCAAGGCGCTGAAGGCGATCGACCCCGAGCTAGCCGATCGCATTACCAAAGCGAGCTACCTCTGGCACAATTGGCGGATCTCGTTGACCGACGGGACCGTGCTGTTCGATCTGCCCCTGACGAATGTTGCCGAAGGACCCGGCTGGCGCATCCGATGGTCGGAGCTTTACCAGGTGCTGCGCGAGGCCGCCGGACCATCGGTCTCCTATGGCTGTGAGATCACCGATATCGGCCGTGACGCCGCTGACACCAGCAAGACATCGATCGCCTGGGCGCAAGCCGGGAGAGCGCACCGGCTGGACGATATCGATTTGATGATTGCGGCCGACGGACGGTACTCGCGGGTACGCCGCGTGGTTTCCGGCGAACCGGAGGTGCGCCAGACCGGTGTTGCGATTTTCCGGCTCTTGGTGCCCGATACCTCGGACGGACTGATCGACGATTACGAGCAATGGTTCAATGGACCCAATCGCCTGTTGTCGTTTCGCGTGCCGCCCGGCCACATCTATATCGCCGGTACCTTTCCGATTCTCCCCGATGCGCCGATCGCGGATAGCTCGAAAGCGCCCGACGCGTTGCGTGCGGCCTACACCCCACGCCAGGGTCCGCCCAGCGCGCAGGCGCGCTGGCTGATCGATACCGTCTGTGACAATGCCGCCGAGACTCATTGGGCGCGAATGCAGGAACACGAACTGCTGTATCGTGCGGCCGACTGCAATGTGCTTTATCTCGGCGATGCCGCGCACGGCATGGTGCCGACGCTGGGGCAGGGCGCGACCCAGGCGCTTGAAGACGCTTCGAACGCGGCGGCGCTGATCACGGAACGCTATAGAGACGGGAAACGAGGCGTCGCCGACTGGCTGGTCGAGATTGAAGCGTTGCGGCGCGACCGCATGCGTTTCGTCATGGAGTTCTCGCTCGACGCCACTGACACGATGCTGGAGGGCGCCGATCCGGTTATAGGAACAAGGCACAAGAACGACGCGCTCTTTCGGGAGCGGCTCAAGGCGCTCTATCGAGACGTCGGATTATCGTTGGACGGAAATATCGAGTTGAGGAAACACGCAGGATGAGCACAACTGACACGAAACTGCCGATCGCCACGGTTCACGGCCTCTACCATATCGCGATCAAGACCGAGAATCTGGCAGCGACGCGGAAATTCTACACCGAGATCATCGGGTTACGCGAATTCCCGCGGCCGGATTTCGGGTATCCGGGAGCATGGCTTGGCTGCACGCAGCCGGGCGGTCTTGCCATCCTTCACATCTATGCCGGCGGACCGGCGCTCGGCCCGGAAGGCAAGGCGCCAGCCGGGACAGCTGCGATCGATCATGTCTCGCTGTCGTGTTCAGGCTATCGCTCCTACGTTTCCCGCTTCAAGGCGGCCGGGCTCGACTGGCGCGAATTCATCGTGCCCGGTACCTCGCTCTGGCAATTGTTCGTCTACGACCCAAGCGGCGTTCAGCTGGAACTGACGTTTGAGTGTGGCGGCGAAGGCGAGGAGAAGCCCGACCTGTCGGCCGGCCGCAAGTACGTCGCCGGCTCGAGCTTCTTCGACAAGGCGACCTACCCCAAGCTGGCCTGACGCGATGCGCGATGAGGGCCGCCTGCTGTGGTCGCTGTCGGCTAGCGAACTATCGGTGGCCTACGCGAACGGATTATCGCCGCGCGAGGTGGTCGAAAGCACGCTGGCGCGTATCCGCGACGTCAATCCGCAAGTCAATGCGATCGTGACGCTGGATGAAACCGGCGCGAGGCGTTCGGCCGATGACAGCGCGCGGCGATGGGATAGCGGTCGTCCGGCAAGTCCGCTCGACGGCGTGCCCGTGACAGTCAAGGACAATATTCTCGTTGCGGGCATGCGGGCGACATGGGGTAGCCGGCTTTATCGTGACTATGTTGCGGAGGAGGATGAGACGCCGGTGCGGCGGCTGCGCGAAGCCGGCGCCGTGATCCTCGGCAAGACCAACGTGCCCGAGTTCACGCTGCACGGCTTTACCGACAACGCGGTGTTCGGCACGACCGGAAATCCGTGGGACCCCACCCTCACGCCCGGCGGATCGAGCGGTGGCGCGGTCGCGAGCGTCGCCTCCGGCATGGGCGCGATCGCGCTTGGAACGGATGGCGGTGGCTCAATCCGCCGGCCGGCCGCGCATGCCGGACTCGTCGGGTTCAAGCCGTCGCGCGATCGCGTGCCGCGCAGCGATGGCTTTCCGGCCATCCTCCACAATTTCCAAGTGATCGGACCGCTGGCGCGTTGCGTTTCCGACATCATTCTGAGCATGGACGTTATTTCGGGACCGGCCTGGACACAGTCGAAGAGCGAATCCGGCGTCAAACAGTTTCGCATCGGCTTTGCACCAAGTTTCAACGATGCGCCGGTTGATCCGTTCATTCGAGGCACCGTCGACAAGACGATCGAACGAGCAAGGTTGCTCGGTCTCGATATCGAGACGCTCTCGCCATTTCATCTGGCCGATCCACTGGTAGCGATTTGGCCGATCATCAGCCAGACCGGCGTCGCCTGGCTGCTGGAGCGGCATCAGGATTGGGAACAAAAGGTATCTCCGGCGATCGCCGCGATGGCAAGGGCCGGGCAGAAGCTTACCGCGCGAGATTATCTGAACGGGCTCGATACCATTGCGACGACGGGTCAGGCCTTCGAGCGTCTGTTCGAGCGCTACGATTTTCTCGTAACGCCGACGACCGCGGCGATGCCCTGGCCTGCGAAGCAGTCACATCCCGAGATCATCGACGGCCAATCCGTCGGTCCGCGCGGCCACGCCGTCTTTACGCCGTTTGCGAATGCGCTCGGCCTGCCTGCCATCTCGCTGCCTTGTCCGGTGGACGGCGATGCCTTGCCGGTCGGGATCCAGATCATCGCCGCAAAAGATCGGGATAGGGCGCTATTGGAATTCGCGCGTAAATATGAGGATCGGCTGTTCGTCCACCGCTGGCCGCCTGCCTTCAGATGAGCATCAGTGCGCTCCGCCGGCGGCGCCTCCGCTCGCCTTCCGCAGCGAGATGATGGCGATCGCCGCAAGCACGAGCACGATGCCGATCACGGCGAACGTATCGCTGAAGCCCAGTACCAGTGCTTGGCGCTTAACCGCATTGCCGAGCGCGATGATGGCCTGCTGGTGCGCAGCCGCAGGATCAGACACGCCATGGGCCGTGAAATAGTCTGTCATCTGCGCGATCCGGGTGCGCACTTCCTCGCGGCCGAGGTCGACGGACTGGCCAATGATGTTGGAATGGAACTGCTCGCGCTTGGTGACGATGGTCGCCAGAACCGCAGTGCCGATGGCGCCGCCGAGGTTGCGCATCATGTTGGAGATGCCGGAAGCCGCGGCTGCATCCTGCGGCGCGACGCTGCCGAGCGAGAGGGCGCTTAAAGGAGCGAGCGTCAAGGCCTGGCCGACGGCGCGGACGATGTTGGGGATAAAGAGCTGGTCGCCGGCATAGTCGAGCGACATCGCAATGTTCATGAAGGAGCTATAGGCAAACAGCAGCAGGCCGGTAGCGGCGATGTAGCGGGCATCGAAGCGCTGCATCAGCTTCGGCACCAGCGGAATCAAGAGCAGCTGGGGCAGCCCGGTCCACGCCAGCACGGCGCCGATTTGCTCGGCATTGTAGCGCTGCACTTGACCGAGATAGGCCGGCAGCAGATAGACCGATCCGAACAGCGCGAAGCCGAGGAAGACCGCGGCGATCGTGCCGATGCCGAAATTGCGCTGGGCCAACAGTCGCAGCTTGAGCAGTGGCTTTTCCACTGATAATTCGATCCAGACGAACAGCGAAAGGCTGACCGCGGCAATCACAGCCAGCCGCACGATGAACGGCGAGCCGAACCAGTCGTCCTTGTTGCCTTCTTCCAGCACGGCCTGCAGCGCGGACAGCCCGACCGCCATCGTCGCGATGCCGAGCCAGTCGCCCTCCCGGAGCAAGCCAAGCTGCATCGGCTGGCGCTCCAGTGTGAAATAGAGTGTCGTCACCATCGCCGCGGTCGGCACCACGTTGACGAAGAAGATGGTCTGCCAGCCGTAGTTTTCGGTGAGATAGCCGCCGATGGTCGGACCGATCGCCGGCGCAAAGGTAACGGCGAGCGCGAACATCGCAAGACCGATCGGCTGCTGGGCTTTCGGCAATTTGGTAAAGACCAGCGTGAACGCCATCGGGATCAGGACGCCACCGAAAAATCCCTGCAGTCCGCGCATCGCGATCATCGACGGCAAATCATGGGTGAAGGCGCAGGCCACCGAGAACAGCGCGAACAGGGTGGCGAAGCCAAGGATGATTTTGCGGAACGAAAATACTCTGGAGAGGTAATCCGTGAGCGGAATGACGACGATCTCCCCGATCAAATAGGATGTCGAGATCCAGGAGCCGTTGTCGACGCCGGTGCCGATGCCGCCCTCGATGTTGAGCAGCGAGGCGTTGGTGATCTGGATGTTCAGGATCGCCATGAATGCGCCGATCATGGCCGCGAATACAGAAATCCAGACAGTGAGGCTGGCGCGGTCAGGGCTGGCCGGGGCGCTTTGCGATGGATTGCCGATGGCGAGCGTCACCGGCGTCGAGGGCGAGAGAGCAAGGTCCGACATGGCATCACCTCTCGGGGCCGGCGTAGGCGATTTTCGGTGCCGCAGCTTGACGCGTGGGATTGCTCGCTCGCGCCCGCGTTTCGATGGTCGGGATCACTGACATGCCGGGGCGCAATTCGATCGAGGTAGTGTCGAGCGCGATCTTCACCGGGATGCGCTGAACCACCTTGGTGAAATTGCCGGTGGCGTTGTCCGGCGGCAGCAGCGCAAACTCCTGGCCGCTGGCGGGCGCGAGCGAGTCGACATGGCCATGCACCACTTGGCCCGGGAACATATCGACGGCGATATCGACCGGCTGCCCTTTGCGGACGGCGGTGAGCTGCGTCTCCTTGTAGTTTGCAACGACGTAGGCTCCGGCCGCCGGCACCAGCGACATCAGTTGCGTACCGGCCTGCACGAATTGACCGGGGCGCAGCGTGCGGTTGCCGACGATGCCGTCGATCGGCGCTGTGATCGTGGTGTAGCCGAGATTGAGCTCGGCCTGCCGCTGCAGCGCGGAGGCGCGGGCCGCCGCGGCCGTGGCCTGCGCGATCTCGGCCTTGAGCAATTCTACCTGCTTCTGTGCCGAAGCAAGGTTCGCGGTGTCGCGCAGGATCGCGGCCTGCGCGCTGGCGTTGCGTGACTGCGCGGCTTGCGCGTTCTGCACACTGCCGTAACCGGTGGCGGCTAGGTCGGTATAGCGCTTGTTCTCCTGGCCCGCGAAGGTCTGCGACGCGGTGTCGACCTCGATCGTCGCCTTTGCCGCCGCGATCACGGCCTGCTGGACGTCGAGTTGTGCCCGCTTGCTTGTGACCGCAGCCTCCGCCGCGGCTACATCGGCCTTGGCCTGGTCCAGTGCCACCTTGAAATCGCGGTCGTCGATGCGTGCCAGTATCTGGCCGGCGGCGACGCGCTCGTTGTCCCCCACCAGGACTTCGCTGAGATAGCCGGAGACTTTTGGCGCGATCGTCGTGTTGTCGGCCTTCACATAAGCGTCGTCGGTCGAGACCAGATAACGGCCGACGGTCCAGTAGTCCCAGCCGTACCAGGCCACGCCGGCCAAGAGCGCCACCGCGGTGCCGGCCATCAGGATGCGCCGGATCGCTCCGTTGCGCGCGACCGGTGCAGCTGGAAGCGAGGCGGATATGGCCGCCTCATTCTTGGTGTCCGGCCTTGGCACTAGCTCCTCGGCGACTTTGGCCGGAACCGGTCGTTCGGCCTCGAGAGATGCGATATGGCGGCTCATAATGGCGCTCCTCATTACTCTATCCCTCTGCAAACCAACGACAATTCGGCGAAGGCCCAGGGCGCTAATTAGGAAACTTGATGTTTTCCAAAATAACCGCCATATTGGGACTGTCAATAGAATGACAGGCATCATCTAAAAGCATGGCTCAGACGACAACCAGGGAGACCCGGCCGGCCACGAGCAGCGGGTCGGTCGAACGGCGCCGTAGCCGCGGAAGGCCCCAGGTCCGGTGCGACGAAGAAACCCGCGGCGTCATCCTTGAAGCAGCCCGGCACGAATTCGCCGCGAGCGGCTTTGCCGCCACCAGCATGGAGAATGTGGCGCGGCACGCCGGCGTTTCGACCAAAACGCTCTATCGCCTGCTTCCCGACAAGAAGACACTGTTCGCGGCGACGGTGACGCATCGGCTGGACCGGTTCGTCTCCGTCGTCAGTTTGCGCGCGTGTGAGGGCGGAGACATCGACTCGGCCTTGCCGGATGCGTTGCTCGCTTGCGCCGAACTTGTGCTCGACCCGGAGGTCATTGCGCTTCAGCGCATGATCCTCGCCGACAGCGACAAGTTCCCTGACATCCCGGAAATGTTCTATATCAAAGCGATGCGGCGCTCGGTCGCGGCGCTGGCTGAATGGCTAGATGTGCAGCTGAAACGCGGCCTGATCGTCCTTGACGATGTCGAGGCGGCGGCCGGCATGCTCCTCGGCATGCTCGTGTTCCAACCGCAGCGTGACGTGATGTTCGGCCACAAGCCGCCGCCGACCCGCGGCGAGCTTGAGCGCCGCGCCAAGACCTGTTCAGCGTTGTTCTTGCGAGGATGCCGTCGCGGCAGCGTCGGGTAAGTGCCGTACGAGAAATGAAAAGGCCGGTCATCATGACCGGCCCTTTTTGTTGACTTGCGCGCCTAGTGGCCCGCTGGCGCCGAGATCGCGCCGCCTTCGTAACGCGACCAGTTAGACTGCCCGTAGCTCCAGTCAGGTTGCGCGTAGCTCCAATTGGGCTGCGCGTAGGGATCGACCCAGGCGTTGGAATTGCGGTACGGCTGGCTCACCGGCGCGCGTTCCACCTTTCGCACGTGGTGGCGTTCGGTGGCCGCGGCCACTTGGACGAACGAGGCGGCGAGTGCGGCCGAGCCCAGGATGGTCAGGATTGTCTTGCGCATTATAGGTCTCCCTGTCTTGCTTGCGCGCTCTGTTGCGAGGCGAGTGGCGCCTCGCGAGTTCGCGCCGTGCCCTCGACATAAGGATGGCCCGTTCGGATTATTACGGTGTCGGAAATCACGAAGCGGCGAGCAAATTTCTTGGTCAAATTATTTTTCGGCTAAATATTCAGCAGCGTCGGCAGCCTGAATGTAATAGACTTGTTTCATCCAAGCCGGTCCGATCGGCGAAACTATCTCTCGCGAGCGAGGCTGATGAAGAAACTATTGCTGGCCCTCCTGCTGACCGCATCTCCCGCCTGGGCTCAAACCAAGTTGACGCCCAAGGAGACGACAAAGAGCGCGGCCGCTCGCGCCGATAATTGTGCTCCGATCGGGCGAACCGCCAATGGCGAACTGGTCTATTCGATGAAGTGCGAAAACTTGCCCGCGCCGCCGCCACCGCCGCCACAGGCCGAAAACAAGGAGGCGCCGCCGCCGGCGCCCGAGTCCCAGCTGCAGCGAAGCGGGCTGTTCGGCTGGTCTTACGAAGTGAAGCGGCCGGACCAGTAGACGACTTGGTCGCCTGCCATGCAGGGAGGCCCGCGATCGCCGTGGAATGTTCCTTGCTTCCGCTGTCCCTGGCTGCAATTGATACTCCGGAGCCCTCGATCTTGAGCACATTGAATGAACCAACTTGTTATCCGCAGCGGTGACTTCACCTTCCAGGCCCGCTTTGAAGAACAGCTTGCGCCCAAGACCTGCGCCGCGTTCCGCAAGGCCATGCCATTCGAGAGCCAGGTCATCCACGTGCGCTGGAGCGGCGAGGGGGTCTGGATGCCGCTCGGCGATCTCGATTTCGGCGTCAGTTACGAGAACCACACCAGCTATCCCGCGCCCGGTCAGATCATCCTTTATCCCGGCGGCATCAGCGAGACCGAGATCCTGCTGGCCTATGGCAGCGTGCATTTCGCGAGCAAGATGGGCCAGCTCGCCGGTAACCATTTCATCACCCTGACCTCGGGGCTTGAGAATCTGCCTGCACTCGGCAAGACCGTGCTGTGGAAGGGCGCGCAAAAAATTCGTTTTGAGATGGCATGAATGACGCAGGCCGGATACCCGCGCGATCTCCGCGGCTATGGCCGCAACCCGCCAGATCCACATTGGCCCGGTCATGCGCGGGTCGCGGTTCAGTTCGTGGTGAATTTCGAGGAAGGCGGCGAGAACAACATCCTGCATGGCGACCCCGCTTCCGAAGCGTTTCTATCCGATGTTTTGGGTGCGCGGCCCTGGCCGGGCCAGCGTCATGCCAATATCGAATCGATGTTCGAATATGGTTCGCGCGCCGGCTTCTGGCGGCTGTGGCGCATGTTTACCGAGCGCGAGCTGCCGACGACCGTGTTCGGCGTTGCCACCGCGTTGAAGCGCAATCCCGACGTGGTCGCGGCCATGAAGGAAGCGGGCTGGGATATCGCGAGTCATAGCCTGAAATGGATCGAGCACAAGGACATGTCGGAAGCCGAGGAGCGGTCGGAGATCGCCGAAGCGATCCGCGTTCATACCGAGGCGACCGGCCAGCGTCCACTCGGCTGGTACACCGGGCGATCATCGATCAACACCGTGAGACTGGTGATGGAAGCGGGCGGGTTCCTGTATTCCTGCGATTCCTATGCCGACGATCTACCCTATTGGATCAAGGGACCGTCAGGGCCGCATCTGATCATTCCATATACACTTGATGCCAACGACATGCGCTTCGTCAACGCGCAGGGTTTTGGCGGCGGCGATCAGTTCTTCACCTACCTGAAGGACAGCTTCGACGTGCTCTACGCTGAAGGCGCGACGTCACCGAAGATGATGTCGGTCGGCCTGCATTGCCGGATCGTCGGCCGGCCCGGACGCGCGGCGGCGCTGATGCGGTTTCTCGATTATGTCTTGAACCATGAGCGGGTGTGGGTGCCGACGCGGCTGCAAATCGCGCAGCATTGGCACGCCAATCTTGCGCATCTTGCCGCCAACGCGCCGGCGCTCGGATAGCTGAGGCACAGATGTCGCAGCTCAGCCTTTCCGATCTTAACGCGTGCAGCAAGGACGACTTCGTCGCAGCGCTTGCCAATATCTTCGAATATTCGCCGTGGATCGCACAACAGGCCGCCGCCGCGCGGCCATTTGCAGGCGTCAGGGCGCTGTTTTCAGCGATGAAGATTGCGGTCGATCGCGCGCCATCCGAGCTTCGATTGACCCTGATCAAGGCGCATCCCGATCTCGCCAACAAGACCCAGCGCGCCGCCGGCCTCACGGCGGAATCCAATGCCGAGCAGAACAGCGTCGGCCTCGACCGTTTGTCGGACGCCGAATATGAGGCGTTCGAGCGCGTCAACAACGCCTACCGCTCGAAGTTCGGTTTTCCCTATATCGTCTGCGTCCGGCGTCAGACCAAAGATTCCATCCTGCGCGACTTCGAGCGACGGCTGCCGAACGATGCGAAAACGGAAATGCAGACA
This sequence comes from Alphaproteobacteria bacterium, assembly GCA_005884765.1. Lineage (GTDB taxonomy): Bacteria > Pseudomonadota > Alphaproteobacteria > Rhizobiales > Xanthobacteraceae > Bradyrhizobium. The sequence continues at coordinate 21,277 of VAZV01000129.1, forward strand.
TCGCTTGAGGAAATCTGCCGGATCGCAGCGCTTCGCCTCGATCAGCTTGTCGCCTCCGAGGACAAGTTGAACGTGCATGGGCGGCTGACGACCCACGTGCTCGATACCCATGGCGGCAAGCCGGCAGCGGGTATTGCAGTCGAGCTGACCGAATTATCCGCGCTGGGCGTGAGCCGCGTGGTGACGCGCACGGTCACCAATTCGGACGGCAGGACGGACCAGCCGTTGATCGGCGGCCGGCCGGTGCCGATCGGGCGTTATGAGCTGACGTTTGGCGTCGGGAAATATTTTGCCGAACGGCAGGTGGCGGTATCCGACCCGCCGTTCCTCGATCAAATTCCGCTGCGCTTCTCGGTCAGCGAGCCGGAAGGCCATCTCCACGTGCCGTTATTGGTCACGCCCTGGAGCTACGCGACCTATCGCGGCAGCTGAGTTCTCGCTTCTCAATCTGGCGGCCGCATTTTTGCCGGCAAGGCTTTTTCGGGCAAGGCTTTTTCGGGTAAGGCTTTTTCGGGTGAGCCTTGCCTGTTGGCATGAACGTTGCTCATTATCGGTTCAAGCCGGGCGGTGCCAAGCCTCGCGATTTGCCTAAGACCGGAGGGTTTTGCGCGTGCCGCTGATCAAGAACAGATATGGAAAAGGCCGCGTTCGCGTGATGCGGATCCATCGCGACGGCGAACGGCACGAGGTCAGCCAGCTCAGTGTCAAGGCGATGATCGAAGGCGATTTCGCCCGCACTTACACCCACGCCGACAACTCCGACACCATCTCGACCGACACCATCAAGAACGTCGTCAACGTTGTCGCGCGAGAAAATACCGGCCTCTCCAGCGAGGAGTTCTGCCAGGTGCTGGCGAAGAAGTTCCTCTATACGTATCCGCAGGTGTCGTCGGTCGCGATCACGGCGCATGAGACGAAATGGACGCGATTGAGCATCGGTGGCAAGCCGCACCCGCATAGTTTTGTTCTCGATAGCAACGGCAAGCCGTTCGTCGAAGTGAACGCGGCGCGCAAGGAAATCTCGACGAGCTCGGGCATCGACGGCTTTGCGTTCATGAAGTCGACCCAGTCGGGCTGGGAGAAATACCTCAAGGATCGCTACACGACGATCCCCGAGACCAACGACCGTATGTGCGCGACCTCCATGGTGGCATCCTGGAAATGGTCGGCGAAGCCTGCGAGCTATCCCGTAACCAACAAGAAAATCCTCGACACGCTGCTGGAGGTGTTTGCGACGACCTATAGCGCAAGCGTGCAGGACAGCCTGTACCGGATGGGGGAGGCGGCGCTTGGCGCCGTGCCGGAAATTTCAGAGATCAGCATGGCCTGCCCGAATATGCACTTCATCCTGATGAACCTGTCGGCGTTCGGGCTCGATAACAACAACGATGTGTTCCTGCCGACTGACGAGCCGCACGGCCAGATCGAATGCACCGTGGGGCGGGACTAGCCGCGTCATTGCGAGCCAACGGGTCGCGCGAATGCGCGCCCGATGCCAGGCTCCGCGAAGCAATCCAGCGCTGCATCGTCATTAGGAAGGCTGGATTGCTTCGTCGCTTACGCTCCTCGCAATGACCAAAGCTGGGAGCGCGCAGCATTCGAACGCCTCACTCCGCCTTCCCGAATTTCTCGTGCAGCAACGGCCATAGCCGGTCCGGCTTGAACGGCACGGTCGTGAAGCGGATACCGGTGGCATCGGCAAGCGCATTGCCGAGCGCGGCGGCCACCGGATTATAGGGGCTCTCGCTCATCGACTTGGCGCCCATCGGCCCCAGCGTGTCCGACGTATCGGCGAAATAAACCTCGGTGCGCGGAATGTCCGCAAACGACGGCAGGTGATAGTCGCGGAATCTCGGATTGATAACGCAGCCGCCGTCATCGATCACCATCTCCTCGTACAGCGTCGCGCCGAGCGACTGCGCGACGCCGCCTTCGACCTGTCCGCGACACTGCATCGGGTTGGCGACGCGACCGGCGTCGGCGGCCTGCACGCTTTTGAGGATCTTGATTTGGCCCGTCCCTTTGTTAACGGCGACGCAAAAGCCTTGCACGTTGAAGGCGACCGAACGCGGCGTTCCGGCTGAATTCCCGGTCGCTTCGAGCGTTGTTCCGCGTTCGCGCGCGGACTTGGCGATTTGTGCGAACGACAAACGCTGCGTTCCGCAGACGGCGGATTCCCGCTCAAGGACACATGTGCCGGCATCGGTTGCGGCCATACCGGATGCCAATGCGATGAGATCGGCGGCGAGAGTTTCGGCCGCGGCCTGCGTCGCGCGTCCGGCGACGAAGGTTCCGGCGCTGCCGTAAGCGCCGGTGTCGTGGCCGCCATGCGCAGTGTCGGATTGCTTTAAGTGAATTCGCTCGACGGAGGTCGCGAGCACGGTGGCGGCGATCTGGCGATGGACCGTTGAGGTCCCGTTGCCGAACTCCGCCGTCCCGACCGTCAGATTGAAGCCGCCATCGTCGCGCAGCGAAATCCTGGCATCGGCAAAATGCCCGTCGGGCGGCACGGTGTCGATCATCGTGAGCGCGATGCCATCACCGATAAGCCAGTCGGCGGAAAGATCAGTCTTTGGCGCGTCGGCTTGCATCGCGCGTTCGACGAGAACGAGACACTGGTCGAGCCCATAGGAGCCGTAAAGCACGTCATGATAGCCGGTGCCGGGAGGCGACAGCATGGGGTCGCCAGGCTTGACGATGTTGCGGCGGCGCATTTCATAAGGGTTGATGCCGAGCCCTTTGGCCAATTCGTCGATCGCAGCCTCTACAGCGAAGAGGGCCTGCGGCAAGCCGTAGCCGCGGAAGGCGCCCGCCGGCACGGTGTTGGTGTAGGCGACGACGGCGTCGACCTTCTTGTTTGCGCAATTATAGACGCCGAGACTTTCACCGCAGGCGTGGAACAGCACCGGGGCCGCATGGTTGCCATAGGCGCCGGTGTTCGAGAGTACGTCGAGCTGCAGCGCCTTTAGCTTGCCGTCCTTGTCCGCGCCCGCTTTCACCGTTACGCGCATCGGATGCCGCGTCGATGTCGAGATGAATTGCTCCTCGCGGGTAAGCTCGAGCTTGACCGGCCGGCCGGTCTTGAGCGCCGCGAGTGCCAGGATATCCTCGACGAACATTTCCTGCTTGCCGCCGAAGCCGCCGCCCACGCGCTCGCAAAACACACGGACCTTTTCCGGAGCCAGCTTGAAAATATCGACGAGCGCACGCCGCGTCAGGAACGGTACCTGCGTGGAGGAACGGACATGCAAAATGCCCGACGCATCGACCCAGGCGAGGCCGCCATGCGTCTCCAATGCAGCGTGCTGGACCCGCTGCGTGGTGAACGTTCCTTCATAGGTGACGGCGGAGTTCGCAAGCGCTGCTGCGACATCGCCGTATTCGCCATGGGTTTCCGCCACGATGTTGCGTGGGCCGTTGGTAACGCGATGCGCAACCGTCTTGTCGCCGTGCAGGACCGGCGCACCCGGCGCGATCGCCTGCGTCGGATCAAACACCGCCGGCAATATTTCATACTCGACCTTGAGACGGCGGCACCCTTCTTCGGCGGCGGCCTCGGTCTCCGCGACCACGGCCGCGATCTTCTGCCCGACGAAGCGAACGACTTTGTCGAGCACGCGCGTATCGTCCGGATCCATCCACGCCTTCTCGTGTCGTGCGGTGGAGAACAGCAGATCCGGTGCATCCTCCGAGGTCAGCACCGTCCGCACGCCGGGGACGGCAAGCGCCGCGCTCTTGTCGATCGAGATGATCTTGGCGTGCGGATGGGGTGAGCGCTTCAGCTTGATGTGCAACAGGCCTTCGATCGCGGTATCGAAGGTGTATCGCGCCGTGCCGCGTACCACCTGCGGGCCGGCAGGGGCGGGGAGGCTGCGGCCGAACGCGGCGCCGGCTGCGGCATCCTCGATGTTGGTCTTGCCGTCCAGCGCATCTTCGATCGAGCGATAGCCGGTGCAGCGGCAGAGGTTTCCCTTGAGCGAAGCGCCAAGGTCCTGCCGTTGTGCCTGGTTAAGCGATGCGCAGGTCATGATCATGCCCGCGGTGCAGAACCCGCATTGAAAGGCTTGGGCGTCGAGGAACGCCTGCTGCATCGGGTGGATGCCGCCGTCGCCGGCGAGGCCTTCGATGGTGGTCACGGCATGGCCGTCGGCGCGAAAGGCCGGGATCAGGCAGCTATGCACCGGCTCGCCATCGATCAGCACCGTACAGGCGCCGCAATCACCGGCGTCGCAGCCTTTCTTGACGCCGAAATGCCCGAGCTCGCGCAGGAAGGTTCGTAGGCATTGCCCGGCCCGCGGAGTTTCGGAAAACGCCTTGCCGTTGATCTCGAAGCTCATGACCGGCCCGCGCCCGCGAGTTCGGCGCGAATCTCTTCGGCAAGGCGCAAGGTCATGTGCTTGCGCCACAAAGGCTTGCCATGGATGTCGTCGTGATAGTGGCTGTCAGGGATGTGATGTGTGATCGCTTGACGCAGCTCGCCGCCGCCCGGAATTCTTGGAAATGACAATTTGACGGGGCGCACCGTCGAGGCCGTCACCGTCAGCGACAGCGCGCCTTCGCTATCGATACTACCGATCAGAAGTGCTGCCGAGCGGCCGACTGGCGTCAACGATATCTGGCGAAAGGCCGAGCGTCGCCGGAGCGCTACCAGCGGAATATCGATCTGACGCAGGAGATCGCCCGATGAGAGCACGTTACGCTGATTGCCGATAATGAAGTCGGCGACGCTGACCTGCTGTTCGCTACCGTCGGCCTTCCAGATCGTGCAGACGCCATCGAACGCCGATGTGAGCGAGATCATCGGCCCTGCCGGCAGCGACATGCAGAGATTGCCGCCAACGGTCGCGGTCTTCCAGATTTTGAAGGACGCGAGGAACGCCCGGCAGCACTGATTGATCAGCGGCGCGGCGAGCCAGTCGGGTGGGCATGGCAGCGCATCGAGTTGCGCGATCGTGCAGGTCGCGGCGATCGTAAGCGTGGTGTCGCCGACCGTCAGTGCCGGCCATTTCAGATCCGTGATGTCGACAAGCCGCCTCAGATGAGCTTGCGGCTCCGAGAACAGCCAGGTTCCGCCCGCGAGCCAAGCATCGCCTGCCGTCCAAACGGGCAATTGCTCCCGGGATCGGGGGTGGGCGACCGCGCTGATGGTGTTCAAATCCATGGATACGCCAGTACTTACAACAAGATGCATCTCATGTAAGACGTCTTGCAAGACCGGCGCCAGTTGTTCGACCGATCGGGCTGGTCCTTGAATTGCAGGAACGGCGGTGCGCGTCGTCTAGCAATCCCGTCTCCGGGAGAAGGTTTAGCATGATGGACCGAAATCGGGCGATCTGGATCAAAGATCCCTTGGGCATTCTCGCCGATGGCGCGGAGCGTGGCATTGTCGTCCAGGACGGCAGGGTTGTCGAGCTGGTGCCGAGAGGCCGCCAGCCGACGACGTCGGCGGCGTTCTTCGAGGCGGGCGACCACGTCGTGCTGCCCGGGCTGATCAACACCCATCATCATTTCTATCAGACGCTGACGCGGGCGCTGCCAGCGGCAATGGACCGCGAATTGTTCCCGTGGCTGCAGGCGCTGTATCCGGTATGGGCGCGGCTAACGCCCGAGCGGCTCGAGCTCGGCGTCACGGTCGCGATGTCGGAATTGCTGCTCTCGGGCTGCACCACCACGACCGATCATCATTATGTTTTCCCGGCCGGGCTTGAGGATGCCGTCGGCATCGAGGTCGCGGTCGCAAAGCGGCTCGGCATGCGGGTGCTCTTGACGCGCGGCTCGATGAACCGCTCGCAACGGGATGGCGGCCTGCCGCCGGACAGCGTGGTGCAGGATGAGGACACAATCCTCGCCGACAGCGAACGCGTGGTTGCCAAACATCACCAGCGCGGCGAGGATGCCATGGTGCAGATCGCGCTGGCGCCTTGTTCGCCATTTTCGGTGACGACGTCGTTGATGCGCGCGACCGCGGCGCTCGCGGACCGGCTCGACGTCCGCCTGCATACCCATCTGGCGGAAACCGAGGACGAGAACAAATTCTGCGAACAGACGCATGGCTGCCGGCCGCTCGACTATCTCGAGCAATGCGGCTGGCTCAATGCGCGGACCTGGCTCGCCCATGGCGTTCATTTCAACGCAACGGAGATGAAGCGGCTGGCCCAGGCCAAGACGACGATCAGTCACTGCGCCTATAGCAATCAGTTGTTGGCGTCCGGTTGCTGTCCGGTTTGCGACATGGAAGCGGCGGGGGTCGCGATAGGGCTCGGCGTCGACGGCTCGGCGTCGAACGATGGATCGAATCTGATGCAGGAGGTGCGCGCGGCATTTCTGCTGCAGCGGGCGCGTTATGGCGTCGGCAAGGTGAGCCACAAGGACGCGCTGCGCTGGGCGACCAGGGGATCGGCGGCGTGCATCGGCCGGCCCGAGCTTGGCGAGATCGCGGTCGGCAAGCGAGCCGATCTCGCGCTGTTCAAGCTCGACGAACTGCGCTTCTCCGGACACGGCGACGCGCTGGCGGCGTTGGTCTTGTGCGGGGCGCATCGCGCCGACCGCGTCATGGTCGCCGGCAAATGGGTAGTCACCGATGGCGCAATCGAAGGTCTCGATATCGCAGACCTGGTCCGGCGCCACAGCGCCGCCGCTCGCGCGATGCAGGCGGGATAGACAGTCCGCCGCAATAAAAAAGGTCCGGGCGTTGCCGCCCGGACCCGGTAGTCTCGGGAGTACCCGGCGTTACTTGCCGGGAATTTTGTCGTCGACGCCCTTGACGTAGAAGTTCATGCCGAGCACCTGACCGTCGTCGAGACGGGTGCCGCCCTTGCATTCGACTTCCTTGCCGTCCTGGCCGATGACGGGACACTTGAACGGAAACAGCTTGCCGTCGATGATGGCCCCTTCGGTGTCCATCGCCAGCTTCTTCACGTCGTCGGGCATGTTGGTGTAGGGCGCCATTACGACCATCTTCGATTTCAGCCCACCCCAGGTGTCTTCTTCCTTCCACTTGCCGTCGAGTTCCGCCTTGACGCGCGCGATGTAGTAGGGCGCCCAGTTATCCATGATGGAAGTGAGCTGTGTCTTCGGTCCGAACTTGATCATTTCGGAATCCTGGCCGAACGCCAGCTTGCCGCGCTCTGATGCGACCTGCATCGCTGCCGGTGAGTCGGTATGTTGCATGATGATATCAGCGCCCTGATCGAGTAGCGCCTTGGCGGCGTCGGCCTCCTTGCCGGGGTCGAACCATGTGTTCACCCAGATGATCTTGACCTTGATGTTGGGATTGACCGTCTGCGCGCCGAGCATGGTGGCGTTGATGCCCATGATGACTTCCGGGATCGGGAACGAACCGATATAGCCGAGTACGCCGGCTTTCGACATTTTGCCGGCAATAACGCCCTGGATGTAACGGCCCTCGTAGAACCGGCCGTTATAGATGGACATGTTCTTGTCGTGCTTGAAGCCGGTAGCGTGCTCGAAATGCACGTTGGGATATTTCTTGGCGACCTTCAGCGTCGGATCCATATAGCCGAACGAAGTCGTGAAGATCAGCTTGTTGCCGGCGCGCACGAGTTGCTCGATCGAGCGTTCCGCGTCGGGGCCTTCGCTGACGTTCTCAAGGTAGGTGGTCTCGATCTTGTCGCCGAATTCCTTCACCAGGGCCTGGCGCGCCAGCTCGTGCTGGTAAGTCCAGCCGAGGTCGCCGACTGGGCCAAGATAAATGAACCCGACCTTCAGCTTGTCGGCGGCCGAGGCGCCGCTCGCAAAGCTGCCGCCCAGCAGAAGCGCCGCGACGGCCGCAAGAAATCTTTTCCTCATCATCAGTCTCCAAAACAGTCGGGGGGAGCGACAATCCAGTACGCGGCGCCCCATCGCCACGCCCGGAATTCGAAATCAGCGATCGGGCACGAATACGGTTCCGAGCGCTGCCGGCGCCGTCGAGCCGCCGGTTCTCGCGCGCGAAATCAGCACCAGAACGATTACGGTTGCGAGATAGGGCAGCGCCGACATGAACTGCGACGGGATTCCAACTCCGGCGCCCTGCGCATGCAGCTGCAGGATGGTCACGGCGCCGAATAGATAGGCCCCGATCACGAGGCGCCCTGGCAGCCATGAGGCAAAAACCACCAGCGCCAATGCGATCCATCCGCGGCCGGCCGTCATGCCCGGGATGAAGAACGGCGTGTAGGCGAGCGGCAGGTAGGCGCCGGCGAGCCCGGCGCAAGCGCCGCCGAACATCACGGCGAACGTTCGGATCCGCAGCACGGGATACCCCAGCGCGTGCGCTGATACGTGGTTGTCGCCGCAGGCGCGCAAAACCAGTCCCGGCCGCGTTCGATAAAGGAACCACCACACCGCAACGATCAGCGCCAGCGAGAGATAGATGAAAGGATCTTCGCCGAACAGGATGCGCCCAATCAGCGGAATATCGGTGAGGCCCGGAATATGAAGATGCGGAGCCGGCGTTATTCTCTCGCCGACGAAGCCGGCGCCGATCAGCCCGGATAGTCCGATGCCGAGGATCGTCAGCGCAAGACCGCTGGCAACCTGGTTGACAGCAAGGCCCAGCGTCATCATCGCGAAGATCAAGGACAGCAGCGCGCCGGCGATGATCCCGCACAGCGCGCCGATGATGGTCGATCCGGAAAGCCAGGCGCCGCCGAACCCACAGGCCGCGCCGACGATCATCATGCCCTCGACACCGAGATTGAGCACGCCGGCACGCTCGGTCACCAATTCGCCGGTGGCGGCTATCAACAGCGGCGTCGATGCCGCCAGCACCGAAAGGATAATCGCCTCAACCAGTTCCACTGGACACCTGCCGTGACGCGAAAACGAGCCGGAAGCGGTAGAGGATGAGGGAATCGCAGGCGAGCACGTAGAACAGCAGGATGCCCTGAAACACCTTGGTGACGTCCAACGGGATCTTCATTGCAATCTGGGCCTGCTCGCCGCCGATGAAGGTGAGTGCGAGGAACAGGCCTGCAATTAGTATTCCAATTGGGTTCAGCCGGCCCAGAAATGCGACGATGATCGCGGTAAAACCGTAGCCGGGCGAAATGCCGGGCTGCAGGTGCCCAACTGGCCCGGCAACTTCGATGATTCCGGCCAAGCCTGCGAGCGCGCCCGAGACAGCGAATGTCAGGAGGATCAACTGGTTGGCGTTAAATCCGCCGAACCGTGCCGCCCGCGGCGCGGCGCCGACGACGCGAATTTCGAATCCCTTGATGGTGCGCCCCAACAGCACCGCCGCCGCGGCAACGATCAAGAGCGTGATGATGGCGCCGAGATGCAGACGGCCACCTTCGACCAAAATCGGCACGGTCGCGACCGGATCGAACTCGGCGGTGGTCGGGAAGTTGAAGCCCGCCGGGTCGCGCCATGGCCCACGCACGAGATAATCGAGCAGGAGGTCGGCGACATAGACCAGCATCAGGCTGGTGAGGATTTCGCTGGCGCCGAACCGAACCTTGCATATCGCCGGTATCAGGGCATAGAGCGCGCCTGCGACGGCACCGAGCAGCAGCATCGCGGGCAGCACCCAAAAGCCCGCGTCGGTGCCTTGCGTCTTCACCGCGAGCCAGCTACCGGCGACGGCCCCGATCAGGAATTGTCCTTCGGCCCCGATATTCCAGGCGTTGGCGAGATAACACAGCGACAAGCCGATCGCGATCATCACCAGCGGGCTCGCCTTCACGGCGATTTCCTGCAGCGAATAAGCGTCGGTCAGGGGATCGATGAAGTAGACGATGAGCGCCGAAATCGGATTCTTGCCAAGGATGACGAACAGGATGCTCATGGTCACGATGGTGAGGCCGATCGCGATCAACGGCGAAACCAGCGCAATCGTGTTCGATCGCTCGGCGCGCTTCTCAAGCACCAACTGCATGCGCCGCTTCCCTTTCGTCCAGGCTGCTTCCGCCCATCAGCAGGCCAAGCTTTTCGCGGCTGGCTTCGCTGGTGGCGAGCGGCTGCGAAAGTCGGCCATGAAACATCACCGCGATCCGGTCGGTGATTTCGGCGAGCTCGTCGAGGTCCTGGCTGGTGACGAGCACGGCGGCGCCTGCGGCCGCGAGATCAAGCACTGCCTGGCGGATGACGGCGGCTGCGCCCGCATCAACGCCCCAGGTCGGCTGGCTGACAACGAGCACGGCGGGATTTCGAAGAATCTCGCGGCCGACGATGAACTTCTGCAAATTGCCGCCCGACAGGCTCGCAGCTTCCGGATCGCGTTTGGCCTTGCGTACGTCGAAAGCCTCTGTGGCGCGGTCAACCGTCTTTAGCGTCGCCGTGGTGTTGATGAAGCCACGCTGCACCATGCCGCTGGCGGCATGGCCGGTCAAAAGCGCGTTCTCGGAAAGCTTCATCCGCGGCGCGGTGCCATGGCCGAGCCGCTCTTCCGGCACGAACGCCGCGCCGAGCTTGCGCCGCTGCGTGATCGAAAGATGTCCGGCGGCGACGCCTTCGATCACCACCGTGCCAGGGTCCTGCGACAACCGCTCGCCGGAGAGCGCCGCGAACAACTCGTCCTGCCCATTGCCGGCGACGCCGGCGATGCCCAGGATTTCGCCACCCTTCAATTCGAGCGAGATATGTTGCAGCCGCACGCCATGAGGATCGTCGGGCTCAAGGCTCAGATCGTTCACGACGAGGCGCGGCACCGTGATTTTGCGCTCGGCGCCAGCCCGGACTTCCTTGATCTCGGTGCCGACCATCATGCGCGCCAGCGAGCTAGCGGTTTCCGCCTTTGGGTTGCAGGTTGCGACCTTCTTGCCGAGACGCAGGATCGTTGCGGTGTCGCACAGCCGCTTCACTTCTTCCAGCTTGTGGCTGATGTAGAGGATCGCGCGGCCCTCTGCCTTCAGGCGATCCAGCACGATGAAGAGCTGATCGGCCTCCTGCGGGGTCAATACCGCGGTCGGCTCGTCAAGGATCAGGAATTTGGGATCCTGCATCAGCGCGCGAACGATTTCGATGCGCTGCCGCTCGCCTACCGATAGTTGCCAGACCTCGCGTTTTGGGTCGAGCGGAAGCCCATAAACATTGGATACCTGCTCGAGGCGCGCCGACATGTCCTTGAACGTCTCCTTGCCGTCGAGACCGAGCGCGACGTTCTCGGCGACGGTAAGATTGTCGAACAGCGAGAAATGCTGGAACACCATGCCAATGCCGCGGCTGCGGGCTTCCGATGGTCCGGACAGGATCATCCTCTTGCCTTGCCAGAGCATCTCGCCTTCGCTCGGTTGAATGAGGCCATAGATGGTTTTGACCAGCGTCGATTTTCCGGCGCCATTCTCGCCGAGGAGGGCGTGTATCTGCCGTGGCCAGATCTCGATATCGACGCGGTCATTGGCGAGGAAGTCGCCATAGCGCTTGGTCAGGCCAACCGTCTGAAGCAGCGGCGTTTCGGTGGAATGCAGGTCAGGCGCCGAATTTAGCATTCGCTGTCACGCACGCGGTGGAATGAGGTGCCTCAATTGTGGGCTAGTTTGGAGTTCGGCGTAAGTAGCCAAAAAGCGCCAGCCTTTGCCCAACGCTTGAGCAGGTGAGAACCCAAGCGATTCGGTTTGATCCTTCGGAAGCTCAGCCGACAGAGGATGACCAGGACGGGCCATGCGGTCGTCGGAGCGGTGTCTAGCTGTTGCAAAATTGTGACGGGTAAGACAATTCGGAACCTTCGCATGGCGCCTGACGCGAAGTTGAGCAGCATGGTTCCACGCAACGAGACCCAATCGGCATGCAGCCTTGCAACCTGCCCGTGAAGCCAGTTCTGCGTCGGATCGTCGCGGAAAGCCAATAAAAGTAGGCGCAACCCGCGCCGCCCCACCGCTCCGCAGCGTGCTCATCGTGCACGCAGCAGCCGTGCTCATCGGGCGTAACCCGCTGATACAGCGACTTTCTTGATGAAACTTGCGCCATGCCCTGGGGAAAGTTGAGGCTTCTCACCTCACGGGAACAGCGCAACTGTCACATTCAAGGGCCTCGATCTGTCGCTCGGTAACTTTCAGCTCGGTAACTTGGGGGTATTCAGGATGTCTTCTCGTGTTTCACTACTAGCAGCCGCCGCGATGTCGCTCGCGGCACTTGCTTCAACCGGCTCCGCCAGCGCCGCGGACCTACCAGTCAAGGCCAAGCCGATCGCCGACCTGCCGTTCTTTCTCGTGATCGATGACCGGGTGACCTATTCATGGATGCCAAAGGGTACCGATCCCGGTGAATTTAGCACCAGGCCGGATGGTTCGATCAACGGCAAGACCGCAAAGTCAGTCTATTCGTTCACCCATTTCGATGCTTGGGCCTACGGCACTAATTTCTTCACCATCTCGATGTTCAAGTCGGATCACAACGATCCGGCCAACCCCTGCACTGCGCCGGGAGTGACCATTACTGGCGGCCCAGCAAATTGCGCGGGCGCAACCGAAATCTACGGCCTGATCCGCTCTACCTTCGGCTGGAACGAAATCTTCAACACCCACGCCTTCACGATGGGGCCTTTGCATAACATCTCGTTCGAGGTCGGCGCCGATGCCAATACGGAAAATAACTTCCTGACGCCGGCAAAACGCGACTTCGTCGCCGGTCTGCAGTTCGCTTTCGACCTTCCCTACAAGGGCTATTTCAATGTTGCGCCTTTGGCGTACAAAGAGATCAACCACAACGCCTTCAACCAGTGTGGTCTGTTTGGTCCGGGCGTTCCTGGCGTGACTTGCTCGGTTGACGGCAACACCGATTTCAAGACCACTTGGGCGGTTGAGACCAATTACTACATGGATCTGGGCTTCCTGCCCGAGAACATGCAGTTCTTCTCGATCAGCGGTCGTGCAGCCTGGTATGGACCGAAAGGCGATTCGAACGGCCTGCCGGCGATCTCAGGTGTCGGTCGGTTCAGCAACGCCAGCAAGACTGAGTTCAACTCCGAACCGATCCGTCTGACATTTGACGCCAGCAAGGCCTTCATGGGCCCGAAGTACTCGCACTTCGTTGACGTCTGGGTTGCCTACCGTTACTGGCAGAACAAATTCGGCCTTGATCACAACGCCACACCCGGCGTCTGCACCATCGCGGCCACCGGCGCCAGCACCAATAGCTGCACCGAATCCACCGTCTACACCGGTATCACCTTGAAGTTCTAACCACCTGATTGTCTCCCAGGTGAAAAGCGATGGCGCCGCGATGAACCCCGCGGCGCCATCATCTTTTTTGAGTTGAGCCGAAGCTATTTGGTCCAGACGCCGGCGTGCAATGCTTCCGCCTCGTCCTCAAGCAACGGTCCTTTGACCTCGGTTGCCCGCTGACCGCTCTTGAAAACTTCGCGGCAGGGCAAATCGAGGGTGGGATTCTCCGGATGATTGCCGGTAACCACGCGCAACCGATGCTCGCTCAGGCCGTAGACCAGGCGGCCAATTCCCGCCCAATAGATCGCGCCCGCGCACATCGCGCAGGGTTCGGCGGAGGAATAGAGCGTAGCCGTTTTGAGAACATCCGTGCTCAGCGTCGTGCAGGCCTGTGTCGCCAGCAATCGCTCGGCGTGCGCGGTGCCGTCATGCGACGGCATGTAGCCGTTCTCGGCCTCAATCAGCACGGTACGATCCGCATCCACGAGAATAGCGCCAAACGGATGATTGCCATGGCTTAGCGACCGGCGGGCGACCTCAAACGAGCGGCGCAGGAAATACGCGTCGAGCTCGGATGTGCTCATCTTCGAAAGATCGTTCATGACCGCCATCATGCAGACCGCGGATGCGGCATGCAAGGACGCCTGTCAGTGCCCCGCCATGTGCCGACCGATCTCGGTCAAGTCGGCCTCGCTGGCGCGCGCTTCGTAGACGAACTGGCCGTGAAACATCACGACCAGGCGGTCGGACAGTTCGAGCAATTCGTCGAGGTCCTCGCTCACCAGCAGCACGGCCGCGCCGCGGTTTCGCGCGGCCATGATCTCGGCATGGATTTGCGCGACCGCCGCGAAATCGAGACCGAAACAGGGATTGGCGGCGATCAGCACCTCGACATCGCCGCCAAGCTCGCGCGCCAGCACGGTGCGCTGGACGTTGCCGCCGGACAGCGCCGAGATCGGCGTATCGGGCGTGCGGGTCTTGATCTTGTATTGCGCGATCTTCTTCTCGGCGTCGTCGCGAAACGCCGTACGGTTGAGCCACCAGCCGCCGCTTGCGAACGGGGCGCGATCGAACTCGCGGAAGGCGATGTTGTCGGCGACGCTCATGCCGCCGACGCAGGCGTTCTTCAGCGGTTCTTCCGGCAACAGCGACATCTTGTGCCGGCGCATTTCCTCGCGGCTGGCGCGATAGATATCGCCGGCGACGCGAACCTCGCCGCTTTCGGCCTCGCGTTGGCCAGCGAGCACCTCGACGAGCTGGCGCTGGCCGTTGCCCGAGACGCCGGCGATGCCGACGATTTCCCCGCCGCGGACGGCAAGCGAGACGCCACGGACCGCGATCGCCCCGGCGTCGTCGAGCGCGCTCAGCTTGTCCAGCTCCAACCGTGCCTCACCGACCCCGCCGACCCGGGCCGGCTGAATGGTCAGCTCCTCCGCGCCGATCATCATGCGGGCCATGTTGTCGGGCGTGAGATCGGCCACCTTGCCGTGGCCGGCCAGCTTGCCGCGCCGCAGGATCGTCACCTCGTCCGCAAACGCCATCACCTCGCGGAATTTGTGCGTGATCATCAGGATCGTCAGATCGCCGCCGAGGACCATGTCGCGCAGCATGCCCAGCACTTCATCGGCCTCGCCCGGCGTCAGCACCGAGGTCGGCTCATCCAGGATCAGGAAACGCCGCTTCAAATAGAGCTGCTTGAGGATTTCGCACTTCTGCCGCTCGCCGGCGGAGATGTCCGACACCCTGGAATCGAGCGGCACCTTGAACGGCATCCGCGCGAGAAAGGCTGCCAGTTGCTTCTTTTCCTTGGTCCACTCGAGCACTGCCGGTACGTCGTCGCGCGCCAGCACCAGATTTTCGGCGACCGTCATCGCCGGCACCAGCGTAAAATGCTGATAGACCATGCCAAGCCCGAGCGCGTGCGCGTCCTTTGGGTTCGCGATCGCCTGTTCGCGGCCGCCGACCAGCACGTCGCCTTCGGTCGGGTGGTAATAGCCCATGATGCATTTGACCAGCGTGCTTTTGCCGGCGCCGTTTTCGCCGAGCAGCGCGTGAAATGTGCCCGGGCGGACTTTGAGCGCGACATTGTCCAATGCCACGAAATCGCCGAACCGCATCGTCATGGCGACGGCGTCGACGCCAAGGGCGCCTGCCGGCAACGGCGTCTCGCCGATGATCACGACAACGCTCCGATCAGTTCGGCTGAACTTGCGACGGCGCCGAACACGCCGCCCTGCATCTTGATCATCTTCAGCGCGTGATCGTGGTTGCTCTTGTCGGTCGCGGCACAGCAGTCCTCGATCAGCACGCATTCGAAGCCGCGGTCGTTGGCCTCCCGCATCGTGGTGTGAACGCAGACATCGGTGGTGATGCCCGTGAGCACGATGTTCTCGATGCCGCGCAGCCGCAGCATCAATTCAAGATCGGTGGCGCAGAACGAGCCCTTGCCCGGCTTGTCGATGACAGGCTCGCCCGGCAATGGCGCCAAATCGGGAATGATCTCCCAGCCGGCTTCGCCGCGCACCAGCACGCGGCCGCAGGGGCCGGGATCGCCGATCCCGGCGCCGATCTGGCGCGAGCGCCAGCGCTTGTTGGCAGGCAGGTCAGTGAGATCGGGGCGGTGGCCCTCGCGGGTGTGGATGATGTGAAAACCTTGGGCCCGCATGACCGAGAGCAATCGCTTGATCGGCTCGATCGGCGCACGGGTCAGCGACAGATCGTATCCCATTTTGTCGACATAGCCGCCGACGCCGCAAAAATCCGTCTGCATGTCGATGATGATGAGCGCGGTATTTTCAGGCCGCAGATCGCCGTTGTAAGGCCACGCGTAGGGTTCGGATTTGACGTAACGCTCGGGCATGGTTTTCGGTCTCACGGCTAGCGCGTCCAGTTATCGGGTGATCGAGAGTTCAGCCGGCGCGCCGGTCAGCGTGCGTTTCGGCGAGCAGGTGATGATCATGATCGCAAGCGTCAGGATATAGGGCGCGGCGTTGAACAAGTAGTAGCCCGAGGTGATGCCGACCGATTGCAGCGCCGGGCCAAGCGCCGCGGCGCCGCCAAACGCTAGCGATGCCCACAGGCACAGCATGGGGTCCCATCGCGCGAAGATCACCAGCGCCACCGCGGTGATGCCTTGTCCGGAGGAGAGGCCCTCGTTCCAGCTGCCGGGATAGAACAGCGACAGGAACGAGCCGCCGATGCCGGCAAGGAAGCCGCCGACCATGGTGGCCTTGAGGCGGATCGCCAGCACGGAATAGCCCATCGCGCGCGCCGCGTCCGAGCTTTCGCCGGCGGTGCGGATCAAGAGGCCCCAGCGCGTGGTCCGGAAGGCCCAGTACAGCACCGGTGCCAGCACGACGCCGATCAAAAACAACACATTGATTCTGAGCGCGGCGCGCAGTTGGGCGATATCGCTCCACCATCCGAAATCGATCGCCGGCAGCCGCGGCGCCGTCGGCTCGATCAAAGGCTTGCCGAGATAGAACGCCAGGCCCGTGCCGAACAGCATCAGCGCGATGCCCACCGCGATGTCGTTGACGCGCGGCAGCGAGCAAATCCCGGCGTGCAGCGCGCCGAGCAGCGATCCCGTCACGCCGGCGGCGAGCACGCCGAGCCAGGGTGATCCCGTGAGATAGGAGACGCCGTAGGCGCTCATCGCGCCCATCACCAGCGTGCCCTCGAGCCCGAGGTTGATGCGCCCGGACCGCTCGGTGATGCACTCACCGAGGCTGACGAACAGGAACGGCGTGGAAACGCGGATCGCGCCGCCGAATACCGCGAGGGGGACCGTCCAGAGCCCGATCGTTCCGTCCGCCATGTCAGGACTTGCCCTTCAGAAAGCCAATTCGTCCGTACAGCGCATCGCTCGCGAGAACGAAGGCGAAGATAATTCCTTGCAGCACCTGCACGGATGCATCGGGCAGGCCGAGCCTGCGCTGCAACAGGCCGCCGCTGGCGCTGATGCCGCCGAGCAGGATCGCGACCGGTATAATTGCAAGCGGATTTTGCCGCGCCAGGAAGGCGACGAGGATGCCGGTGAAGCCGTAGCCGGCGGCAAGATTGGCATTGGTGCGGCCCTGCACGGCGGCGACTTCCACCATTCCGGCAAGGCCAGCCGAGGCGCCCGCCAGAAAACAGATGGTC
The DNA here is from genome assembly GCA_005884765.1 of Alphaproteobacteria bacterium. Classification (GTDB taxonomy): domain Bacteria; phylum Pseudomonadota; class Alphaproteobacteria; order Rhizobiales; family Xanthobacteraceae; genus Bradyrhizobium. Next base: position 38,526 of record VAZV01000129.1, read on the forward strand.
ATGATCAGTTTGCCGACACCGAGGCCTACGATTTTGGCGGCGCGAATGTTGCCGCCGGCCACGCGCGCGGCGAAGCCGAACACGGTGTGATAGATCAGGATGTAGGAGGCAACGGCGGCAATCAGGCCGAACACCAGACCCCAATGCACGTCGGTGCCGGGAATGCTGCCGATCATGTTGGCGGCGCCGATCTCGCGCGTCGAGGGTTTGTTGAGGCTCGCCGGATCCCGCATCACGCCTTCGACCAGATGGTTGAGGATGGCGAGCGCGATATAGACGAGCAGCAGGCTCGATATCGTTTCGTTGACGCCGCGATATTGCCGCAAGCCGCCCGACAGCATGATCCACGAGCCCCCGCCGATCATGCCGGCGCAGACCATCGCGAGTTGCACCACGAGCGGCGGCATTGACGGCAAGGCCAGTGCCGCGCCGGTGGCCGCGAGCGCGCCGATCAGCAGCGCGCCTTCGCCGCCGATGATCACCATGCCGAGCTGCGCCGGCAGCGCCGTGCATAATGCGGTCAGTATCAGCGGCGCCGCGCGCGCCAGCGTGTTTTGCCAGGAGAACCAGGTGCCGAATGCGCCCTGGTACATATAGAAGTAGAGATCGAGCGGGTTCTTGCCGAACAGGGCGACGAAGACGCCGAACACCGCGAGCGCGCCGACCAGCGCCGCGCCCGGAATGAGGACGTATTCGATGGTCGTGCCGTGACGCTGGAGGAATCCTGGGTCGGCGGCCGGAGCTACTCCGACCGCCTCCACACCATCCGCCGTGTCTGTCGTCACGAAGTCGCCCCGATCACGCCCTCGACCAGATAATCCATCTTTTCGAGCTCGGGATCTTTCTGGCCGCGGTCGGTGCCGGCCGCGATCACGGCCTTGCCCTTGTTGTCCATGATCGGGCCCTTGAAGATGGTGTAGTCGCCGGCCGTGAGCTTGGCCTTGACGTCGTCGGCGTGCTTGCGCGCTTCCGCCGAGACGGCTTCACCGTAAGGGGACACCTTGACGATCTCTTCCTTGAGGCCGCCGCGGTAGAAGTTCGGGATCGATTCACCGGCGGCGATCATCTTGACGAATTTCGGATACAGCGCTTCCCAATTCCATTCGGCGCCGGTGAGATAGGCCTTCGGCGCCAAGGGCGACTGGTTGACGTGATAGCCACAGACCATGGCGCCGCGGCGGGCTGCGTTCTCCACCATGGTCTTCGGTCCGTCGACGTGGCAGGTCAGAACATCGACGCCCTGATCGATCAGGCTGTTGGTCGCCTCGGCTTCTTTGACCGGCATCGACCAGTCGCCGGTGAAGATGACCTGCGTGGTGGCCTTCGGATTGGCAAGCTTGGCGCCTAACGTGAAGGCATTGATGTTGCGCAACACCTGCGGGATCGGCTTGGCGGCAACGAAGCCGAGCTTGCCGGTCTTGGACGTGTAGCCCGCGACGATGCCTGAAATATATTGCGCCTCGTCGATATAGCCGAAATAGCTGCCGGCGTTCTTCGGATCCTTCTCGCTCCACAAGCCGCCGCAATGTTCGAAGCGCAGCTTCGGAAACTTGTTGGCCATCTTGATCATGTGCGGATTGTAGTAACCGAACGATGTCGGGAACAGCAGCGTCGCGCCGTCGAGATTGATCATCGATTCCATCGTCTTTTCGACGGCGTCGGTTTCCGCCACCTTCTCTTCCTCGACGATCTTGAGCCCGGGTATCTTCTTCAACGCCGCCGCGCCTTGGGCGTGGGCCTGGTTGTAACCATAGTCGTCGCGCGATCCGACGTAGATGAAGCCAATCGTGGTGTCTGCCGCGAGTGCGGAACGTGCGCCGAGCGCGCTGCCGAGTGTCAGCGCCGCACTGCCTTGCAAGAGGTGCCGTCGTGAAATCCTGCCAAAATCCATTAGCCTGCTCCCATGGGCGGATACGCCGCCGCTAGTTTCGCCGCTTCGCCCGATCGGCGGAGCCCAGGGGCGATGTCGCAATCTTCATGCCAGAGCCGCATTAGCGAGCATATCCGTTTAACGGATTGATATTATTGTGATATGCATGACGAATGTGACCGAATGAATCTTGTGCAAAGGAGCCTTTGCTCAAAACATCGGCATCATTTTGTGATTGTATGCAAGGTAGTTAAGCAGCCTTAACCGATTGTTGGCGCCTCGGACTGCAAGCAGTTGCCGATTTTGATCATTTACCGGCTGGCCAAGCCGATTGGGGCTGCTACCACTCGGGCTGCGCGAACAAACGTGTTTCGGCTGGCACTGAACTTGTATCGATGGCCGGCAGCGTTGCGGATCGCCGCAAACTTTCGGCATTTGGATAATCATGACCAAGATGGATGCGGAAAGCGTCCGGCCTGACACCCTGTCGCGCGGCGATGAGATCGTCAGCCGGATCAATCAACTAGCAGCGATCTCCGAGACGCCGGCACATCTGGCGCGGATTTTCCTCACCAGGGAGCATCGTGCCGCGGCCGAACTGATCCTCACCTGGATGCGATCGGCCGGAATGGCCGCGCACCTCGATCCGATTGGCAACGTCTGCGGTCGCTATGAAGGCGATCGGCCCAGTTTGCCGTGCCTGATGCTGGGCTCGCATTACGATACCGTCCGCGATGCCGGAAAGTGGGATGGCCCGCTCGGGTTGATCACGGCGATTTCCTGCGTCGCCGAACTTTCGAAACGAGCACGGCGTTTGCCGTTCGCAATCGAAGTGATCGGCTTCGCCGACGAAGAGGGCGTCCGGTTCGCTTCGACGCTGCTCGGCAGCCGCGCCGTTGCCGGCACCTTCGACGAGAGCGCGCTTGGTGCAAAGGACACGGCCGGAATCTCGTTGCGCGAGGCGCTGACCGAATTTGGACTCGACCCCGGCCACATCGGCGCGGCCGCGCGCGCGCGCCGCGAATTGCTTGCCTACGTTGAACTGCACATCGAGCAGGGGCCGGTGCTGGAAGCCGAGAGCCTGCCGGTCGGCGTCGTCACCGCGATTGCAGGGGCGACGCGGCTTGCGGCGAGACTGACGGGCATGGCCGGCCACGCCGGTACCGTGCCGATGCCGTTACGCCGCGACGCGCTGGCGGGTGCCGCCGAATGCATTGGTGCGATCGAGGAATTTTGCCGGACTGACGAAGGCGGGCTGGTCGGCACCGTCGGTTATATCCATGCGATGCCGGGTGCTACCAATGTCATTCCGGGGCAGGTCTCCTTCACGATCGACATCCGCGCGCCGACCGACGCGCACCGCAAGCGTGCGGTCACCGACATCGTTCGCCAGATCGAAGCGATCGCCAAACGTCGCAAGCTGGCGCTGCAGCTCGACGTCACCCATGAGAATCGCACGGTGCCCTGCGCGCCGTGGCTGCAGCAACAGGTGGCGGAAGCCATCGCGGCCGAGGGCTATCGCGTGTTCGAACTGCCGAGCGGGGCCGGGCACGACGGCATGGCGATGATCGACATCGCCGATGTCGGCATGGTGTTCGTGCGTTGCCGCGGCGGCATCAGCCACCATCCCGACGAGCATGTCGACTTGGCAGACGCCGATGCCGGCGCGCGTGTGTTGCTGCGGTTGATCGAGAATTTTCGGCCGCGCAGTGGGACTTGATAGTCGGCGGGCAGGCGGTGATCGCCCCAGAGAAGTCGGACTGGGGGAATTCCCAGTCCGACCTCTTTGACATCGGCCACTTCAGCGCCCGGACCTAGTCAATATCCCGGCGTAGGTTCGCAGGGGACGTCGTTATCCCAGGGCTGGCTGGCAAACTGGCCTACGCGCGGAGCGGGGTAGCAAGAAACCCCGCCCGCGTAAGGCGCAGGAGCGCTGGCATAGGCTTCGTCAGGTGCAGCGAACGGGGCGCTGATATCGGCGCGTGCGGCAAAGTTCGGATGATACTCCCGAGCCGCCACAGGACCGGCCAACATGGCTGTGGCAATCAGCCCAGCCGCCAGAAGTTTGGACTTGGTCATGCAGTTTCTCCATCGCATCTTGAGAAGCCGATTCGTGGCCTCTCGCGGCAGAGATGGAGCGGCGAGCCATCGATTAAACCCCAACGCGTCCTCACATCTGTTCAGCGACGCGCGAGGCCGGCAAATGCTTGATCAGCGTCCGCCCTCCTCGGCGGCTTGCTCCGCTGGGCTCCTGTAAGATTCGTCCTCGGGGTAGCCGCGTTGCCAAGTGCCGTACGCCGACGGAGAGCCGTAGCAGTGGCGGCGTCCATGGAAACCGTATGCGCTACAAACATAGCCGACATCATCGATGTTCGACAGGCGACCCCTCGACATCAGAGGCTGCGCCGATGCCGGGCCGGAGATGAAGGCGATGCCGCCCGCGGCAGCGAGCCCGATAAGTGCGTGCTCAAGTTTCATAACTTCTCCTGGTAGGCCGGACGGGACACCCCCGCTCAATCCAAAACGGGGCTGAGCCCCGAGCGTTTCGTTTCAGCAGCAGGTGACAGATCAACTAATGCTGATGCGTCCGCTCCCGCACTTTGAGACCTGCGAACCGCCCTCCAGGTCGACCGCTTATGTCAATTCACGACTATCCCGCCGTCACGTCGACCAGCTCGGCGCCGTCGAGAACGTTCCTCGCCTTGGCGAGATCGAGATCGCCTTCCCAGGCGGCGACCACGACGGTCGCGATGCAGTTGCCGATCAGGTTGCCGAGCGCGCGCGCCATCCCGATGAACCAGTCGACCGAGAGCACCAGCACGAGACCGATCGCCGGAATGCTAGGCACCGCGTTCAGCGTCGCCGCCAGGATCACGATCGCCGAGCCGGGAACACCGTGCGCGCCCTTCGACGTGATCAGGGATACGCCAAGCACCAGAAGCAGATCGCCGAACGACAGCGGGGTGTTGGTCGCCTGCGCGATGAAGACGACGGCAAGCGTCAGGTAGATCGAGAATGCGTCGAGATTGAAAGAATAGCCGGTGGGGATGACGAGCCCGACCACAGAATCCTTGACCCCGAGCCGCTCGAGCTTGCGCATGATCTGCGGCAGCACCGCGTCGGAAGAGGCGGTGGCGAGCACGATCGTCAGTTCCTCGCGCAGGTAATTCAGGAATTTGAGGATGTTCAGCCCAGCCAGCGCCATCACGCTGCCGAGCACGCCGAGCACGAAGATCGCAAGCGAGACGTAGAACAGGGCGACCAGCGAGACCAATTGCTTGAGCGAGCCGACGCCATATTGTCCAACCGTGTAGGCGACTGCACCGAGCACGCCGAGCGGCGCCACGCGCACGATCAGTCCCATCGCCCGGAACAGCACGGTCGATACAGCGTCGATCAGCGACGAGATCTTTTCGCCCTTTTCGCCACCGACCAGCGCGAGGCTGACGCCGAATAGAATCGCGAAGAACAGCACCTGCAGCACGTCGTTACGGGCCAACGCGTCGAACGACGTGGTCGGAATGATGTTCATCAGGAAGCTGCCGATGCCGCCGCCCTTCAGCTTGTGGGCGTTGTCGGCATAACTCGAGAGCGCTTTCGCATCGAGCGTCGACGGATCGATGTTCATGCCGTGGCCTGGGCCGAACAAGTAAGCGAGCAGCAGGCCGACGACGAGAGCGATCGTGGTCATCGTCTCGAAATAGATCAACGCCTTGACGCCGACGCGGCCGACCTTCTTGAGGTCGCCGGCCCCCGCGATGCCATGCACCACCACGCAGAACACGATGGGCGCGACGATCATCGAAATCAGCTTCAAAAACGCATCGCTGAGGATCTTCAGGCTGACAGCAAAGTCGGGCACGGCCATGCCCAGCACGATTCCGAGCAGCAGTGCCACGAGGACCTGGACGAACAGCGAACTATAGAGCGGCTTTCGCGCAACCGGCGCAGCAGTGGCTGATATCGTCGACATGGCGTGTTCCCCTCGGTTTGGGCCATCCTAGGCGACAAATGAGCAACAAGCGTGCCAGCTTGAGGGCGCAGCGCGCCTAAACAACAATTATTCCGCCGCCCGACGCAAGCGGTCGCCTTGATAAGTCGAAGGCGCAGCGGCCAAGTGCAGGCACTTGTCGACTTCGGCATTTGGACCCAAAGCGGGCATGCAATGGTTATCGTCCCTGCGGGGAACTGTGCTCACCACCGCGACACCGGCAACGCGCGGCGCCGTTGCCTCTGGACACGAACGTGCTGCAATATCCAGATTAGCTCGCACAAAGGAGCCGCCCGATGATGATTATCGATTCCCAAGTCCATGCCTATGAGGCGAACACGTCCAAGCGACCTTGGCACAGCGTGCCGAATTGGCCCGATCATGTCACCGGTGACGAGATGGTAGCGGCGATGGACAAAGTCGGCGTCGACGGCGCGATCTTCATCTCCGCCTTTTCCATGTACCGCTACGACGCCAGCTATGCGGTGGAAGTGCAACAGGCCCATCCCGGCCGCTTCGCCATCGTCAAGCCGGTCGACCCTGATAATCCTGATGTGGCCGACGTCGTCGCCGACTGGAAGAAGACGCCGGGCGCGGTCGGAATCCGCATCATGCTGACCAAGGAGAACAAGCGCGAGCCGGATGACCCCGGCCTCGGCCGGATTGCGCGCGCCGCCGTTCGCCACGACTTTCCGGTCAATCTCTTGTGCTGGGACAATCTGGACGCGGGCACCGCGCTCATCGATCGCCATCCCGACACGCGGTTCATCATCGACCATCTGGGCATCCTTCAGCCGCGCGTGCCGCCCCCGCCGCCGCAGCCCTGGACCGACCTCCCGAAGGTGCTGGAACTCGCCAAGCGCCCGAACGCGGTGATCAAGGTCAGCGGTGCCTGCACGCTGTCCCGCGAGCCGTATCCTTTCCCGGACATTTGGGATCCGCTTGCCCGCGTGTTTGACGCCTGGGGTTTCGATCGCTGCTTGTGGGGCACGGACTGGACGCGCGCGTTCGCGGTCGTCAACTACGCGCAGGCCGTCGAGCCCTTCCTTGAGACCAGCCGCCTGAGCGACACCGAGCGGGCAATGCTGATGGGCGGTGCCTGCGCCAAGGCTTATGGCTGGTCACCTAACAAACGTTAGGGACCGGCGCAGGGTCAAAGTGAAGCATTTGAATCCAAGCAAGAGGGGGACCATTCCAGTTCGCGGCGTTTGTTCTGGACCAAGTCGGCAAACCCCGGTGATGCCCGGCGCGAAATTCGTGATGCGACGGCCATCGCGCCGCACTGGCATTATTGATATCCAGATCGTATAGTTTCCGGACAATTGATGGTTTCAGAGCACTTGGCGCTGGCGCGGATGTCCGTTTTCTCCGGCAGATTAGGTCTCGCATTCGTATTGGCTGCGCTCTGTCTGGGCGGGCGAACGGCCTATGCCCAAGCCGCCCCTGTCCCTTATTGGACCGCAGGCGGACCCCTCGGCTTCGGTAGCGGTCTGAGTGCCGGCCAGAGCGCGGATGCTTACGGCAGCTTCGCAAGCTTTGACGGCAGTGACGCCCGAGGCGGTGGCTTTTCCTATCTGCGTTACAATTTTCCGAACGGCTGGTTTGTCGGTGGCGAACGCGGTGGAATGGGCTTGAGCGGGATCAACCAGAATGCAGCTTTTGGCAATTTCGGCTCGCTCTACACGGAAGGCGTGCAGTTCGGCTACAGCTTCAAGAACACGAGTGGGTTGCCCCTCACGGTGTATGCCGGTTTCGACACTTTGAAATATAATGCTCCCATCGGTGGCCCTTTCGCCCCTTTTGACTCCACGTCCGGCACGCTGCCCGGCTATAGCGCGCATGCGGGCATCGAGTTCCAGCCGACGTCGAATGTCAGCCTGTCACTCGGGGTCGGCTACACCCAGTCCGGGCGCACCGACAGTGACATCAATTCGTCCTTGCTGCCCGGCGCTTCTCCGTTTGCCTTCGGCGCTCGCCGCTAGCGCGCGCATTCAGCGCGGCATTGGGAACAGCGGTGACGCCGTCGGCCCGTGGATTTACATGGAATTGTACTCTTCTCGCCGCATTTCTGGGATACCGCGTCCGTTGGACTGAGGGAACCCGCATGAGAAAGATAGTCGCGATTGCGGCGCTGGCCCTGTCGCTGGTTCATTCCGTAGCAATCCAAGGATTATAGACTGTCGCCTTGGGGCGACGTCCCGCCGCATTTTTGAGGTGCCCCACCGCAAAGGGTTGTGATGGAAAGGGCATGGTTTGGTAAAGGTGAGATTTCGGCTTTTGGCAGCGCTCGGAGTGCTGCAATCTACTTGATCGAACTTTCAATAGTCGCCGCCGGTTACATTGGCCTTGCCGAGTCCGCGCTATTGCTACCCGCAATTAATCCGGCCGCGACACCGTTGTGGCCGCCAACCGGGTTCGTGCTCGCGCTGGTCCTGCTGCGCGGCTACCGGATTTGGCCCGCGATTTTGGTGGGGTCTCTTTCTCCTTACCTCACGGCCGGCCGATCGCTGTTAGAGTTGGGCTCCGTCGGGATCAGTACTCTCCTCGCTGCGTTTGCCGGAACATGGCTGATCAGTCGCTGGTCGAACGGTCGCCAGACGTTTGGTACCCCCTCCGGTATTGCAAAGTGTGCAATCATTTCCTTTGCGCCGACCGCGATGATTAGTTCAACCATCGCCGTGGCGGGATTCATTCTCGCCAACAAACTGAGTTTTTCCGACTCTGCCGTCACCTGGGTAACCTGGTGGCTTGCAGATGCGGCCGGGATCTTGGTCATTGCTCCGGTCGTCGTGCTCTGGGGGATGGTGCCTCTAGGAAGTTTTTCCAAATGGGACCTGCTGGAATCCGTCGCAGTCTCTATTCTCGTGATCGTCATAGGGATCGTTGCCTACAGCCCGCCCATCGGCGGTAGCCTCATCGGCAACGACCTCAACGTGTTGCTGCCGTATCGGAGCCTTGTTGGCTTTCTGGTTTTATTACCGTTCATGTGGTCTGGTCTGCGCGGTAATCAACTCAACGTCGCCACGGCCGCGCTCATTTTCTTCGTAATCGCCGTGTGGGGTTTCTCGGTAGGGAGCGATCCATTTCGGAAAGCAGATCTGAATCGAGCCCTATTATCGTTGCTCGTGCTTTCGATCAGCGTATCGGTGCCGCCTCTCGCTTTAGCTGCCGCAATTGCGACGCGCCAAAACACCGAAGCACATTTGCTTTCTGTGCAGGACCAATTGAACCGTCAGATTGAACGGAAAAATTTGGCGCTCAACAGCGCTAAGCGCCACTTCCTGATTCTAATCGAAGGCGTTGTCGACTATGCAATTTTTGCGCTCGATAAAGAAGGGCACGTTGCAAGTTGGAATAGCGCCGCACAAAAAATCATGGGCTACACCACGGAAGAAATTATCGGCAAGCATTTTGGGATTTTTTATCGACCGGACGAGCGCCGCGCGGGCGCGCCAAACCGCGCGTTGGAATTGGCTGTCGCAAGAGGCAAGTACGAAGTCGAGGGTTGGCGCATCAGAAAAAATGGCACGCCGTTTTTCATCACCGGCTCGGTTTCTTCGAACCATGATGACACAGGAAATCTGATCGGTTTTATCAATATACTCCGGGACGCAACCGAGCGACGCGACGCGGAGGAGAAACTGGTCCAGGCACGCGAACAGCTCGCGATGTCGCAGAAAATGGAGGCAATCGGCAAATTGACCGGCGGCATTGCGCACGACTTCAACAATCTATTGATGATCATTGGAGGTAGCGCTCAGATCTTTGCCCGCCTGCTTGATCCGAAACTGCCAAGAGCAATCGAAGCCATACAGACCGCCGCCAAACGCGGCGAAACTCTCACGCGCCAATTGTTGACATTCTCTCGTCATCAACATCTTAGCCCGACGGTCGTCGATTTGAATGCTTCCATAAAGAACATGCGGACGATGATTGAAAGCTCGCTGCGCGGGAACATTGTGTACAACGAAAATATTGGTGACGGCGTTTGGCCGGTCAAAGTGGACCTCGCCGAACTAGAACTTGCGATTGTCAACATCGCCGTCAATGCCCGCGACGCAATGCCAAACGGCGGTACGTTCACGCTATCCGTCAACGACGTGACGCTGGATCAGGGAATCGGCGATAACGACGTTAAAGGACCCTTCCTTGCGATAGCGTTCAACGATACGGGCACTGGTATTCCGCCAAATCTTCTGTCCAAGATGTTCGATCCATTTTTCACGACCAAAGAGGTCGGCAAAGGAACCGGGCTCGGTTTGTCGCAGGTTTATGGTTTTGCGCACCAGGCTGGCGGAACGGTGACGGCAGACAGCAAGGTCGGACAGGGAACAACGATGACGGTCTATCTACCGTCTTGTGCGGACGAGCAAATGACCAGCAATGAGACCTCCGCTGCTAAATCAAGAACACAGCATTCGCAGCGGCAGACGGTCCTCGTTGTCGACGACAGCGCTGAGGTGGCGGAGGTGACATCCTCGCTGTTCGAGCATCTCGGCTATGAAACCATCTATCGGGATTCGGCCGAAGCGGCATTAAAACTGCTTGAGGCCGGTACCAAGATCGATCTCGTCTTCAGCGACATCGTCATGCCAGGAACCATCGACGGCGTCGGGCTCGCGAGAGAAATCCGTTCGCGGTATCCCAATCTGGCGGTGGTCCTTACGACCGGTTACAGCGACGCGGAAAAAACGGCCCCCTCAAATCTAAGAATACTGCGTAAGCCGTTCGATACCGAGGCGCTAAGAGATTTTATCCAAGATATTAAATCTCCGAGATTATTGAAACCATCCGGCGTGCCGCTGGCGTCAAGCTCAGCTGGCGCTTTGCACAGAAGTTGATCGACCGTCGTCGGCCGCGTCATCGCGGCCATTGCTCGGCCGGGGCTGATCGAGGAAGCAATAGTCGGCACCTTCGCCGCCCTATAGAAACTCCTCGGGCGGCATGCCGAGCAGGATCTGCCCGACCGATTCGAAATGGGCGCCGCGTGCCTGGATCTGCTGCGAGAGCGTGTGCATGTCGCGGAAACGGCGCTCGAACGGGCTGCCCGGGAAGATGGCGTCGACGCCCGCTGCCTTGTAGGCGAAGTCTGCCACCTCGGCGGCACCTTGGATCGCGTTGGTGCAGGCGAGCCGCACGCGCGCCCGATCGGTTACCTCGATCGGCGCCGCGTCGTCGGCACGGGCATGGATCGTAGTGAGCGTCTCGATGAGGTAGGCGCGCGCCGCGCCGAGCCGTGCCTCCGCGCGCGCCACGTCGGACTGCACCACGGCGTTGTCGGCGAGCCGGGCGAGGCCGCGCGGCGCCTTGCGGGACGCGAGCGTGATGAATTCGGACAGCATGGCGCGCGCGATGCCGAATGCCACGGCGGCGACCCCGGTCGCGTAGAGGCCCTGCATGGTAAAAGCATAGAGCGGGCCGCGCTCGCGGCGCAGCGTGGGGTCCTCGCGTGTGGTGCTGAACGCCTCGGACACGAACAAGTCGTTGACGGAGTAGGAGTCCGACGCCGTGCCGCGCAGCCCGATTGTGCGCCAGGTGTCGAGCAGCGTCGCCTCGCTCGCCGGAAACAGCAGCGTGCGGACCGTGGGCCGCCCGAAGCGGTTGAGCCGGAGCGCGCCATCCGCTTCGAGCACATGACAGTGCGCGCCCATCCAACGGGCCTGCCGGCAGCCGCTGGCGAAATCCCACTTGCCGGTCAGGCGATAGCCGGCGTCGACCGCTCTCGCGCGCGAAGCGTTTGGAGGTCCCCAGGCCACGATGCTGCGCGGATCGGCGAAGATGGCGTGATTGGCCGCAGGCTCCAGATAGGCGGCGATCAGGGAGGAACTGTTGGCGACGAAGGCGTTCCACGCAATCGAGGCGTCGTGCCGGGCGAGTTCCTCGATCGCCGCCACGTAGAGCGCGGGCGCGGTCTCGTCGCCACCCGCCGAGCGCGGCAGCAGCATGCGGAACAGCCGTGAGTCATGGAGCCGCTCCAGCAAGGCCTCGGGGATGCGCCGCGTGCGCTCGATCTCGTCGGCCGCGGCGGCAATCTCCGCGGCGAGCTCGCGGGCGCGGGCGACCGGGTCCGGACGGGTCTGGATGTCCATACGCAACCTCAGGCTGGCGGCCCATTGCGTCGGAACGGCCGCGCGCTGTCAACCGTCTCATCGGCTGATTCAAGCCGCTAAGTTCAAATTGGTCGAGCGGTCGATCTTACTTGTGTGATGGCGACGCCGGAGATGGCGAGCAGCCCACCGACAATCAACTTTGGGGTCATGCGGTCGCCAAGGAACAACACGCTCGAAATCAATGCGAACAACGGAAGCAGCAGACTGAATGGTGCGACGCGGCCCATGGAGCAACGGGCGATCAGCCAGAACCAAAGGCCAAACCCAACAATTCCTCCGATGAATATTGTGTAGACGAGTGCCAGCCAACCACGTTCATCCGCCGTGACAAGGCTCGCCAGTTGTCCGTGTTCAAGGAGCAACGACATCAAAATGACCTGCGGCACCGTGAGCAGCGACGACCACCCCATCAACATCAAAGGGTCAAAAGGGCCGTAGCGCTTCGTCAAGACGTTGGACACCGCGAACGCGAAAGCTGCCCCGACCACAAGCAGCAGCGGAAGAGCGTGTGCCGACAGGCCGGGCCCCGCTGCCAACACGACCACGCCGACGAATGCAACCACCACTCCGGCGGCCGTAGTTAGAGACGGCCTCTCCGCCAGCAGCGGCCAAGCCAACAGGACGGTGAAGGGCGTGGCGAGCTGATATGCCACGGCCGACATGCTTCCCGAGCCGAGCCCAAGGCCAACATAGAAGAGCCCGAAGTTTAGTCCACCAAGGAAAACCGAAATAGCTGCGATAGGGCCGAACTGTTGACGTGTGGGCCTTTTGACGAACGGAATAAGCAGCAGCGCGATGGCCAGGAAGCGCAGTGCGAGGAAGAAGAGAGGCGGAAACTCCATAACGCCCACTTTGATGACCACGAACTGATAACCCCAGAGCAAGGGGACGGCCACCGCGCAGACGATCTGGATGGCGGACATGGCAGTCTTCCTTTCAAGACCGTTTGGTCTAGATATAGACGCGCTGACAGCGGAGGCGTCCATGGGTTGTCTACCTGATGAAGCGGTCGAGAAGAGCGTCAACGGTGGCTTGCGACGTGATCCGTGTTGGTGCCGTTTTACCGACCACTCGCAGCCCCTCGACGAAACAGACGAGAATTCGGGCGGCACTTAGAGGCTCAACGCCATCGGCCAACTTGCCCGCCGCCTTCGCACGGGAAAATGCATCAGCCACCCTAGCCTCCATGGCTTTGAAAAAGCTCCCGATGCGACGATCAACTTCGGCATCACGGCCAGCCAGTTCCATGGCTGTGGCCACCAGCAGGCATCCGCGCCGACCATTGGCACCGCTGGTGCGGTCCACGTAACCGGCAAGGTAGGCCCGCAGGCCGTCGACCGGCTCTCTGCGGGGGTCGAGTTCGATATCCATCCGTGTCAGGGCATCGGCAACGTAGCGATCAAGCGCACGCAAGAAGAGCGAGTGCTTGTCGCCGAAAGCGGCGTAAAGGCTGCCACGCGAGAGCTTCGTCGCACGAAGAAGGTCCGGTAGCGCCGTGGCGTGATAGCCGCGCGACCAGAACACACCCATCGCGCGTTCGACAGCGGCTTCCGTGTCGAAACTTCGGGGGCGGCCGCGGGGCAACTGCACTGCGGTTTGGTGGCGCATCGCCGATATATAGACCAAGTGGTCTTTAATTACAAGTGGCCGTTTCGGGTCAATTGCGACGCGATTGCAAGGCTTGTGCATGGGCTTCACGCGCGAGCGGCCGTCCTTTACCCGCTCCCGCCAGCGGCTTCATCCGCCAGGAAATTAGACCGCGTACTCATGAATTGAGCTTGGTTGGTGTGGCTTGATCGATGTCCGCCATGCTCCGATAGCGATCAAATCCCGCATCGCAATGAAAGGACGCGGCGTGCCACTTCCTGAGCCCAAGCCGGACTTGAGAATATTCGATCACGTCGTCCGCCGTTGCCAATATCTCGGGCGGAATGATCCAGCCCATGACTTTCGCTGTCTTGAGGTTGACGATGAGCTCGAACTTGGTGACTTGTTCGACCGGGAGGTCGGCCGGTTTCGCGCCTTTCAGGATCTTGTCTACGAAATACACGCCGCGACGATCCATCGCCGCCAGGTTCTCACCGTAGGACATCAACCCGCCGGCCGTGACCCATTCCCGCGCAAATGAGCAGGGCCGAGCCCTGAGGTGTTTTCCTCCCGCTCGGCTCACTAGTGTTGTCGGTGCGCCTTTGGGCGTCCAGGCGCGAGCGCAATGTCAGCCGCGTCGCGCAGCCTTGATCGCGGCGACGTCTATCTTCTTCATACCCATCATCGCGTCAAATGCGCGCTTTGCTTCATCACCGCCAGCCGCTAACGCCTCGGTTAGCACACGCGGCGTGATTTGCCAGGAGACGCCCCATTTGTCTTTGCACCAGCCGCACGCGCTTTCCTGCCCGCCATTGCGAACGATGGCGTTCCAATAGCGGTCGGTCTCGTCCTGATCGTCAGTGGCGATCTGGAACGAGAAGGCCTCGTTATGTTTGAACGCGGGACCGCCGTTGAGGCCGATACAAGGAACGCCGGCAACCGTAAATTCGACCAGCAATACATCACCCGCCTTGCCGGATGGGTAGTCACTGGGTGCACGCTGGACGGCTCCAACGACGCTGTCAGGGAAGGTTTCGGCGTAGAAGCGGGCAGCAGCCTCGGCGTCCTTATCGTACCAAAGGCAAATCATGTTCTTTGCCATTACAAGTCCTTTCGGTTCCAGCCAGATCACGCCCCATTGAGATAGGCAGTCCTGTCGATATGCTCCAGCCTGGATGTCCTTAGGCGCGTGCGCCTAAAGCGTAATTTGATGAGGCGATTCAAGCTGATTTGGGTCGTCCAGTCCCCTACCAAAAATATTCCGCTTGTGCCGTCGGGCAAATCACCTGCACTGATTCCCGCGTCCTGCACTCGCAAGAGGGGCGTTTCGCGATCGTCACGAACGTTGGGTGCGGGATGCGGTGGACGTAGGCGGCGCTGCTGACGAGAGCGCAGACCTGCGGACGGCGAAGCCGTGTGGTCCTGACGCCCCGACGCTGGCGTCAAGTTGGCGGAGCGATCCGCAAGCGATGGTGGCAAGAAAGCCCGGTCACCAAGGAGAGCACGTTATAAGCCGTAAACCATTGCGCAGGGAAGGCCGGACTGTTTGGCGAACCTGTGGCGACTACGCTCGTGCGCTTTTTTGTTTGCGTGCGAGGCTGCGGGTGCTTGCTGAGCACCCGGCTTTCCCTGCGCCCTCTCTCTTCTCGAGGGCAACGTTCAATGCATAGCTCGGGCGCAAGGTGCTGCGAGAATGCAAACGCGTGTCACTGCGAGGAGCGAAGCGACGAAGCAATCCAGGCCGTTTCCGCGGGAAGAGTTCTGGATTGCTTCGCGGAGCCTGTCATCGGGCGCGCATTCGCGCGACCCGTTGGCTCGCAATGACGGGTAGCTGTTTGACAAGTTCAATTGCACATCGCGACTTTCATTCCGCGGCTTTGGCGGTCTTGCCGAACATGCGCGTGGGGACCGCAAAGCCGCAGGACGTGCCGTCGGTCACCTTGATCTTGTCCTCCCATGGCAGGCGGAAGGTGCCGGCGACCATGTCCTGCATGAAAGTGTAAGGGCAATCCATCGCGCCGCCTTTCACCGCGACATAGCCGCGGTGCCAAAGCTGGTAGATATTGTTCTCGACGCCCCAGTTGATGCGCGCTTCGCGCACGAGATCGGGGCGGACTTCGGCAGTGATGATCTCGTCGGGCCGCCCGGTGGTGCCATGGGCGATGATAGAGCCGTCGAAATTCACGATCATGCCTTCGCCCATGGAATCGAACGATCCGTCAGAGCCGCACATGCAGACGTTGGCGGTCACCATCAAATTCTGGAACGCGTTCGCCTGATTGGTGAAGCGCCAGCTGTCGCGGATCGGCGCGGTGTAGCCGGCGGTGCGGATCATGATCTCCGCGCCCTTGTAGGCGCATTCGCGCGCCATCTCGGGGAACATGCCGTCATGGCAGATGATGAGCGCGATCCTGGCGCCGTTCGGCCCCTCGATCACGGGAATGCCGATGTCGCCGGGCTCCCACGGCTCGACGGGAATCCAGGGATGGAATTTGCGGTAGTAGAGCTTGATCTCGCCGCGATCGTTGATGATCAGCCCGGAATTGTAGGGATTGCCGTCCGCGTTGAACTCCATGATGGAGAAGCAGCCCCAGATATTGTTGTCGATGCATGCTTGCTTGAAGGCTGCGACCTCGGGACCGTCGAGGCGACACATGATGTCCGGATTGGTGTCCATCGACAATCCGTGCAGCGAGTATTCCGGAAACACCACGAGATCCATGGTGGAGAGATTTCGTCGTGCCTTGCCGACCATGGCGACGATGCGCTCGGTCTGGCGCGCCAGATCGGCCTTGGTCGCGACCA
Source organism: Alphaproteobacteria bacterium (assembly GCA_005884765.1). Classification (GTDB taxonomy): domain Bacteria; phylum Pseudomonadota; class Alphaproteobacteria; order Rhizobiales; family Xanthobacteraceae; genus Bradyrhizobium. The sequence continues at coordinate 54,889 of VAZV01000129.1, forward strand.
CAGGCAATTGGAGCTGAACCAGCCCGATGACGACGCCATTGGGTGATTTGTTGAGGCCGCCAAGTCCGCTCATGCGAAACGTCCGCTCATGTGAAAAGTCCGTTCATGTCCAAGTCCTTGAAGCGATCCCTGGCATCGCAGGCCGACATAGCCCGACGAGCCGAGCAAATCCGATTTTGCCGGCCAGCAAAAGATTATTTTTCAGGCGGTCCTCGCTCGGGCCAAGAGCACTAGAAACGGGATTCGCCGGAATGTGCGCGGCAGACGATGTGACGATTGGCGCCGGAAATGCCTCAGGCGGCGAGGTCCAGCAATCTTGAAGAGCCTCGTACCAGGACCTTGCGTCCCATGGATGTCATGACCGGGCGCCCATCATCGAGCGCGGCAAGTTCAAGCGCGACTAGTTGCTCGAACGCAAAGCGACTGGAAGAAAGACGCGCGGGCGTACGAAGCGCCTTCAGCGCCTCCCATTGATCGGGCGTCAGATCGTAGTCGGATTCCACGCTCATGCTCCTCGAATATGGTTCGCGAGGTCTCTTACAAATGCCGCGTGAAAACGGTGCGACCATAATGAGTCAGGATTTCGATCCGGCGAGAGTGCCTGTGGAAATCGTTGTAAGTTGCGAGCAATCGGCGTCGGGTAACGTGACGGTCACATCATTGTGTCGGTTGGAACGATTGCAGGAATATCGTCGCGGCGGTTCAGACGGGCGAATTCAGTTTCAGCCCGATCATCCCGGCGATAATCAAAGTCAGGCAGAGGATGCGTATGGGATCGGCTGGTTCGCTGTATAGAATGATTCCAACGATGATAGAGCCTGCGGCTCCGATGCCCGTCCACACCGCATACGCGGTGCCGAATGGCAGCGAGCGCAACGCAAGCGCCATCAATCCGAAGCTGAGCGCGATCGCAACCAGCGTTGCAACACTCGGCCAAAGGCGGGTGAGTCCATCAGAATATTTCAGCCCGAGCGCCCAGGCGATCTCGAGCAGGCCGGCGCCAAGAAGTGCGATCCATGCGCTCACGGTAGTCTCGGTCCCGGCATCCGTTCGCCGCCCCTCAAAGCTCTGGCCGACCCTCCTTGCGTGGTTCGCGCGACAGAGATGTGACAGGCGAACCGTCGATCTCGCGCGGCTATCGCCCGGCTGTCGTAAATGTGTTGCGCTGCGAGATGATTCCTGCGGGCAGACGGCGCCGCAGTGAAAATCGCTGCGGTCAACAGGCGGTGATGAGGTCTTGGCGCAGGACACGCCGCGCTGGTTTCATGTTAGTAGGAAGCCAAAAGCTGTCGGGACGGATGAAAAGGTCAGCAATCATCGGGGGCATTTTGGCCGCGCTGTGCGTCGGCGGCGCGGCGGCGGCGTTTGCCCTCGCGTGGCGGCCCACGATTGCCGCGATCGATCCACCCACGCCACTATCCTTCGATGCCGGTCTGGTCAAACGCGGTCGCGAGTTGGCGGCGATCGGAAACTGCGGCGATTGCCACACGGTGCGCGGGGCCAGGAATTTTGCCGGCGGCCTGCCGGTGCCGACACCGTTCGGTACGGTCTATTCCTCCAATATCACGCCGGATCCGGAGACCGGGATCGGTCGATGGTCCGAAGCTGCATTCCGCCGCGCCATGCGCTCGGGCGTCGGTCGCGACGGCACCCACCTCTATCCGACATTTCCCTATGATCACTTCACCAATGTCAGCGATGAGGATGATAGAGCGCTCTACGCCTTCCTGATGACGCGCGAGCCGGTTCGCGCGCCGGCTCGCGAGAACCAGCTTGCCTTTCCGCTCGATTATCGTGTCCTGATCGCGGGCTGGAAGCTATTGTTTCTGCATCGCGGCAGTTACCGTCCGGACAGCACCAAGAGCGCGGAATGGAATCGCGGCGCCTATCTGGTCGAGGGGCTCGCGCATTGCGGCGCCTGCCATACGCCGCGCAACGCACTTGGTGCGGAACGCGCCAGCGCGTCATTTGCCGGCGGCGACGTCGACAACTGGCAGGCCTATCCGATCAACGCGCAATCTTCGTCGCCGGTGCCTTGGGATGCGCAAGCGCTGTTTTCCTATTTGCGCGACGGCTGGCACCCCGATCACGGCACCGCTCGCGGGCCGATGGCGCAGGTGGTGAGCAATCTTTCCTCTGCCCCCTCGAGCGACGTCCGCGCTATCGCAGTCTATATGGCCGATGTGCTCGGCACGCCGACGCCGGATCGCAAGCGGCAGGGCGAGGCGGCCTTGGCGCAGGCGAAATCGGGTGCCGCACCGGCGCCTCAGGCCGATGCGGTCGGGGCGTCGATCTATGCCGCGGCCTGCGCGAGCTGCCACGAGGGCGGCCGGCCACCGCCTTATGGCGGAATCAACCTTGGTCTCTCAACCGCGATCGCAAGCCCCGATCCGCGCAACCTCGCCAACATCGTGCTCTCAGGCGTTCGTCCCTTGGAAGGCGAGCGCAGCCCGATCATGCCGGGCTTCGCGGCCAGCATGAGCGACACGCAGATCGCCGCGTTGTTGAATTTCCTGAGGACCCGCTTTGGCAACCAGGTGCCGTGGAACGGCGTTGAAAAGACCGTCGAAGACGCGCGCCGCACGCAGACCGTTTTTCTCCAGACCTCAGCGGGGCCGCGCAATGCGCCGCCCGATGCAAGCCAGCGAGACAAGCCATGATGACATTGATGATCAATGGTCTGACACATCAGCTTGACGCCGATCCGGATACGCCGCTTCTTTATGTGCTGCGCAACGATCTCAAGCTTAATGCCGCCAAATTCGGTTGTGGGCTCGGCCAGTGCGGCTCCTGCACGGTGATTGTCGACGGCAAGGCCGTGCTGTCTTGTGTGACGCCGCTGCTCTTGCTCGAGGGCAAGCAGGTGACGACGCTCGAAGGCTTAGGGACGATATCCGAGCCGGCGCCGATCCAGCGCGCTTTCATGGAAGAACAGGCCGCGCAATGCGGCTATTGCATTGCCGGGATGATGATGCGGGCACAGGCGCTGTTGCAGAAGAATTCCAAGCCGACCGATGAGGAGATACGCACCGAGCTCGAGCAGAATCTGTGCCGCTGCGGCACCCATATGCGCATCCTGCGCGCCGTGCGCCGCGCCGCGCGGCTGATGGACACCGCCGAATTATCGCCGGGCAATCAAGGGAGCGTGCCATGAACGCCCCCGTCATACTTGATCGCCGCCGCGTGCTTATGGGCGGTGGCGCGCTCATCGTCAGCTTCTCGCTCACCGCCGCCTTCGCGCAGGACCAAGCCGCACCAGTTGCAACACCGGCGCCGAAACCCCCGGGTAGCCTTGCGACGACGCCCTACCTCGATTCCTGGATAAGGATCGATGCCGACGGCTCGATCACGGTGTTCACCGGCAAGGCCGAACTTGGTCAGGGATTTAAGACTGCCTTTCAGCAGATCGCGGCTGAAGAGCTTGATGCTCCCTTTGCTTCGCTAAAGGTCGTCACGGCCGATACGCAGCTTACCGCTAACGAAGGCTACACCTCCGGCAGCCATTCGATGCAGGACAGCGGCACCGCGATCCAGAATGTCGCCGCGCAGGTGCGCGGGCTCTTGATAGCAGAGGCCGCAAAACGTCTCGAACTGCCCGCGGAGAATCTGCGAACCGAAGATGGTGCGGTGATCTCGCCGAATGGACGGCGGCTGAGCTATGGTGAATTGGTCGCGGCCGACATGCTGCATGTGCAGGCGCAGGCCAACTCCAGACTAAAGGACCCGTCGACGTTCAAGGTGATGGGCCAGGCGGTGCCGCGAGTCGATATCCCGGCCAAGGTGACCGGAGGTGCCGCCTATGTTCAGGATATCCGGCTGCCGGGCATGGTGCATGCGCGGATCGTGCGGCCGCCGGGCTATGGCGCGGAACTGATCGATTGCGATACGTCGACGATCGAAAAAATGCCTGGTGTCGTCAAGGTCCTGCGCGATGGCAATTTCCTCGCCGTGGTCGCGGGCAAGGAATTTCTTGCGGTCAAGGCAATGAATGCGCTCGCCGCCGCAGCCAAGTGGAAGGAGACGGCACGGCTGCCGAAGCAGGACGATCTGGCTAATGTCCTCACCAAACTGCCATCGCAGGATTCGACGATCTTTGAACGCAGCAATCCGGCGGTCGTCGGGCGCAAGACGATCGAAGCCAGCTACACGCGGCCTTATCAATCGCATGGGTCGATCGGGCCGTCCTGCGCGGTCGCGCAATTCACGGACGGCGCAATGACGGTTTGGACCCACACGCAAGGCGTCTATCCGGACCGTCAGGGCATTGCGCAGATGCTGAAGATGCCGCCGGCGAGTGTCCACCTGATCCATGTCGAGGGCTCCGGTTGTTATGGCCATAACGGTGCCGACGATGCCGCAGCTGATGCGGCGCTGATCGCGCACGCGATGCCCGGCGTGCCCGTACGCGTGCAATGGATGCGCGAGCAGGAACATGCCTGGGAGCCGTACGGCCCGGCCATGGTGACGAAGCTGAAGGCGTCGCTCGACGAGAACGGCAAGATCGCCGACTGGAACTTCGAGGTCTGGAGCAATACCCATTCGATGCGCCCGGGCGGCGCCGGCTGCATGCTGGCGGCCCAGCATATGGCCCAACCCTTCGCGGTGCCGGCGGCGAAGCCTATTCCATTGCCGGAAGGCGGCGGCGATCGCAATGCGATCCCCATCTACACATTCCCCAACGCCCATGTGGTGCATCACTTCATTCCGGAGATGCCGCTTCGGATATCTGCGATGCGCGCGCTCGGCGCCTATCACAATGTGTTTTCGATCGAGAGCTTCATGGACGAGTTGGCCGTTGCGGCTGGCGCGGATCCGGTCGAGTTCAGGCTTAGACATCTCGATGACCAACGCGGGCGCGAGGTGATTGAAAAGGCCGCTCTCGGCTTCGGCTGGCGGAAGGGCCAAAAGGCGCCGAGCGATCGCGGCTTTGGTTTTGCCTTTGCGCGCTACAAGAATCTCGCGGCCTATTGCGCCGTTGCCAGCGAGGTCGAGGTGAACCGCGAAACCGGGCGCCCGCGCCTGGTGCGGGCGGTCGCGGCGGTCGATAGTGGGCAGGTGGTCAATCCGGATGGGCTGATCAACCAGATCGAGGGCGCGATCGTGCAGTCGATGAGCTGGACGCTCTACGAAAGCGTGACCTTCGACGACACCAGGATCACCAGCATCGACTGGCAGACCTATCCGATCCTGCGCTTCGATGCGGTCCCCGACAGCATCGATGTGCAAATTATCAACCGGCCGGGACAGCCGTTCCTGGGCAGCGGCGAAACCGGGCAGGGGCCGGCCGCGGCATCGATCGCCAACGCAATCGCCGATGCCACCGGAAAGAGGTTGCGCAACTTGCCGCTGACCCGCAAGCGCATCAAGGACGCGATCGATGCCTAACGGCGGCTACGATAAATCGAGTCAACGCGCCGATCCTGTGGTGTTCCCTGAAGGCCCATCGGCCGGCGGCGGGGTCGTGTCGACAGCCGTCGACCCTGGCGTTCCGCTGGGTCCGGGATTGCTCTCGACATGTCGGGTGCTCCACGGTCCCCAGGTGACGATGGCAAACAGGAGAACGAAGGCGGCAACGACGATGGCGAGCGTTCCTCTGTTCATCGAGCCTTTTTGATCCTGACCATCGCGCATATGATGCTCCCATCAGATATCGAAAAAAACGCAACGGTCCGTATGATGGTTCCCGACGTCTCGTCCCCAAATCGCTCGTCGGTCGTGGCGAGAACTCATGCGGGGCAGCCATATCGCGCGGGAGGGTGTTCCTTGTCGCTAGTTCGGCACATATTGTAGACATTCCAGCCGGCGGGTTCTGCTCGCTGCAGCCTTTATGCCCTTTGTCACCTGACCCGAGGAGGTAGTTCCATGACGCACGCCATCCGCTTTCACAGCTCCGGCGGACCCGATGTCCTCGTCTGGGAGGAAGTAAGCGTCGGCAAGCCCGGTCCCGGGCAAGCGCGCATCCGCCACACCGCGGTCGGGTTGAACTTCGTCGACATCTATAATCGCTCCGGACTTTATCCGGTGCAGTTGCCGAGCGGGCTGGGCGGTGAGGCCGCGGGCGTGGTCGAAGAAGTCGGATCCGGCGTCAGTGATCTGAAACCGGGCGATCGCGTTGCATACGGTGCCGCGCCGCTCGGCGCCTATTCCGAGGCGCGATTGATTCCCGCCGATCGCCTGCTCAAGCTGCCCGATAGCATCGACGACAAGACGGCGGCGGCGATGATGCTGAAAGGCCTGACGGTGCAGTACCTGATCCGCCAGACCTATCGCGTGAAATCCGGCGACACCATCCTGCTGCATGCGGCCGCCGGCGGCGTCGGCACGATCCTGAGCCAATGGGCAAAGCATCTCGGCGCTACCGTCATCGGCACCGTCGGCAGCGACGAGAAAGCAAAACTCGCCAAGGCCCATGGCTGCGCTCACACGATTGTTTATACGCGCGAGGATTTCGTCAAACGCGTTGAAGAGATCACGGAAGGCAAGAAGGTGCCGGTGGTCTATGATTCCGTCGGCAAGGACACCTTCCTGAAGTCGCTCGACTGCCTGGCGCCGCTCGGAGTCGTGGCGCTGTTCGGCCAGTCTTCCGGCAACGTCGAGCCGCTCAACCTTGGCCTGCTCGCGCAGAAGGGATCGCTCTACGTCACCCGCCCGACGCTCGTTACTTATGCCGCCAAGCGCGAAAACCTCGTCGCCATGGCCAAAGAGCTGTTCGAGGTGGTGCAGTCAGGCGCGGTAAAGATCGAGGTCCACCAGACCTATCCGTTAAAGGACGCCGCCAAGGCGCACGCCGATCTTGCCGCGCGCAAGACCACTGGATCGACGGTTCTGACGGTCTGATGCTCTCCGTCGCAAGCGCGTTGCCGGCTTAAGCGGGCGACGGCTGAACCGTCCTTACTCCGCGCCGGCCGGGGCGCGCTCCAACGCATCGTCGTGGCCGAGCGTCAGTACGGTGCCCATCGCGACGATGCCGAGCCCGGCGAGCAGCAGCAGGCCGCCGGTATAGCTGCCGGTGTGGTCCCTGATCCAGCCCATCGCAAACGGCCCGGCGAAACCCGCGAGATTGCCGATCGAGTTGATCACGGCGATGCCGGCTGCAGCCGCGGCGCCGGAGAGGAAGGCCGTGGGCAATGTCCAGAATACCGGCAGGCAGGCGAAGATGCCAAAGCCGGCCACGCAAAGTGCGATCATCTTTAACGAGGGATCATCGAGCACTGTGGAGACGGCGATGCCGGCCGCGGCGAGGAACAACGGCATAGCGGTATGGAGCCGCCGTTCGGCGACGCGATCCGAACGCCGGCCCCACCATACCATGCCGACCACGCCGACAACGTAAGGCGTCGCGGAGACCACGGTGGTGAGAAACGTGTTGAGGCCGAACGCCTTGACAATCTGCGGCAAGAAGAAACTCAGACCGTAATTCGTCGCCACGGCGCCGAAATATACCAGGCTCAGTCCGAGTACCCGCGGGTTCACCAGCGACTCCGCGACGGTGTAGCTGCGCACCGCCAGACGCTGGCGCTGCTCCAGCGCCAGTCGCTCGGCGAGCCAGCTGCGCTCGTCGGGCGCGAGCCACGTCGCATCGGCCGGACGGTCAGTCAGATAGAAAAATACCACGCCTGCCAGGAGGATCGCTGGCACCGCCTCGAGGACGAACAGCCATTGCCAACCGGCGAGTCCGAGTCCGCCATGAAGATAGAGCAGTACGCCGGAGACCGGCCCGCCGATCACGGTCGAGAGCGGGATGGCGGCCATGAAATAGCCGACGATCCGGGCGCGATATTCGGCCGGAAACCACAGCGTCAAGTAAAAGATGATGCCAGGGAAGAAGCCGGCTTCGGCCGCGCCGAGCAAGACACGGATCAGATAGAAGCTGTTCTCGTTGCCCCAGCCGGTGGCGCGGGCGATGTCTGGAATAAATGCCATCAGGCCGGAGAGAATTCCCCAACTCAGCATGATGCGGGCGATCCATTTGCGGGCGCCGAAACGCTCCAGCAGCAGGTTGGACGGCACTTCGAAGATGAAATAGGCGATGAAGAAGATACCGGCGCCGAAGCCGAACGCAGTTTGCGACAGGCCAAGATCCTGGTTCATCGTCAGCGCGGCAAAGCTGACATTGACCCGGTCGAGGTATGCGACGAAGTAGCAGACGATGAGGAATGGTACGAGGCGCCTGGAGACTTTCGCGAGGGTGCGGATTTCTACTTCATGCATAACACGGCGGCCTGGCAAATTGTTTAAGGCTGGTCGCAAGGCGGCGCGGACACCGCCTTGCGATGAGGTTCACCATCGGGCCATCGATAAGAGATGGCGGACTATTCCGGGGACGGCTGCATGGTGGTGGCGCCGGACATGCGTTCGCGGGGCGGGCTGTTGGTCGGACGCGGCCGGCTGGCCAGATGACGCCTCGCGGGCCGGCCCGATCGCCTCGAACTGTGCCTTCTGCTCGTCACTCAATTTGCCATAGAAGTCGTCAAGCGCCGCGCGCACATTTTTGACTGCCTGCAGCATGGTTTCGAGCCGATTGGCGATCGCCTCGAGCCGCGCCGGCGGCGTGATCGGTTCGCTGGTCGGACAGGACGCCTTGAGCATTTCCGCGGCGTTTGCGCTGGCCTGCTGTAGCGCCGTAAGGCTCGCGCGTTGCGCTTCGGTCGGGTGAACCTTGGCGTCGATTTCCGCCGCCGGCCACTCCGGCACACTCGCTTGTGCAGACTGGCAGCTTTGCAGGAGCGAGCCGCTGCTAGTGTTGGCCTGCTGCTGTTGCTGTACCAGCGCGTTGAGCCGGGCTCGCTGTTCATCATTCAGCAGGTCGTAAAACTTCTGCAGTGCCGGTTGGACTGTGTCGACCGCCGATATCATCGCCTCGATCCGCTGCTGCATGGCTGCGATTCGATCCGGCGCCGTCAGTGATACCTGGGTTGGACACGCGCCCTTGATCTCCTTCGCCGCCTTCGCTGAAGCATTGGCAAGTTCGTCCAGCGCTTCACGCTGGGCCTCGTTCGGCTGAATGATCTGCTGGATCTGGTCGATCGGAAGGCCTGCGATCTCGCGGCTGTCGTCACCGCACAATGGCGCTAACTGGCTCGCCGCTGGAGCCGCGCTAGCCCGCGCTCGTCCAACGGTGGCCCGAGAGCCTGCAGCATATCCGCCCCCGCCCGAAGGCAGATAAGCTAGCTGGTCCTCATAACCGTAAGGGGCAAATACGCCGGCATAGATGTCTTGGTAGCCGTAATCCCAGAATAGGGGATCATAGCCATAGCCCCACAAGGTATAATCATAGATGTCATAGTAGGCGAGCGGCCAGAACAGCGGCCCGACCCAGCCGAACCCGCCGTGGCGATGCCGCCACCATCCGCCGCCGCCGTGGCCCTCACGCCACCCCGCCGTGGCCGCGCTCGCAAGAAGTTGCGTGCGGGCGTTTGGGCTGCGAAGCGCGGTTGGATTGTGCAGCGCGGCGGTGGCCGATCGCGAGTTCATGACATTCCGCACCGCGTTCGATTTTACGATCGCGGCCCGGTTCATGGTCGCAGTCCGATTCGGGCCGATGCTTGCGTTGACATTCCGGGCGTTTCGGTTGATCGCGGCGTTGGATCGCGTGATCGCGGCTGATCGGGTGATCGGCGTATTGGTCCTCAGTGCTGCAGCGCGGCTGGCGCTACGGCCCACGCCGCTGCGAGCCGCAAACGAGCGCTGGCCGCGGAAGGCGGGGCCGCCGCCCCGCGCCTCGACTGAACGCTGACCGCGGAAAGCGGGACGCCCCGCGAAGTGTGAGACCGCCGGCCTGCCGGCGAAGCGAGGTGCGGCGCCTACACGCGGCGCTCCGCCGAAATGCGGTCCGCCGCCGCGCATGGCCCCTATAGCCGGCCCGCCACCAACATGAGGCGCGCCGCCGATGTGCATTCCTCCTCCGCCCCCGAAATGCGGTCCGCCACCGCCGCCGCCGAAATGCGGTCCGCCACCGCCGCCACCGAAATGCGGTGCGCCACCACCGCCACCGCCACCGATGTGAACTCCGCCCCCTCCGCCTCCGCCTCCACCACCCCTTCCGGGCGGCGCGGCGTAGGCGGCTCCCGCGAGAACGGCGATCACGGCAACAACGGCGAAATTTTTGATGGCTGCGAAAGCTTTGACGTTTGACATGGCACCCTCGGGCGCCCCCCGCGGATTCTCGACGAGTAACTCAACTCAATCGGATGGCGACATAACCCTCGCGGGGTGCCAAAGTTCCCGCCACACCGCGCCGATAGTTTCAGGACAAAAGGGACGGAGTGCGTTGCAATAGAGATCGCTGGCCTCTCGGGGAGATTGACGTATCGGTCGCGCGCGTCATCCGTAAAGTTACAGCGCCTCGTGCTTTCGCAAATCCCGGGCGTGATCGAGTTTTCCGGCCTCCATGCCGGCTTCATTCGTCGCGATGTCGGGAAGGGCGGCCTCGCTGAGGATGTCGGCGGTGATATCCTCGACCGAGCTATCGGCGATCTCATGGATGAAGCTGACATTCTTGTATTCGCCGGATGCTACGCGCGAAATCACTTCGCGCCTTGTGATCTCGGGATCGACCACGGCTTCGCGGCCGCGCCGTCCATAGTCGATCATCACGACGAAATATTGCAAGTGGGCCACCTTCAGGTCTCTGAAGGTAGTATTTCTGAAAATCAGAAATTAGTCAAGGTGTGATTCTGAAAATCAGAAAAAATGGATCGCCGGACCGTACCGGTCGCGGGCGTTGCCAGAATCAGCCGGGCGCTGGCCTGCGCCGGCGTGACCCTCATTTGTCCGGAGCCCGCCCGCCATGCGCTTTTGCCGCCTTTCGCGCGCGACCGGCCGCCTTGCTCCGCAAACGCTCGATTTGGCCGCGTGGCAGCGTGACGCAGATTTCCCCGATCCATTCCAGCTTTACGCCACTGATTGGCTTGGCGTTGAAGCTGGTCAGGTTGACGAGACTTGCGGATTTGCCGCGCTCGATGGTTTTCAGGTAGCGCTCGCCGGTCTTCAGGCGCACCGCGGCCTCTTCGCCGTAGAAGCTCGCCAATGGATGACGCTGCTCGCGGTATACCACAATGACGTCGCCGTTTTCGTACTTTGGCAGCATGGAATCGCCGGCCACCTCAAAGGCAATAGTTTCCTCCGCAATAGGGAAGGGCAGTTCAACCTCGCCGAGGCCTTCCGGCGGCACCTGCTCGTGCTCCGGCTCGATCGAGGCGCCGGCGCCGACGCGGCCCATGATCGGCACCGAGTTTAGCTCCAGATATTCGATAATGGGCGTGATTTCCGAGGCCTTGATCAGGCGCAGCCCGGACAGAATCTCCGAAACCGCGCCCGGGCGCACGCCCATCGCCTGCGCCAGACCGCCCTTGGTCTTGCCCGGCTTCCCCAGTCCCCGCTCGATCATGGCGACATCCAGCATGGCCGCTATCTCTTTCGAATTTCCGAAACCATAGCAATTCCGATTATCAGAAATCAAGCTTGACTTTTGATTTCGGAATATCAGAAATTAATTCGCCTGGGTGGAATCAGCTGATCTGAAATCCCGCCCCGCACAAAGGCAAACAATCATGCAAGCGACCAACTGGGCGCCGGAGCATTGCGATGCGCTGCGCGAATATCTCGCCAAGGGCATGTCCTATTCGGAGATTGCCGGCGCGCTCAACGCGAAATTTGGAACCGACTATAGCCGCAACGCCGCGATCGGCCGCGGCAGGCGCATGGGGCTTGCCGGTCCAGACCAGCCCAAAGAGCCACATAGAGTGCCGCAGAAGACGAGCACGCCGCAGCCGCGTAGATCGCGCGAGCGCCGCGCTGCCAAGCCGGTGCCGCCCAAACCGGCGCCGGTATGCGTCGAGCCGGTCAAACTGCGTTGCGTCGGTATCAAGCCGCGCCTGCTTTCGCTTGTCGATCTCGAGCGAGGCGATTGCCGTTATCCCTATGGCGGCGACAGGGAGGGCGAGGCCATTGCTTTCTGCGGCCATCCCACGCGCGAAGGCTCGAGCTATTGCACGGCGCATTTTCATCTGACGCGCGGCCCAGGCGACGCGTCGGAACGCTCAGCCGGTCCGGTGATGCTGCGGTTGGTCGAGGCGGCTTAGCCGCTGCTGAGCTTAAAGCGACGGCATGGGAGTATCGAGATGGCACGCGCCAAACGCAACAAATCCTACAGGTTGACAAAAGTGCATGACCGGCGCTCCCGTGATCTGCCGCTCAATGCCGAAGTGGCGGCGATTGAAGTCGACGATCCGCTGGCGCTGGAGCCGGGCGAGAAGATCGTCGCCCTGCGCTCGATCCGCAACGATCCGTTGGGCCGGCTGCATTCGCATCGCCAGATCGACGAGGCCCAGTACCAGGGCGGGCGCGCGTTCCAGAACGATTGGGAAAAGGCCGAGCGTGGCCCGCAAGCCGTCGATCCCACACGCGAATATGTTGATGGCGTGCAGAAGCGGGAGCCGATCACCGAAGGCCAGCGCAAGGCGGTGCTGCGGCTGGGCCGGGTCGAGCGCGAGCTTGGCGCCGATGGAGCGGCGCTGGTGCACGAGGTGCTGGTCATGGGGCTCTCGATGGAGCAGGTCGGCCAGCGCCGCAACTTGCGGACCCAGCGCTGGCGCGATTATTTCGGCCGGCGGTTCGGTGAATGTCTCGACCGGCTGGCGCTGATCTACGGCTTTGCGACGGAGCGGCGGTAGAGCGCCGGCGCACCGCGCAAGATGCGCCGTCGAAACGATGCACCGTGCGCGGATGCGATTTATGGCCTTCGCGCCCGCATGGCGTCAGTGCCGTTGCGAGCTCGCTGTGGAATCCTGATGGGTCTCTCCGGAATGTGTCGCATCATATTGCAGCCACAGCTCCAGCAAGGCGAAGAAAATCACCACCGCGCCGATGCCGATGCTGTAGTGCATGGCGCGCGTGTGGGCGAACCCAAGTGCCCACGGAGAAATGATCAGCCAAAGCCCAACGGCAACGTTGGCCCACTCTTCCCAATTGGCGTAGGCGGCAATCGCTGCGAGCGATATCGCAGCAACCACAGCGCCTCCGGCCCACAGATCTATCCTCGCTGCGCCGTTACTCAACTTGAACAGCCAGGGAGACGCCAGTAGGAATGCGGCAAGCAGCAGATTATATAGGTCAAGGACGGATTCACGTCGCCATGTTCTCTTCATGGGGACCTCCCGCAGGTCTTCTTGACTAAATCAGCGGAGAAACGCCACGGGTACTGAAGGGGTTCCGCGCGAGCTGGACGCCGCCGGTAGACTTTGGATGAATGAACGCACGCGAGCCGCGGCCGAAATCGTCAGAATGGACCGGCGCTGAAGTTGAGCGGTTGCACCACGTCGTAGGACGCTTTCGTCAGTGGCACAGCGTAATTGACCGTCAGCGCGCCGAACGGGGAAGCCCAGGTCAGGCCGACACCGACCGAAGAGCGCACCACGTTGGCGTTCGCCACCTGCAACGATTGCGCCGAGCCCGGAAATGCCGTCGGTCCGCTGTAGCGGAATACGCTGCCGGCATCGACAAAGGCGGAGGCCCTCAGACCATATTCCTGCGGTATGCCCGGAATTGCGCTCTGCAATTCCGCCGTCGTTGCCCAATACATGCTGCCGCCGACATTATCCATGGTGGTGCCGGGCGTGAGATCGCGTGGGCCGAACCCGTTGGGCGCAAAGCCTCGCACCATGCTCGGGCCGCCGAAGAAGCTGTTGGTCAGCGGCACCTGCTGTCCGCCCCAACCGGTGATGTAGCCGCCCTGGCCACGGACCATTCCAACCAGGTCGTTGCCGAGCGACTGATAGTAGCGCGCGTCCTCGCTGGTTCGCAGGAACTTCACGTCGCCACCAAGGCCCGCGAGATCCTGCCTGAGCTGCGAATTGATGCCGTTGGTCGGGCTCTTGGTATTATCGAGCGTAGAGTAGGTGACGGTATCGCCGACGGCCGAGACCCATTGCGGCCCGGCCGCCGCCGCCTGCCGGATCGGCAATGACGCTATCGTAGCCAGCGTCGGATCGAGCGTGACGTTCTGATTATAGATCGAATAGCGCCACTGCACGTTGGTCTGTTCGTTGAGCGGCGTGCCGACCAAGAACGTAGCGCCATAGGTATCGACGCCATAGGATTGGTAGCTGTTCGCAACCGATTGCTTGCCGAACAGGTCGATGCCCGCCGAAATACGGTTGCCGAAGAAGGAGGGGTCGGTGGCCGACAGGTCGATGCCGCGCGCGTATTGGCCATAGCTGAAGGTGGTCTGCACGGTATCGCCGGTGCCGTAGAAATTGCGATCGCCCAGCTTGAGCTCGCCGAGCCATCCATCAGTCGTCGAATAACCGCCGGCAATGTTGAAGTCGCCGGTCGCCTGGTCCGCGGCCTCGACATCGAGCACGACGCGATCGGACGCCGAGCCCGGTTTAGTCGATATCGTGACCGTCTTAAAGTAGTTCAAGTTCTTCAGCCGCCGCTCCGCCCGGTCGATCAACGTCTTGTTGTAGGCGTCGCCTTCGCCGAAATCGAATTCACGGCGGATCACATAGTCGCGGGTGCGGGTATTGCCGTGGATTTCGATGCGCTCGACATAGGTTCGCTGTCCTTCGTCGATCACGAATGCGACGTCGGTGCGCAGTGCTATGGCGTCGCGCGTGATGCGCGGCACGGCATGTGCGAAGGGATAACCGAGCTTCGCCATTTCGAGGGCTAGTGCCTCAGTGGTCTTGTCCAGCGCGCTGCCGTCGAAAACCGCGCCTTTGCGCGCGAGCAACAGACGCCGCAGCTTCTCGACATCCATTCCCGGCACGTTGCAGTTGATGCTGATGTCGCCGAAATGATAAGGCTGACCCTCGTCGATCGAAAACGTGAGCGTGAATCCTTTGGTCGCGGGGTCGTATTCGGCGCGCGCGTCGGTGACGGTCGCATCGGCGTAGCCGTGGTTGCGATAATAGAGCCGCAGTTGCTCGCGATCTTCCGCGATACGGTCGGGGTCATAGACATCGCCGCCGATCAAAAAGCTCAGCATGTTGGTTGCGGAGGTCTTGATCACGGCGGCGAGCTGGCGCTTGCCGAACACGTGATTGCCGACGAAATTGATCTGCCGCACCGTGATCTTCTTGCCTTCGGTGATGGTGAAGACGAGATCGACGCGGTCGCCTCCGCGATCGATGATTTCCGGCACCACGCCGACATCATCGCGCCCGACGTGCCGGTAGGCTTCCATGATGCGGCCGACGTCGGCCTGCACCGTGGCGCGCTGCAGCGAGCCGCGTGCCTTGGACTGCACCACGCCGGCAAGTTCGGCGTCCTTGATTTTCTTGTTGCCTTCGAACGCGACGCGGTCGAGCAGCTTTGCTTCGGTCAGGTGGACCACCACTTTGTCGCCCATCCGGTCAATCGTCACTTTGTCGAATAGTCCGGTTGCGATCAACGCTTTCAGCGCGGCATCGAGCGAGGCGGCATCGAGTTGTTTGCCCGGCCAGGCATGGAAATACGAACGCACGGTGTCGGCTTCGACCCGCCGATTGCCTTCCACAACGATAGTCTCGCGCGCTGCCGTGGCGTCGTCGGAGGCCAACGCCGGCGCAACAAGGAGCGCTGATGCCGCGAGTAGCAGCGCGCTGACCATTCGGCCCCCGCGGTATCGCCGGAGCCGCGCCTTGCAATTTGTCGTCACGTCCCGCCTGTCCCATAAGGCCTTTTGAGGCAAGGATCGAATTGTCCGCGCAGGGCGAAAGAATGTCGGACCTGGGGTCAGTTGCGGGCCAATTATCAGCACCGCCACAATCGTTAACACCGCCACAATTTCGACGCGGTGCCGAACCGCCCGCTCCCTGAATCGTTCGTATAGCCGCTTTAAATGCTGGCTAGCCAAGGACATAAGGAAAGGTTCGTGGATCCTCGATCCGCGAGCCGCGTATCGCCGTGGGAGCATCACATGCGTCGCGTAGCCCTCGTCGCTATTTTATTCGCGCTGGTCATCCCCGCGCGTGCCGCAGTCACGCCGGAAATCGACCCGCGCGCGTCGCTTAGTGTGGTCCAGCAGTGGATCTACAACTACCGCGCCAAACCCGATTACGCCCATGTGCCTGCGGCGGTGCGGGTGCTGTTTCATTCGCAAACATTCAAGGAGCCGGAGAATGCTGGCATCTATCTCGGCTTCATCGCCGGTGCGATCGGATCGAACCCCGCGAAGGCCGAGCAGCTCATCGACAGCTTCCTTCCCGTGCCCCCGGAAGACGAATGGGTGATCGTCCGCGCCATCGCCTATTCGGGGCTGCCCGACTGGCGGAATTTGTTGCGCAGGATAGCGCCTAAAATGCCGGGGCGCAGGGTGATGATCGACAGCTACCTTGCCGGCTCGCTGCCGACGTTGACCGACATCCCGCTCGAGGAAACCAAGCCCGGGATGATGGACAAGCTGCGCGGCGTCTTCACCAAAAATCCTTTTGCCAAGGAAGAGAAGAAGCTGAATACGGTCGTTACTTATGCCGGAAACCAGGATCTTCTGGATACGCTTTGGGGCTATTACTTCGCGACCGGCTCGCACCTGCCAATCCTGCGCATCATGCAGATGCTGCCTTGGTCGAAAAGCCGCGACACCGTCGACAAGCTGACTGTCGGCAGCATGGCGCGCTATACGCTCGCAAGCTACGCCGTGCGCGATGCAGGTTTGCGCGAATTCTTGCGCAGCGAGCTGCCGAACCAGCCGGCGCCGATCAAGGCGCCGCTCACCGAGGTGATCCAGGCTGCCGATACCGTGCAGCTCGGCGCCGTCCGCAAGGACGCGCTCGCCGCGGTCGAAGAGCTCAAGGCCAAGGGTTCCGACGCGCGGCGCAATCTCGACTTCTGGGGTCAGGTCGGCGTTGGCGCGGTCGCGCTCGGCTGCGTTTCGGCGGCAGCGCTGGGGCAGGTCGCGATCGGCATCCCCTGCGTGATCGGCGGTTCGGCCTCGCAAGGCCTACTGTCGTTCTGGGAAAAGCAGCAATGAAGTGAGCGCAGGCAAGCGACGGTTTGGTTGTGCTAAGCTTGCTTCATGAGCTCTCTACATCTGAAAGCGTTCGGTGGACTGGCGATCCTGTTCCTGGTCATGGCCTCGTTGCTGTTTGCAACAGCAGGGACGTTTGATTACCGGCAGGCCTGGGCTTTCCTTGCTGTCTATTTCGCGGCGTCGCTCGCCATCACCCTTTACCTCGTGAAAGAAGACCGCGCGCTGTTGACGCGACGGATGAGGGGCGGCCCGTTTGCAGAGAAGGAGCCGGCGCAGAGGATTATCATGTGCATTGCCTCGCTCGGATTTATCGGCCTCATCGTGGTGCCAGGTTTCGATCACCGGTTCGGATGGTCACAGATGCCTGCTGATGTCGTCATCGCCGGCGATGTGCTGGTTGCGCTTGGTTGGCTCGGCATCTTCTTTGTCTTCAAGGAAAACAGCTTTTCTTCCGCAACCATCGAGTTGGCCGTGGACCACAGGGTCATATCGACGGGCCCTTACGCTTTGGTACGACACCCGATGTATGCAACCTCGCTCGTGATGTTGCTGGGCATACCGATTGCGCTCGGTTCGTGGTGGGGTGTGCTGATCCTTGCCGCGATCATGCCCGCGCTAATATGGCGGCTGTTGGATGAGGAGAGATTCCTCGTCAGGAATCTGCCGGGCTATGCCGCGTATCAGGGCAGGGTGCGCTATCGCCTGCTGCCACTGATCTGGTGACAGCGCTGTTCGGACCAGTCGACATCGGCCTCCTGTCGCGGCAAAGGAAATGCCGCCCACGACGCCTCGAAGTCGAGGCTAGCGAGCGGCAATCCGTGTCACGAGCGGCCGGCGACGATGTCCTTTATTGCTGCACCTTCGCGCGATGCCCGCGGTTGTTCGAATGCGCGGCGTTCGGCGCATAAGCATAGGCACTGCGGGCCGTGGGGAGGAACGGATCCCGATAGCAATCGCCGCCCCGGCCGGAGGACATATCCTGGCATTGGGCGAGGGTATCAAAGCTGCAGGACACGACGGCGGAAGTCACGTCCTTGCGGCAATACTCGCCCGCCGACGCCGGCGTCGCCATTGCGACAAAGGCCAGCGCGCTTAGCATGGTGATCGGCGCGGCGCTCAATTTCAAAAGCTGTCTCATGTTGGTCTCTCTGTGTTTTGTTGTTGGCCGTAGCCAGGAGACGCAAATGGGATGCTGTGGAACTGCACGCTATTGCCGCCGAAAAAAAGCAACGGAATCGCACGGTCTGCTCGACCGGCGGACGAAATCCACCACGCACAGCCCTCTTTGCAGTACGATCGTCATGCAAATGAAGCGATTGCGGTCGAGACTGATATAAATTCATGAATGCATGGCTGATACGCGCGGGCGCTGATCTCAGATCGCTCGTCTTGCCCGCAGCGCTCCTGATCATAGCTCCGAGGGATTGCGCAAAAAACAGGGAGAGACGAAGCCCCGTCAGAATCAAGATCAGCAGTAAACGCCAGAAGTGCCGGCGTGAAACGATTTATCGGCGAGATAAATACATCTGAGACAAATCAATGATAACATCCTCTTCGAGTTCAGTGCGGCGAGGACCGCAGGCGAACCGCGCAGGAGGAGGCCATGGATTTCATCAGCATTGTTCTCATACTGGTGACCTTATATGTCATCGCTTCGCTTCGGGTGCTGAAGCAGTATGAGCGTGGCGTCGTGTTTTTCCTCGGTAAGTTTGCAGGTGTGCGCGGTCCGGGCCTTACGCTGATCTTCGTTCCGCTGCAGCAGATGACGCGGGTGTCGCTACGCACCGTCACCATGCAGATCCCCTCGCAGAAGATCATCACCAAGGATAACGTATCGATCGATATCGCGGCCGTCGCTTACTATCACATCACCGATCCGGAAAGGGCGGTGATCGCCATCGAGAACGTCTATAACGCGATCAATCAGATCAGCCAAACCACGGTGCGCAATGTGGTGGGCCGCTTCAGCCTCGATCAGCTACTGTCGGATACCGCCAGTATCAACGACCAGATCAAGAACGTCATCGATCAGCACACCGAGCCGTGGGGCACACAGGTCACCGCGGTCGAGATCAAGGACATCACGCTGCCTGATAACATGCAGCGCGCGATGGCGAAGGAAGCCGAAGCCGAGCGCGAGCGCCGCGCCAAGATCGTCGCCGCCGAGGGCGAATACCAGGCCGCGGTCAAGCTCGGCGAGGCCGCCGACATCATCACGCAACATCCGGTAGCATTGCAGCTCCGCACGCTGCAAACCATGGCCGAGATCTCGGTTGAGAAGAACTCCACGATCATCTTCCCTGCACAGTTCATGTCAACGGTGCAAGACGCGATCGCGCAGATATCAAAGGATGCGACGCCGAAATAAAAAAGATAGTCAAACCTTGCGTGGAGGACCCCGCTATTGTTTTGCGGGGGCCTCTGCCTGGCGATGCTTCCAGATATTCACCCGAAAGCTGCTCTCAATATTTGCCGCCGCTGCGGGTTTCGGTACCCGGGCTCGTATTTTGCTGGCCGGAACGATTGCGCGACATTCCGGTCGTGGTGCCGGACTTTATCTTGCTCGTCTTCATCTTGTGGGATGTCATGCTGGTCTTCATTTTATGGGATTTCATTCGGGTGCTGGTAGCGCCAGGTCCGACATTGCCTTCGCTCGATGCGCCGGGGGCCGGTTGTGTCTGCGCCGGCGCAACCGACGTCATTCCCACCAGCGAGGCGACCGCGAGGGCCGAGAGTGCAAGCTTGGATAGCATGGGAAAGCTCCTGCTTCGAATGTGGGTGATGCAGGAACTAGAACCTACAACGCAGGCGTGGGTTCCAAGCGTGCTGCCGGAAAGGCTCGCTCGCGTCGCCGTCGCATGCCATGGACTGTGGCAAGAGCTCGCGACCGGCCGCCCGGACCGTCTGTCCGACGTTTTTCGGACCGGACCGTCCGCAAACGTGCTAATGCTCGCACCGATATCGGAGGATAGCGACCATGATCGAACCGAAACTGGAAGTCCCGGCCGAATTGCGTGAGCTCGCCGAAAAGACCATCGATCAGGCGGAAAAGGCGTTCGGAATGTTCTTTGACGCCGCGAGCAAATCGATGGCGTCCGTCCCGGGTGCGGGCAGCGAAATCTCCAAGCAGGCGCTGTCCTTTACCGAACAGAATATGAAGGCAGCTTTCGAGCACGCGCGAAAGCTGGTTCACGCCACCGACCTGCAGGAGGCGATGCGCATTCAATCGGAATTCTTGCGCAGCCAATTCACCAACGCGGGCGATCATATGAGGCAGATCACCGGCGGCGTCATGTCTGCCGCCAAGGACGCGACCAAAGGCAAATTCTAGCCTGGACGCAGGTTCCGGGGGCCAGGCCGAACATGCTCACAAAATAATCTTGCATCGCACAGCGCCTGGGATTTCAATTGAGGGCGCAGGTCCATGACGGGCCACCGGGAAATCGCGCTCGCCGTCCGTCATCCTTTCTGCTGATCCCTGTCGGTTCAGGCCGGCAGGGATTTGCATTTTGGAAGATCTGGAGTTTCAGTAGTCGCCGGGGTTGGCGATCATCGGCCGTGTGGTCTGCGCCGGCGCAAGTTCGCTGGTTGCACTGTCACCTAGGAATTGGTCGAGCGTCGCCTGGATTTTCTCTTTCACAGAATCAGGGCCGCGATCGCTCAGCTGGGTATGCTGCGCGCCGGTATTGATGATATCGATACCTCCCGACTTGGCTTGCTCCGGGGTCGGCAGCACGCCGGGATCGGTTCTGAAGTTCGGGTCCTTCGAGCGAAACGAAAGGATCTTCAAGTTGTCATTGAGGACGAATGGGACGCGCAGATTGTCCAGCGTGATGACCTTTGACACCAGTTCGGGATGTTGTTTGGCGCAATACATCGCAACGTCACCGCCATTGGAATGACCGACCAGTGTCAGGTGATCGTAATCCGCATTGGGCTGCAATTTTTGCAATTCGCCGACGACGAACAGGATATTGGCTTCGCCGCGTTGGTAAACGCCGATGCGGCCAACATAGGGCATCCCAACCTTGGTCATCAGCGGCGGATCGCTCGGCAGGTCCTGCTGGATGCTGGCAACCAGATAGCCGCGCGCCGCGAGCACGTTGGCGAGAAAGGAATATTCGGTGTTCCTGACAGTATTGCCGTTGCTGATGATGGCGATCGGAAGTTTCCAGAAGCCATTGTTCGCCTTCATCTCGTAATCGCGACGTACCGCGAGATCGACCGAGACCGGCCGGTGCCGCGTCGCGTCAAAGAGGTTCAGCGTTTGGTGCCGGATGGCCCATTTGCTGATGGCAAAATATTCGCCGCCCGCGAGCACGCAAAGGCAGGCAAACATCGCTATTGCCCTCTTCACCGCTTCCTCCTTCTCACCTCTAGTTGAACAGATGGTGATTGGCCGTGACAGGTCGAGCCCGCCTACTGCGGGAACTAAATTAACTTTAGGCAAGTTTGGTTCCCTCGCGATGACATGCGGCACAGAAAAGTACCTGCACAGCCGGCTGGAACCCGATCTAGAGACAATGCCCGCGCGCGATCTCCGGGCACAGCTTGAGGGCGTTCGACAAGGAGAACAGCAGGCGCGCGCTGCGCCGTTCATTGTCCGGCGCTCGGTAGCTCAACGGGAACGCCACGCCGATATCGGCCCGCAAGTCATCCCCCAGGAAGAAGCGCACGCCGGCGCCCGCCGAAGTCAGTGAAAGACCCTCGTTGATGCCGTAGCCGTCATTCCAGGCCGCGCCGGCGTCGAAGAAGCCATAGATCTGATAGCCGCTCAGATATCGAAAGTTCAACTTCTGATCGAAACGCAGTTCGAACGAGCCGGCAATGCCGTTGTCGCCACTGATCTCGGCGCTGCCATAGCCTCGCCCAAAATTCGCACCTCCGAGATAGAACTGTTGCGAAGTGAACAACGGGCCGGAAGCGACCTGGCCGGCCCCCGCCAGCTTTACCGACCAGACGTCGGATAGTGCCTGATAGCGCGTGAACCAGAGGTCGAGAACGGAGAAATTGGCCGACGCACCGTCGTGCGACACCAGATCCTCGCCAACGCGCGAGGCGCCGAAAATGTCGAGACCCTGACGGTACGCCAGCGTCACGTAGTTGTTGCCGCCGATATTGTCCTGCAATCGGTAATCCGAGGTCAGGCCCAGGGTGCGGATGTGATCGTTGTAGATCGGGCCGAACATGTCGCGTTCCGAGACGTCGCTGAAGTCGGCGGCCGCAGTGAGCGTCAACGAAGATCGCTGCGATTGCAGCGCGGCAATGCTGGCGCGGACCTCGAAGGCTTCGGTCCTTGTGGTGTCGTTGTAAAGCCGCCTGTCGTCGCCGGGCCGGACGTCGCTATAGAGCGCAGACGTACCGATCCGCAACCCGTCGGTGCCGACCGGGACATCATAGGACAATCGGCCGAAAGCAAGCTCCCTGGGATCGTTGGCCGTGGTCGAGAGGTTGAGCGCCAGCGTGTCGCCGGGCAGCAGATAGGAATTGAATGCGGCGGTCGCATAGGTCTGCCAAGGGCCAACCGATGACGAACCTAGATTGTCGATCCCCAACGAAGTGAAGATGTGCCAGGTCTTCACGTAGACGACGAGGCGGAAGCGGCCGGTCGGGCCGCCAATCTCCTCGATCGCCGTGTCGACGATGCGAACTCCCGGCCGGCCGTTGACGAGGAGCAGTTGTCGCTCCAGTGTGGCCAGTCGCGAGGGGCATTCGGCGAGCAGCGGGCTCAGCATCGGCCGGATCCCGAACTGCTCCGCGCCGTCGCCTCGCAGCGCTACTTCGGTGACGCTGCCTTCGATCACCTGGATACGAACCCGCCCATCTCTGATGTCCTGCGGGGGAACGATCGCCCGGCTCAGGTGAAAACCGGCCGCCCGATAGAGATCGCTGATCGCACCCGCAATCGCCGCGAGGTCGGCCTGAGAGACTTTCTTTCCGAGATAAGGTTGATAGGTCCCTATCAACTCCGCCCGTGGTATCGCCCCGCCGCCAGTCAGGACAACGTCGCGTAGTTCGAAGGACGGTCTGGTATCGGCTCCGACTGCCGGCCGCGCAAGCCGCGGCAAATTTGGGCCGGGCCGGGTTGGCTGCGTCTGACCGGATTCCAATGCGTCAAAGCGCCGTTCGGTCTGTCTCGGATCAAAGCCTGGCTGGTTCGCCTGCTGTGCATTTGATGGCGGCAAGCCGAACGATACCAGGGCCAGGCTTGTCATAACGAGGCTAGCGGTACGGCGATGCCGCTTTGCCACCGCCGGCAGCGTTCCCTGCCCGTAGTTCAACGGAGCGCGCCCCGCGAACCCCGAGGGTATGGTTAGCCTCATGATTTTTCATAGTATTTTTATGCTTAATGAAACGTTAATGCGGTCGCCGAACTTGGCGCTGTGCGATAATTCTATCTTGAAACATTTCCAGTAAGCCTCGGAGCCAGGCAATAAAACTGGCGGAGGCGCACCCCGTGTATCAGGCTGGCATGTTGCGGTGCATCTTAGCGATGGCACTGGTTCTGGGAGCAGCCTCGAGCGCACGCGCCGCCGAGAACGGGACGTGGTCGGTTAGCAAATCCTCCGGCGAAGTGTGGGTCACCACGACGGGCGCCGAGCCGGTTTCCTTCAACCACGAAGAGATATTGAAGCCCGGCGACACTATCCGCACTGGGCGCACTGGGCGCGTTTTGCTGGTACGCGGTGAGGAAACGATCCTGATCTCGCCGAATTCAGTGATCGGTTTGCCGGTGGAGAAGAAAGAAGGGCTGTCGACGACGATCGTTCAACAGGCCGGTTCGATCCTTCTTGAGGTCGAGAAGCGCAACGTCAAGCATTTCGAAGTCGAGACGCCTTATCTTGCCGCTGTCGTCAAGGGCACGCAGTTCAGCGTAACCGTCAAGGCTGCCAGTACCAGCGTCGACGTGCGCCGGGGGCAGGTCGAAGTTTCGGATTTCAAGTCGGGCCAGATCGCGCAAGTCATGCCCGGTCAGGCCGCGACCGCCTTCGCGCATGGCAAACCCGGTCTTGTTCTGAGCGGCTCGGGCACGTTCAATCCGATCGAACAAGGCAAACCGCGCCCGTCCTCGATCGATCGCATCCCTGTGCCCAAGTCCGGCCTCTTCGCTCCCCGCAACGCCGCCAATGAGAAATTCATCCACGCACTCGGCCATATCGGCGCGATCAGGATGGGCGCTGCGCCGCCCAAGCCGCAGCAAGCTTCCGGTGATACGTCCGGCGGGCCGAAGGGATCGCGCATCTCGACCGCGCTCGGCGAAGTCCGTCTGAATTTTCAGAAGGTCACGCACGGCCTCGCCCACCAGGTCGTCGCGCCCAGCTCGGCGAAGAATGCATCGGGTAACGACACTGTATGGAGCGACGCCAAAGCAAGCGCAGGCGGCGCGAATGGTAATTCCGCCGCGAGCGCTAGCTCCGACGCGGCAAGTAGCAGTGGCGCGACCACATCGTCAGGCATCGCATCGACCGTCGCTTCCGTCATCGCTCCGGCAAACCAATCCGGAAATGGCAACGGCGCAAACGGCAACGGCGGGGTCGGCAACGGCAACGGCAGAGGAAATGCCAAACATTAGCCGCTAATCGAGCGACGCGCGAAAGGGGGCGCACTTCGGCAGTACGAGGTGCGCAGGGGGACAAACTTGAAGCAATACCGGCCACATATTCTTGTCGTGCTTGCACTGGCGGCGGTGGTGCTGTCCGGTTGGCACGGCGCAATCCGCAACGCTCTGACCGACCTGCGTTTCGCCTGGCAGACGCGCAACGCGAGTGGCGAGATCGTCATTGTTGCGATCGATGCCACATCGATCGAAATGATCGGAGTCTGGCCGTGGCCGCGATGGCTGCACGCCGAGCTCATCAGGCGGCTAGAAAGCGCCGGCGTACGCGACATTGCATTCGACATCGATTTCAGCACGCCGTCCGAAGCATCGTCGGATCTGGATTTTGTCGATGCGCTTGCCGACGGCGGCGGATCGGTCGTCTTGTCGTCGTTCAAGCAACCCGGCAGCAATGCCACAGTCCACATTAATCGTCCGCTGAAACAATTCGCCGATCATTCGTGGTCGGCAATCGTAAACGTCGCGGTCGAACCAGATGGGCTTGTCCGACATTATGCCTTTGGGGAAAGCCTCGCAGGGCAGCTTGTTCCCTCGATGGCCGCTGTGCTGGCGGGCCGATACGCGGAGCGCGGCATCCCCTTCCTGATCGATTTCGGTATCAGCGCCACATCGATTCCGAAAGTGTCCTATATCGACGTGCTGCGCGGCAAGGAGGACACGCTCGCAAATCTAAGGGGCAAGAAGATCATCGTTGGCGGTACGGCCCTGGAATTGGGCGATCGCTTCAGCATCCCAAACGGCCGGATCGTTTCGGGCCCGATACTTCAAGCCCTGGCGGCGGAATCCATCCTGCAGAACCGCACCCTGCACGCGACCTCCGACGCCGCCACATTGTTGGGGCTATGCGCCATTTCGCTGGTGATGTTGATCACCTGGCGCCGCCTCAGCGCAAGCCGGCGAGTTCTGCTGCTTGCCGCAATGGCCGTCTGCGTCGAAACCGCTGCGATCCTGCTGCAGACAGAAATGCCGCTCGTGCTCGACACCTCGCTGTTCCACACCGCGATTGCAGTCTACCTCGCCGCCATCGCGCTTGACGAAATCGATTTCAAGGATCTGCTGAGCCGCGTCGCCGAAAGCCGCTTTCAACGCATCGCGATGTCGCTGGGCGACGGCCTGATATGCACTGACTCAAATTATCTGATCACAGTATGGAATCCCGGTGCGACCTCGATTTTCGGCTATCAGCGTGCGGAAATGATGGGTCGTCCGTTCGACACGATCTGCGCTGACGGCGGCGAAGGCATTTCTCCTTTTTCAATCCGCGATGCGGTGCGCGCGGATTCGCTGATGCCCGGTGGTAGGGTCACGGAATTCGAAGCACGCCGGAAGAACGGCGAAGCCTTTACGGTCGAGGCGTGCTTCTCCGGCTGGCAAGGCACCGACGAGGTGCAATACGGCGCGGTGCTGCGTGACATCTCGGTACGAAAACGCGAAGCCGAACGCATTCGGTATCTTGCGGAACACGACGTGCTTACTGGGCTTGCGAACCGAACGACGCTTCATGCCCGGCTCGAAGCGATGATCAAGGTAGCGGGCGAGCGATCAGGGGCGGCAGCGCTGCTCGTGCTCGGCCTCGACGGCTTCCAGCACCTCAACGACATGCTGGGCCATGCCTTTGGCGACCTTGTGCTGCGCGCTGTCGCGGAGCGGCTAAGCTCCGAAACAGGAGGCGAGGGCATCGTTGCCCGCCTTGGCGGCGACGAGTTTGCCATCGCCATTCCGCGCGGCGCCCACACCGAGGCGGTCAGGCAATTCTGCGAGCGGATTGCGGCTGCGTTCGATAACCCGCTGCCGGCGGGAACGCGGCTGCACCGCGTCAGCGTCACTATTGGTGTGGCCGTTCATCCGGAGGGGGGGCGAACGGCGGATGAGCTGCTCGGCAACGGCCATCTGGCCCTCTGTCGTGCCAAGGCGGCTCGGCGCGGCGGCTATATCATATTCGAGAACTCCATTCGGCAGGAGCTTGAAGCGCGCCTGAAGCTGGAAGCCGAGTTGGCGCTTGCGATCGAACGGGAAGAGTTCGAGCTGTTCTATCAGCCGCAGGTCCGCCTGTTGGACGGCGGTCTGATCGGCGCGGAAGCGCTGATCCGATGGCGTCATCCGGAACGCGGTCTCGTTTCGCCTGCGGAGTTCATGCCGGTGGTGAATACTGCTTCGATTTCGGAGCGGATCGCGGATTGGGTGCTGGAAACCGCCTGCAGGCAGGCCAGGGCCTGGGAAATTGCCGGGCGTAGCGTTCGCGTGAGCATCAATCTTTCACCCTCGCAATTGCAGTCGGGCGATCTCGCTAGCTCTGTCGCCAAGGTGCTTGCAGTCACCGGGCTGACGCCCTCGCTGCTCGAGCTGGAGCTGACCGAGGATATTCTGCTTCTCGACGAAAAGAGGGCACTTGATACGTTTTTCCGAATTCAGGAACTTGGCGTGCGCACCGTGTTCGACGACTTCGGCACCGGCTATGCGAGCTTGAGCTATCTGAAGAAATTCCCACTTGATGGACTCAAAATCGACAGGTCGTTCGTGTTCGACCTGCTTACCGATCCTGATGATGCGGCAATCGTCAGTTCGACCATCGGTCTCAGCCGGCAACTCGGCCTGTCGGTGATAGCGGAGGGGATCGAGAGCCGGGCTACCGCCGACCTTCTCATGCAGATGGGATGCGAGCAGGGCCAGGGTTATTACTTTGGCCGGCCGATGCCGGCTCCGGCGTTCGAGAGCCAGTTTTCGACGGCGCCGGTGACCGCCCCAGCGGCGGCGGCGGGCGCAGCAGCCTGACAGCCGGTCGGCTGGACGCTTGCTTTCCGGAAAGAGATCAATTTGTTCCACAAGCAAGACCAAGGCTAACGAAACCGACGGAGAGAATCTCTGTTACCTTGGCTTGGGCCGCCATTTTCCCGGAGGGCTTGTGGGCAACGCGAGGACCAAACACATTGCCCTATTGGGTGCCCCCATCGATATGGGCGCATCGCAGCGCGGCACCCTGATGGGCCCCGCGGCGCTTAGAACCGCCGGCCTTTTGACGTTGCTTGAGACCCTCGGCTTTGAGGTGGCCGACCACGGGGATCTTTCCATCAACGGCACGCCCGACCTGACCGACGTGCCGCCCAGAAACGCGAACCATTATCGGGAAATCCAGCACTGGACCCGGGCTGTTAGCCGGCGCAGCTATGAGCTTGCGCGCTCGGGCGCACTCCCGATGTTTCTCGGCGGCGACCACACGCTGTCGATGGGTTCGGTGAACGGCATGGCGCGTCATTGCAGCGAGACCGGGCGGGAGCTATTCGTGCTCTGGCTCGACGCGCATGCGGACTACAACACGCCGGCGACCACGCTAACGGCCAACATGCACGGAATGTCGGCGGCTTTCTTGTGCGGCGAGGATGGGCTCGACGGCTTGTTAGGCGAACAGCCGCGCGCATCGATCGATGCGGATCGGCTCGAGCTGTTCGGCACGCGCTCGATCGATAAACTGGAGAAGGAGCTGCTGCGCGACCGCCGCGTCAACATTGCCGACATGCGGGCGATCGATGAGTTCGGCGTTGGCGTGTTGATCCGCCGCGTCATCGACAAGGTGCGCGCCCGCGATGGCGTGTTGCATGTGAGCTTCGACGTCGATTTCCTTGACCCGGCGGTTGCTCCCGGCGTCGGCACCACTGTACCCGGCGGGGCGACCTACCGGGAGGCGCATCTTATAATGGAGATGCTGCACGATTCCGGGGTGGTCGGGTCGGTCGATATCGTCGAACTCAATCCGTTCCTCGATGAGCGCGGCCGCACCGCCCGCACGGCGGTCGAATTGATCGGCAGCCTTTTCGGCCAGCAGATCACCGACCGCCCCACGCCGAGCAATGCGATTGTGCCGCAGGATTGATCGCGATCAGGCCGATGTTATCGACGGCGCAGGCCGAATGACCATATCTGCGAAGTAGCGATCGAGCGCAGCGGGCTCGCCGGTGGCATCAGCAAGCGCGACATAAGTGTCCGGTCTGAGCAGATAGAGCGCATTGCGCGCCAGGCCGGCTGCCTCATATTCGGATCGCCACGGAAAGCCATGGAGTGGGACGTTTTGGCGGGCGCACCATGCCGTCAGTGCCGGGCTCGCGGAGCCATAGACATGGACTTGCCAATCCATCGCGCTCAATGAGGCGAAGTTGTCCACTCCGTCGATCGGGGCCCATGGCAGGCGGTCGCCGCCGTGCACGTTTCCGGCCACGCCACGGCTCAGCGGACCGTCGCGGTAATTCAACATGATCTGCGAGACGGTGCGAAACGCAAATCTGCGTACCGTTTCGAATGCGAACGCCGCCGGGATCACTAGCGGCGCGAGGCGTATGCGCGCGATGTCCGCAAGCAGGCCTTCGGCGGTCGCAAAGCTGAATGCGCGGTCGGTGGTCGCGACCAGCCGCCGAGCAAAGCCGATCCGCTCGGTTTCATAGCTGTTGAGCAGGCTCTCGGGAGCGCGGCCGGCCACGACCGCCGCCAGTTTCCAGGCGAGATTGATGGCGTCACCGATCCCTGTGTTCATGCCTTGGCCGCCGGCCGGGCTATGGATGTGTGCGGCGTCGCCCGCGAGGAAAGCGCGGCCTTTGCCGAAATGATGGGTGACCCGGTGATGCACATGATAGGTCGAAAACCAGTTGACCTTTGCGATCGTCACCTTCATCTGTTCGATCGCGCGTCCTCTGATGTCGTTGAACGTCAGCGTATCGGCGCGGTCCGCGCGCTCGTCGCGCACCGTTCCGATCAGTCGCGCACGTCCTTGTCCCGATAGCGGGAACACGGCGAGGAAATCGGCCTCGTCGAGATCGACATGCAACTCGCCATTGAGCGCAGCGCCGGTGGCCTCGACGTCCGCGACATAGAAGAGATGGCGGTAGGTGCCGCCCGGAAAGCCGGTGCCGATTGCTTCCCGGACAGCCGAACGCGCGCCATCGCAGCCCGCGATGTAGCTTGTCTCACAATCGCGCTCCTCGCCGTCAGGGCCGCGCAGCCTCGCCAGCACGCGGTTCTCGCCATCGGCGAAGCTGACCAACTCGGTCCGCCGCTCGATCGTGACGCCGAGGGCCTCCAGCCGCTGGATCAGCAGCCGCTCGTGCTCGTCCTGGGGAAAGATCTGCAGGAACGGGTAGGGCGTCAAGCCGGACCCCATGGCCGCCAGCGAAATCTGGGCCTTCGGCTGCCCCCTGACCCAGAGATTGACTGCCGGAACCTGGTGGCCCTCGGCGACCACGGCATCCGCAAGATCGAGTTGCCGGTAGAGTTCAAGCGTGCGCGCTTGTACCGCCAGCGCCCGCGAGGTCGTGCCTGGCTCGGCGGTCTTGTCGACGATGCGCACTTTGACGCCGAGCCTGGTTAGCCAAAGCGCGAGCACGAGGCCCGTCGGACCGGCACCAATGATCAGG
>VAZV01000065.1 GCA_005884765.1 Alphaproteobacteria bacterium
TTGGCGTGGCGATAGGGCCGGCGCGAGCGATCGGTCAGGCCTTCCAGCCCGATCTCATTGTAGCGGGTGAGGATCTTGTAGCCGGTCTTGCGCGAGATGCCGAACTCCCGGCACAGCCCCGCCATCTTCTCCCCGTCCAGCAGCCGGGCGACGAATTTGAGGCGCTCATCCATCGGGTTACACTCCTTCCAGGGCATTCTTGCTCTCCCGCAAAAAGCCCGATTGTGTAACCCATGTCTCCGGAATGAACTGTCCCCCCTCTCTTAGGAAGGGCACCCAATGTTCATTGGGTTTCGTATCCGATGAAACAGACCAGCTCGCAAAAGCTTGCGATCGAGGTCGGCAAATCGACCTCCGTCTCGGCGTTGCTGCTTCATCCGCCGCACGCGCGCGCCTGCTTTGTGCTTGCGCACGGCGCCGGTGCCGGCATGACCCATTCCTTCATGGAGACGGCGGCTGTTGGTCTTGGCGAACGTGGCGTCGCGACGCTGCGTTATCAATTCCCCTACATGGAAAAAGCCAGCAAGCGGCCCGATCCGCCGACGGCGGCGCACGCCGCGGTGCGCGCCGCGGTCAAGGAAGCGGCGCGTCGTTGCGGCGGCCTGCCGCTGATCGCGGGCGGCAAATCGTTTGGCGGGCGGATGACCTCGCAGGCGCAGGCGAAAGAGCCGCTCGCCGGCGTATGCGGGCTTGCGTTCTTCGGCTTTCCCCTGCATCCGGCGGGCAAGCCTTCGACCGATCGCGCCGATCATCTCACTGACGTTCATGTGCCGATGCTGTTCCTGCAGGGCAGCAGCGACAAGCTCGCAGAGCCTGATCTGCTCAAGCCCGTCCTCGAAAAGCTCAAGCCTCGCGCGACATTGCATCTGGTCGAAGCGGCCGATCATTCGTTTCACGTGCCGGTGCGCTCGGGGCGGAACGATCGCGAGGTCATGAATGAAATTCTCGACGCACTTGCCGCCTGGCTCGGCACGATCTAATCAAAAACAAAAAGCGGGAGATCGCCGTGAATTTCGAGACCATCAAGAACAACGTGAAAGTCTGCATGTTCGATCAGTACGGCACCGTCGTCGACATGCAGGGCGGGCTCACCGCCATCGCCGCCCCCTTCCTCAAGGCGAAAGGCTGGACTGGCGATGCGAATGCCTTCGTGACCTGGTGGCGGCGCACGCATTTTGAGAATTCGATGATCGATGCGCTACTGCATCGCAAGCACACGCCCTATCGCGAAATCGGGCATCGTGCGGTCGCCCATGTGATGGACCGCGCCGGCATCAAATATACCCAAGAGGACGTCAGATATTTGGTCGGCGAGATCGAAAAACTAAAACCGTTTCCGGAAGTGCCGCCGGCGCTGGAAAAGCTGCAGACGAAATACAAGCTGGTCGTGCTCTCCAACGGCGATCCCGACATGCTGGAGACGGCCAAGCAGTATCACAACATCGCATTCGATCGCGTGATCTCGGTGGCAGAGGCAAACTCGTTCAAGCCGCATGTCGCGACCTATACCAAAGCCGCCGAACTGCTCGCGCTGAAGCCGGATCAGATCCTGTTTGTCGCCAACCACGCCTTCGATTGCATCGGCGCGAAATCCGCGGGCATGCGAACGGCCTTCATCGACCGGCGCCACCGGCCGTTCGGCGAAACCCCGCACCAGCCGGACATTGTCGTCCCGACTATGCAGGACCTTGCCGACGTGATCGTCTAAGGCCCAGGACCGATTAATCTGGTGAGCAATCGCGCTTGGAGACAAGATGCGCGATAATCTTTCGCGCTAAAGCTGAGCTTCGATAGCCGCCTTGTCTATAACCGACCATACTTCGCGAATCTTTTCGCTCCGAAATTCATAGAATACATTCTCGGTAAATGAAACTCTCTTCCCGTTTACATGGAGGCCAAGGAACTTTCCCTTCGGGGTACAGTCGAAGCCAAGCCGGGCCGCTACATAAGGCGGATCGGAAATCAGCATCTTGATGCTGAAATGAAGGTCCGGAATTTCATCAAAGTCTCTCTCTAACATTTCGAGATAACCTGATAACCCGACCCGTCGACTGTTGTGGATCACTTCATCATGAACGAAGTGTCCAAGCTTGGGCCAGTCCTGCTTATTCAGGCAGGCAATATAGTCTCGGTAGACGTTGGAGAGATTGGTTTTAATCACGGCTGCCCTATCTTTTTTACATGGCCTCTGTAGCCAAGGGTAACATCTCGGAAATCGTACCGGTTCCCTCCTGCCATTCGCCGCCGGCCATCGGCGCGACCATGCAGGGTCTCGCCAACGCGATCGTGAAGGTATGAGATTTCCGGAGGTTGTCCATTCGGCCCTGACCGAGGAAGCTGAAGTGCCCAAAAGTGGAAACTCAGCGGGCCGTCCATGCGTTGACATGCCTCCTGCACTCAGAGCGGCAGTCGGCCGATGTCCGCAACAACCAACCGAGCGCAATTGGCTGCGGCTTTCGCCGCCATCTATCTGCTGTGGGGCGGAACATACCTGGCGATTGCGCTAGGCCTGCAATCGATCCCGCCATTTCTCCTCATTGGATCGCGGTCAATTCTTGGTGGCATGGTGTTATTCGCGTTTTCGCAACGGCGGGGATTGGCGTTACGACCGTGGCGGGATTGGTCGCTTGCCGCCATCAGCGGAGTCCTGTTGTTCGTCGGATGCCACGGGGCGCTTGCCTACGCCCAGCGTTTTGTTCCTTCCGGGCTGTCGGCAATCATTCTGGCGACGATTCCTTTCTGGATCGTGCTGGTCAACGGCGCCACCGGTCAACGCGAGCCGCTGCAGAAAATCGCCGGCCTGGTGCCTGGCTTTGCGGGCGTCGCGCTGATCGCATGGCATGAGGCATCGAACCCGGAGCATCCGCTCCCGGTCGCCATGATCGCGCTACTGCTGGCATCGGCGCTCTCCTGGGCGCTCGGCAGCGTGTATGCCCAGCGGCGCGCCGCCCATATCCCACCGCATGATCTTGCCGGCATGCAGCTTATCTGCGGCGGCGCGGGCCTGCTGATGCTCAGTGTTCTGGCCGGCGAATGGCCGGACTTTACGCCACGACAAGTCACCGTCGTTTCGCTGATGGGGGTGCTGTATCTGGCGCTGCTCGGAAGCGTCGTCGGCAACACCGCCTATCTATGGCTGCTCGATCGCATGTCGGCGCCGATCGTTGCAACCTATACGTTTGTCAATCCGGTGGTCGCCGTGATCCTCGGCGCGTGGGTCCTCGGCGAGCGCATCACCATGCCGAGCCTGGCGGGCGCGGCGCTGGTGATCGGCTCCGTCGTTGCGCTCCTTTATGTTTCGAACACAGACAAGCCGTAGCTGCGGTAACTCGCGAAGGCACACTCGCATACGGCCGTTGCAGATCAGCCCGCGCGCTGGTC
This sequence comes from Alphaproteobacteria bacterium, assembly GCA_005884765.1. Taxonomy (GTDB): domain Bacteria; phylum Pseudomonadota; class Alphaproteobacteria; order Rhizobiales; family Xanthobacteraceae; genus Bradyrhizobium. The sequence continues at coordinate 3,382 of VAZV01000065.1, forward strand.
GCCGTAGATCTTGTCGCGCAGCCGCCGCATCCCGGCAAGCCAGCGGTCGCGGCTAGAGGCCTTCCGCTGCATGTATTCCTGCACCTGCGGGTGCGACAGGATCAGAAAGCGTTCTTCCTCCATCGCCTCGATCACCATGCGCGCGACTTCGGGCGGCTGCAGCACGCCATCGACCCTTGCCGCGCTTGGGCCTGGCGTCGTCATGCCGGTCTGCACCGACTGCGGGCACAGCACGGAGACGCGGATGCCGCGGTCGCCATATTGGATCGCGAGATGTTCGGCCAGCGCCACCGCGGCGTTCTTGGTCACGCCATATGGCATCGAGTTCAGCGACGCCAACAGCCCCGCGGCGGAGGCGGTGTTCAATAGGTAGCCGGTGCCGCGCGCCAGCATGCCCGGGACCAACGCGCGCGCCGCGAACACGTGGCTCATCACATGGACCCGCCAGCTCACGTCCCAGTCCGCGTCCGACGCCGTCTCCTGTCCCTTGCGCGAGAGGCCGGCGTTGGAGAAGAACACGTCGACCGGGCCGTATTTGGCCTCCGCCGCCGCGATCAGCGCCTTGACGTCGTCTTCGAGGCCGACATCGGCAGTCACCGCCAATCCATCGATATCGCCCGCGACTTTCGCCAGCCGATCGCGCGAGGTCTTGAGGTCGGCGACCACGACGCCGCGCGCGCCTCTTTCCGCGTAGGCGCGGGCCACCGCCTCGCCGATGCCGCCCGCGGCGCCGGTGACGACACAGACTTTGCTTTTGACGTGCATCTTTCTGCTCGCTTGTTTTTCTTGGGGTTTATCGAGCGACAGAGTGATACGAGCGCCGATGCGTGGTCAATCTCCGTTTGATCCGCCGATCAATTTACGAGAAATTCCGGCGAGCGGTGCTGGCCTCAGCCTCGCGATCATGCGATTAAACGATCTGAGAGCCAGCGGAATTTGCGGAGAATGGAATGCTTGAGGTACGTGACGGGACGACTGCAATGACGCCGCCTGCAGCAGCGCCGGCGTGGACGCGCGAGGCCGCCTGGGCGCTGTACCGGCTGCCGTTCAACGATCTCCTGTTCAAGGCGCAATCGGTCCACCGCCAGCATTTCGATCCCAACCGCATCCAGCTGAGCAAGCTCCTCAACATCAAGACCGGCGGCTGCCCGGAGGATTGCGGCTATTGCAGCCAGTCCTCCCATCATTCGACCGGTCTGGCCGCGTCCAGGCTGATGGATGTCGAAAAGGTCGTCACCGAGGCGCGCAAGGCCAGGGATAGCGGCGCGACGCGCTACTGCATGGGCGCCGCCTGGCGCAATCCGAAACCGCGCGACATGGACGCCATCGTCGAAATGGTCGGCGCGGTGAAGGCGCTCGGGCTCGAGACCTGCATGACGCTGGGCATGCTCGACCGCGAGCAGTCGGACCGCCTCAGCGCGGCCGGGCTCGACTACTACAACCACAACATCGATACCTCGGAGCGCTATTATCCCAAGGTGGTCTCGACGCGGACCTATTCCGATCGCCTCGACACGCTGGAAAATGTCCGGCAATCCGGCATGAAGGTCTGCTGCGGCGGCATCCTCGGCATGGGCGAGGAGGAAGCCGACCGCGTCGACATGCTGGTGACACTGGCCAACCTGGCCGAGCCGCCGGAAAGCGTGCCGATCAACATGCTGATTCCGATTGCCGGCACACCGCTTGCGGAGCAGGCTCCGATCGCGCCGATCGAGTTTGTCCGGATCGTTGGGCTGGCGCGCATCATGATGCCGAAATCACATGTCCGGCTATCGGCGGGCCGCTCGGCTATGACCGACGAGATGCAGGCGCTGTGCTTCTTTGCCGGCGCCAACTCGATCTTCATCGGCGATACCTTGCTGACCGCCGCCAATCCGGAAGACGCGGCCGACCGGAAACTGTTCGATCGACTCGGGCTAGAGGCGATCTGATCGCCTCGCTGTCAAGCCAACCAGTCGGCCTGGTAGAGCCCCTTGTCCCGCGCCTTCTGGATCGCGAGGCCTGCCAGCATGTCGAGCATCGGCGTGGGGAGTCCCGCAGCCCGTGCGAACGCAGCCGGCGCTCGCACCAGCGCATCGATTTCCATGGCGCGGCCAAGCTCGTAATCCTGCAGGATCGACGGCTTGTGCTCCGGCGCAGGGCCGCCACGGATGACGCGCTTGACGGTCGGACAGCAGCTCTGGCCAACCGCGTTTGCCTCATCGAGCAGGCGTGGGATCACATCGCGCAGAGCCGGCTCGTCCCTGACGGCGCGCGCGGTTTGTCCGGTCAACAGGCACAAGATCGACATCGACATGTTGGTCAGGAGTTTGGACCAGATCGCTTCCCTGATCCGCGCCGCCGGCGGCGATGCGATCGAAGCCTCCTCGAGGGTGGCGCGCAAGCGCGCGATGCGCTCGGATTGCCGGTCGTCGCATTCGCCGATCAGCAGCATGTTTCGCTCCGGCGAAAGATTGGCAACCACGCCGGGCTCGACCACCTCGTTGGCCGAAAAGATCACGCCGCCGATGATCCGCTGCTTCGGAACAATGGCGCGCAGCCGGCCGCCGGGATCGAGAAAGGCAAGGTCGGGCGGCCGCGGATGATCGGCCGGCAAGCCGATATCGTACCACCAGGGAATCCCGTTCTGCGCGAACACCACCGGCGTATCGTCGCCGAGCAGCGGTCGCAGGCCGGTTGCGAGACTGCCGACCCCGGTCGCCTTCAGCGTGCTGATGACGAAATCCTGCGCGCCCAGCGTTGCCGGGTCCTCGGATGCCTTGACCTTCGCATTGAAGCTGGCGTCACCAACGCGCAGCGTCAGGCCCCTTGCCTTCACCGCGTCAAGATGCGGCCCCCGCATCACGCAGGAGACGTCATGGCCTGAGAGCGCGAGCCGCACTGCAAAATGGCTGCCGACGGCGCCCGCGCCGAAAATGCAGATACGCATGGGGAGGAGGTCCTGTTGAGTGGATCGACGGCGACGGGGCCTAGTTTCCACATGCTTGCCTGCAAGCGCAACCGTCGCGACGGCCTGTGCGAGCGCAGGCCACGCATGGCTGGCTCGTCCCTTTGACGAGATGGTCAAAATTCCCTAACCCGGCATGATGCCAGCGATCATCCGGGAACCCACATTGCCCTCTCGCACCATTCAAGAGCCCGCGCGGCAAATTCCGATCTACGGCGAATATGAAGTCGTCGTCCTCGGCGGCGGACCGGCGGGCATTGCGGCCGCTGTCGCGGCGGCGCGCGCCGGGCGGCGCACGCTGTTGATCGAGCGCTATGGCTTCCTCGGCGGCATGGGCACGGCCGCGGGCGTGACCAATTTCTGCGGGCTGCATGCCAATGTCTATGGCGAGATGCATCGCCTGGTGCAGGGCGTGGCCTCCGAGCTATTGGCGCGCATCGATCGGCTCGGCGGGCTCAACGCGCCGCATCTCATTCTCGGCAAGATATTGGCGCAGGCCTATGACACCGCGGCCTACAAGATTGCGGCCGACGATCTGCTCGCCGCCCACAAGGTCGATATCCTGTTCCATGCGCTCGGCGCTGGCGCCGTGATGCATGATGAGCGCCGCATCAATGCGCTTGTTGTGGAAACCAAGGCCGGCCGGCAGGCGGTGACGGCCACCATTTTCATCGACTGCTCCGGCGACGGCGATCTCGCGGCCTGGGCCGGCGCGCCATTTGAGGTGGGCGACAACAAAGGCGGCATGCTTTATCCCTCGATGATGTTTCGGCTGAACGGCATCGATCCCGAAAAGGCCGGCGAGGCCTGGCGGACTATACCGGGGCTGATGGAAAAGGCCGAAGCCGAAGGCTCCCACAAATTTCCGCGCAAGGGTGCGATCGTGCGGCCGCAGCGCTCGCAGATCGAGTGGCGGGTCAATTTCACCCAAGTCGCGCGCGCGGACGGCAGCGCCGTCAACGGCCTTGAGCCCGACGATCTCACCCGCGGCGAGATCGACGGCCGCCGTCAGGCGATCGAAGCCTTTGAGTTCCTGCGCACCGTGCCGGGTTTTGAGAAATCCTACATCGTTGACCTGCCGCCGCAGCTCGGCATTCGCGAAACCCGCCGCGTGATCGGCGGCTATATGCTCTCAGGCGATGACGTGCTCGGCTGCGCCGCGTTCGACGATTCGATCGGCGTCAACGGCTGGCCGATGGAGGTGCATGTCGCGGGCGACGTGATCTTCAAGTTCCCGCCGATCCCCGGGTCGCGCGGCTTCAATGAACTGCCTTACCGGATGCTGCTTCCCAAGGCGGTCGATAATCTCCTGATCGCCGGGCGCTGCGCCTCGATGACGCATGACGGGCAATCGGCGGCGCGGGTCTCCGGCGCCTGTTTTGCGATGGGCGAGGCCGCGGGCACTGCGGCGGCGGTGGCGCTGTCCGGCAACACGATTCCGCGCGACATTGCGGTTGAAAAGTTGCAACAAACGCTGAGGCAGCAGGGCGCCTTTATCGGGCGGGACCAGGCCGTGCCCGAAGGGTTGTAAGACGACGGAGGAAGCCGGATGAGGGGATGTGTGCGGCTCGCTCTCGCAGGGCTGTTGGTGCTGGCGGCGAGCGGGATCGCGCGGGCTGACGACGTGCTCAAGGCCAGGATCGGCGTGCTCAGGCTGTCGTCGTCCGCGCCGGTGTTCATCGCGCAGGATAAGGGCTATTTCCGCGATGCCGGGCTCGATATCGAGTTGAAATTCTTCGATGCGGCGCAGCCCATTGCGGTCGCCACCACGTCGGGCGATATCGATTTCGGCATCACGGCTTTCACGGCGGGTCTCTACAACCTCGCCGGCAAGGGCACGCTGAAGGTGATCGGCGGCATGAGCCGCGAGAAGCCCGGCTATCCCCTGATCGGCTATTTCGCCAGCAATAACGCCTACGCCGCCGGCCTGAAGACGCCGAAGGATCTCGCGGGCAAGCGCGTCGCTGTAACGCAGGTGGGATCGAGCTTCCATTATTCGCTTGGGCTACTCGCCGACAAATACGGTTTCAAGCTTGGTGACGTCAAAGTGCTGCCGCTGCAATCGCTGTCGAACGCGGCGGCGGCGTTGAAGGGCGAAACCGTTGATGCCGCGCTGCTGCCGGTCTCGACCGCGCGAACGCTGATGGATTCCGGCAGCGCCAAATTCTTGGGTTGGGTTGGCGACGAGACGCCATGGCAGTTAGGCGCGGTGTTTGCTTCGCCCAGGACGCTGGTCAACAAGCCGCTGGTGACGAAACTCCTGGCGGCGCTGGCGCGTGCCGATCGTGAATATCACGATGTCATTCTGGCCGCGGTGAAGGACGGCAAGGTACCGATCAGCGAGACGACGAAGCCGCTGTTGGAGATCATCGCGAAATACACCAACCTGCCGGTCGAGCAGGTGGTCGGCAATTGCGCCTATATCGATCCGGACGGCAAGCTCGACGTTGGGAACGTCGACAACCAGATCAAATGGCTGCAGAGCCAAGGTTTCGTCGACAAGGGGTTCGACGCGGACGCGATCATCGCCAAGGATTTCGTCAAGCCGGATTGATTCGATTTGAACACGTCATTGCGAGGAGCCAACGGGTCGCGCGAATGCGCGCCCGATGATAGGCTCCACGACGAAGCAATCCATGGCTGTGCGCGCCGATGCATGGATTGCTTCGCTTCGCTCGCAATGACGGCTGCGCCTAGGACACCCCATGGACCTGATCGCCGATCATATCAGCCACCGCTTCGGCGCGCTCGACGTGCTCGACAACGTGTCGTTCACGGTGCGCTCCGGCGAGGTGGTCGCGATTGTCGGCCCTTCCGGCTGCGGCAAGAGCACCTTGCTGTCGATCCTCGGCGGCCTGCTGCAACCCCGCGCAGGCGCGGCTGAACTGCGCGGCGCGCCGCCGGCGGATAGTCTCAACCCGTTGACCTTTGTGTTCCAGGATTTTGCGCTGCTGCCTTGGTGCACGGTCGAGGCGAATGTCGAGTTTCCGTTGTTGCACACCGGCCTCGCCGTCACCGACCGCCGCGCGCTGGTCGATGATGCCCTCCGCCGCACGGGCCTTACGGATTTTCGCGGCACCTACCCAAAACAATTATCCGGCGGCATGCGTCAGCGCGTCGGCATTGCACGCGCGCTTGCGGTAAAGCCCGCGATCCTCCTGATGGACGAGCCGCTCTCGGCGCTGGACTCGCAGACCCGCGAATTGCTGATGGAGGATTTTGTTCGCCTGCTCGCCGACGGCGCGATGGGCGCGGTTTACGTGACGCATAACCTGGAGGAAGCGATCCGGCTCGCCGATCGCATCGTCGTGCTGTCGCGGCGTCCCGGCCGCGTCCGCGAGGTGGTGCCGATTGCGATGACGCGCGGCGAGCGCGGCGCGATCGATGCCCGCGGCAAATTGCTGGCGTTGCAGAACGAGCTGTGGTCACTGATCCGTGAAGAAGCGATCGACGCCGAGCGCGAGGTCCAGCATGCTTGACCGCTCGACGCATGAGGATCCGCCGCCAACCGAAGCCGCGCCGGACACGCGGCAGGTCAAATTTCGCGGCGCGGGTTTTGTCCCCAGCGCGGGCCGCCGCAGTGGCTGGATCGCACTTTTGCTCGCAATCGGGCTCTGGCAACTGGCCGCCGGCGCCGCGCTTGTCAATCCGCTGTTCCTTCCGCCGCCAACGGCGATCGCGCGCGCGATCTACCAGCTCGCGATCTCGGGCGCGCTCTGGCAGCATTTGTCCTATTCCGTCATGCGCATCGGGTTGGGGTGGATGCTCGGCACTGCCGCCGGCATCGCCGTCGGTTTCGCGATCGGCCTCTCAAGCCTGGCGCGCAGCGTCGGCATCACCTTCATCTCGGCGCTGTTTCCGATTCCGAAGATCGCGCTATTGCCGCTTTTGATTCTTTGGCTTGGGATCGGCGAGGAGCCGAAGATCGCGACCATCGCGCTCGGCGTGTTCTTCTCGACCGCGATCTCGGTCTACAGCGGGGTCGATAGTGTGCCGCGCAACCTGATCCGGATGGCGCAGAGTTTCAACGTGCCGTTCCCGATCATTGTGCGCCGCGTGATCTGGCCCGGCGCGCTGCCCTCCATCCTCGCCGGCTTTCGCATCACCGCGTCGGTCGCGCTGCTGCTCGTCGTGAGCGCCGAGATGATCGGCGCCGAATACGGCATCGGCGCCTTCGTGCTGCAAGCCGGCAATCTGATGCAGACCGATCAGCTATTGGCCGGCGTTGTGATCCTGTCGCTGTTCGGGCTTGCAGTGGGACGGCTGATCAATTGGCTGGAAACGCGATTGTTGCATTGGCGGTGATCTTCTCCCTCGCCCCGTGGGAGGGCCTCGTAGCCGTAGGGTGGGCAAAGCGCTTGCGTGCCCATCATCTTTGTATCCGCGGAAAAAATGGTGGGCACGGCGCAAAGCGCGCCTTTGCCCACCCTCATATGGGGCATTGCGAGTCAAGCTCTCTCTGAGGATCTGGGTTAGGTTGGCACGGTTGGAGGGCGCGGAGCCATGCGTAGCGCAGCGCACCGACCGGGTCCCGGGCGAAGACTGGCTTCCGAAGACGTCTGCAGTTGCTCACTGCATCACCTCATATCCGGTTGGACCATCTGGTCCGTGACCCACATTCCGCATGCTTGCG
>VAZV01000148.1 GCA_005884765.1 Alphaproteobacteria bacterium
CAATCGTGCCGACGCGCCCGGTCTGGAGAAGGCGAAGGCAAGCGGCATTCCGACGGTCGTCATTGAAAGCAACTCGTTCGGCAAGAATCGCGCAGGCTTCGAAGCGGTCTTGCAGTCTACCCTCGACCAGCACGGCATCGAGCTGATTTGTCTTGGCGGCTTCATGCGTCTGTTCACGGCCGAATTCGCCAAGCGCTGGTATGGGCGGATGCTCAACATCCATCCCTCCTTGCTGCCATCGTTCCCGGGTCTCGACCCGCATGGCCAGGCGCTGCGGGCCGGCGTGAAAATTTCAGGTGCCACGGTCCATTTCGTCATCCCCGAGACGGACGCAGGTCCGGTCGTGATGCAGGGCGCGGTGCCCGTGAGCGATCACGACACCGTGGAAACGCTGTCGGAACGCATCCTCGAAGTCGAACACCGGATCTATCCCGATGCGCTGCGGCTACTCGCCAGCGGCAAAATCCGGCTCGAGGGCGAGATCTGCAAAATCGAGCAAACCGCAGGCTCGGGCAATTTTCTGATCTCGCCCGCCGCGACCTGAGGAGCTAAGGCTCCAACGACAAAATCCCCCGGCAATGGCCGGGGGTGCAATGATGGCTCTCCTGCGTCGATCGAAAGTTAGGAGACCTTGAGGTTTTCCGCGGCAGTCTTGCCGCGATTTTCCACGAGGTCATATTCAACCACCTGGTTCTCGTTCAAGGTGGTGAGCCCGGCGCGCTCGACCGCCGAGATGTGGACGAACACATCCTTCTCGCCGGCCATCGGTTTGATGAAGCCATAACCCTTGGTCGGGTTGAACCATTTGACGGTGCCCTTGTGCAACGCCATCGCCTGTCTTCTGGTCTAGACATAAAAAAGACGCGGCCACGCTTTTCGCGTGCCACGCCGCAAACGGGCTTCCGGAAGTCTGCCCAATTTCCGAATCTGATATTTCAAAGTCGCGAAACGCACAGTCGAACGGCCAAGATCCGATTGCGATAGAGATTGCAACACGAAAATTGCAGGTTAGCAAGCGTTGGACACCGCTCAGGAATCGAGCACGCGTTAGATCAGACAACCAGAACTGTGGCGCTGGAACCACAATGTACGCGATTTGCCATTTGCAGCGCACCAAGACCGATTGACCCTCGGGGAGAACTAAGGGCAAATCCGATAAGATTTTATACCTTTTGCGGAGCTGGCGCTCCTTTTGGAAATAAGCATTCATGTGCTGCTCATCGCGGCCTTCGCGAGCCAAGAAGAGCGTGGTCTTCCGCAGGCTTGCAAAGCTCGTTTTCCTCCTCCTGGCCGTTTCGACAGCGTCAACGTTGGCACAGGCGCAGATTGCTGCGGGACCGCCGCCGCCACCGCCTCCACTGCCGGTACCAACCGATATCAATTCCGACGTGTCGTCGGGCGCCGCAGCGACGAATCTCGTTAGCAGTTACCTCGAGCGACTTGGAAACCAGGCGACGGGCGGCTTCAATCGCAACTCTCGAACCAACCCAGGCGGCGGCGGCGCCTCGGAAGCCGCAGAGAGCCCGCAGTTTCGCGCTTGGGGTGAGGCCTACGGCATCTCGGCCACGACCGGCGCACAGGGCGTCTATGTCGGCGATCACCGCCAGACTTGGGGCGGTGTCGCGGGTATCGGCGCGCGCGTAGCGCCCGGCGTCAATGTAGGATTTTCCGTCGATCAGAGCCGTACCGCGATCGACGTGCCGCTGGCGTTTCAATCGGCGAGCCTCGACCTCACGCAGCTTGGCTTTAACGCCTCCATCGACAAAGGGCCTTGGACCTGGGCGGTTGCGGTGGTCCACGGCTTCGGCAAGGTCAATTCGAACAGGGACACCGGGCAGGGACTTGCGACCGCGGGCTACAACGCCCTGGTCGACGGCGCGCTGACCGAGCTCAGCTATTACTGGAATATCGATCAGAGCCGCATCGTGCCGAAGGCGGCATTCGAGTATGTGCGCGCCTCGACCGGATCGTTCCAGGAAGTAGGCGGCTTTGGTCCCGTGATGGCAAGCGGCGCCACGGTGGAGCGCTCGCGCGTGCTGATCGGCGCCGAGGTCGGTCACTACTGGATCCTTGACCGCAAGATCCTCGATCTGTCGGCCTACGGCAAATTCGTCGACAATGTTGAACAGAATTTTGGTTCGATCCTCGTCAGCCTCGGCCGGCAGAGCATCGCGGTGCAGGGCATCGGCGAAAGCCAGCTCGGCGCCGACGCCGGCGCCTCCGCCTCGCTCAGCCTGAGCAACACGCTGCGCCTTTACCTCAACTATGACGGCAAATTCCGCTCCGCCCTGCAATCGCACCAGGGGACGGCTGGCCTCGAGGTCAAATGGTAGGCGCCGGAGCGATTAGGCGCGGTCGACCCTTACGACGCGGCCCCGCTCGATGGCAAGCGCGAGTCTGCCTTGCTTGAGCGACAGCGCGGCCTCGCCAAACAATTCACGGCGCCAGCCGCGCAGCGCGGCGACGTCGGCATCGTCGTCGGCGGCGATCTGCTCGAGATCGTCGACGGTCGCGATCACCTTGCTGGCGACGGCGTGGCGCTCCGAGGTCATGCGCAGCAAGACCTTCAGAAGCTCGACGGTCGCCGCACCATTTGAATTGTTGCGCTGCTTTTCGATCTTCGGCAGCGTCGCCGGATCGCGCGCCAGCCCGCGTTGCACGGCGGCGATGATGTCGGCGCCCCATTTCGACCGGTCAAAGCCCTTCGGCAGCGAACGCAGATTGGCGAGCCGCTCGAGGCTGGTCGGCGCATGGGTGGCGATATCGCCGACCGCGTCGTCCTTCAGGACGCGGCCGCGCGGAACGTCGCGGCCTTGCGCCTCCTGCTCGCGCCACGCCGCGACTTCCATCAGCACCGCGAGCTCCTTCGGCTTGCGCACCCGCGTCTTCAACCGTTCCCAGGCCCGTTCGGGATGAAAGTCGTAGGTCTTCGGCGAGGTCAGCACTTCCATCTCCTCGCTCACCCAATCGCTGCGGCCGCGCTTCTTGAGGTCGGCATCGAGCGCTGCGAACACGTCGCGCAGATGGGTGACGTCGGAAACCGCATAGTGCACCTGTTCCTTGCTCAGCGGCCGCCGCGACCAGTCGGTGAAACGATGGGTCTTGTCGGGCCGGTGGCCGGTGATGCGCTCGACGAGCTGGTCATAAGCGATGGAATCGCCGTAACCCAGCACCATGGCCGCAACCTGGGTGTCGAAGATCGGATGCGGAACGATGCCGGTGCGATGCCAGACGATTTCGATATCCTGGCGTGCGGCGTGGAACACCTTGAGCACCGCTTCATCGACCATCAGCTCGAAGAACGGTTTTAGGTCGATGCCCTCGGCCAGCGTGTCGACCACGACCGCTTCCTCAGGGCTTGCCATCTGAACGACGCAGAGCAGGGGATAATAGGTGGTCTCACGCAGAAATTCCGTATCGACGGTGATGACCGGGTGTCGGGCGAGACGGGAGCAGACTGCGGCGAGTTCCGAAGTGGTTGTAATCAGATCCATGAACGATCCATAACGCGTCCGACAGGCGTTCGTCCGAAAGCGCTGGCATGTCAAGGGTCCAGGACCGAATTCGGCCCTTGCATTTGGACTAGATCGCGGCGTCCGCAAGGCCGGATCGCGGCGACTCACCCGCTCAGGGGGCGACCTCCGAATGGTCCTTTTTGAAGTCGTCAGTAGTGGCGCACGCGGCGCAAAGGCCGGCGCCCGGACGGAACGGCCAACACGACGACGCACAGCGCGAGCATCGCGAGCCCCATGAATTCAAATACCAACGCGTCCACGGCAATATCTCCCGGCAAACCGCTAGATTGGTGCGTTGCGGATTGACCGTCTCTTAATTCGGGACGCGCCCGCCTGCGGAAGCCGATGCGATGGTGGACGGCGAGTTAATTACATCGTGAGGGTTTTGAGTTGGTGCGGCGCGGGCAGTCTCTAGTCACCTCGCCCCGCTTGCGGGGAGAGGTCGAAGCCGAAGGCTTCGGGTGAGGGGGACTCTCCGCGAACACATCTCTCAGCGTCATCGTGGAAGCAGCCCCTCACCCCAACCCTCTCCCCGCGAAGAGCGGGGCGAGGGAGAAATAACCACTTCGCTTCAACCTGAACCCACCATGCTTTAACGCATCACGTCCCGCAAAACGTCTGCAGCACGCGCTGATCCGGCTGCGGCGGCTCGGCATAGTCAGCGAATTGGGGCTGGTCCTGGTAGGGCTTCGACAGCACCGCGAGAAGCTCCTCGAAGGGCGCATAGTCGTCGTTGAGCGTCGCGGCCTGGATCACGGCCTCGACACGATGGTTGCGCGGGATGAAGGCGGGATTGACGGATAGCATCGCTGCCTGCCGCTCGGCCGGCGATTGCGGTTCTTCGCTCGCGCGTTGCCGCCAGCGCGCCGCCCATTCGTCATAGGCGGAAGGCTCGGCGAACAGCGCGCGGACGCCTGCATCAGCGGCGGCATCACCCGCAGCCTCGCACAACCGCCGGAAGGTCAGCGTGAAGTCGGCCTGGTTCCTGGCCATGGCATCGAGCAGGTCCTGCACGAGGGCCTCATCGCCGTCGCGCATCGTGAACAGGCCGATCTTGTTTCGCAGGCCGGCCTGATAGGCCGCGGTGAATTTTTCGATGAACTCGCCGAGGATTTCCTGGGCTTCTGCGATCGCCTTTTCCTGATCGTCTGAAAACAGCGGCAGCAGGCACTCGGCAAGCCGCGTCAGGTTCCAGAGCGCGATCCGCGGCTGGTTGGCATAGGCATATCGGCCCATCTCGTCGATCGAGCTGAAGACCTGCGCGGGGTCGTAGTGGTCCATGAACGCGCATGGGCCGTAATCGATGGTCTCGCCCGAGATCGAGGTGTTGTCGGTATTCATCACGCCATGGATGAAGCCGACCAGGAGCCAGCGCGCGACGAGGTCAGCCTGGCGGGCGACCACGTTCTTAAGAAGCGCGTGATAGGGATGCTCGACGTTGGCTGCGTGCGGGTAATGCCTCGCAATCACGTGGTCGGCGAGCCGCCGCACGCCCTCGGTCTCGCCGCGGGCCGCGAAATATTGAAACGTGCCGACGCGGACGTGGCTCGCGGCAACCCGCGTCAGCACCGCGCCGGGCAGCATCGTCTCGCGCATCACGCTCTCGCCGGTGATAACGGCGGCAAGCGAGCGCGTGGTCGGAATGCCCAAGGCAAACATCGCCTCGCTGACGATGTATTCGCGCAAGACGGGGCCGAGCGCGGCGCGGCCATCGCCACGACGCGAAAACGGCGTCGGGCCGGAACCCTTGAGTTGGATATCGCGGCGGATGCCGTCCTTGTCGATGACCTCTCCGAGCAGGATGGCGCGGCCGTCGCCCAGTTGGGGAACGAATTGCCCGAACTGATGGCCGGCATAGGCCATCGCAATCGGTTCGGCGCCTGCGGGAACGGTCTTGCCGGCGAGGATTTCGGCGCCTTCCGGGCTCGAAAGCAGGTCCGGATCGAGGCCGAGATGGACCGCAAGCGGCCGGTTCAGCTTGATCAGCCGGGGCGAGGCCACCGGCGTCGGCGCGACGCGGGCAAAGAAATTCGCCGGCAGCGCCGCATAGGTGTTCTGGAAGGGGAAATGCACCGTCATGCGCCCAAGATAGGCATGGGGAGGCGGTTTTTCGAGCCCAAATCGAGCCCCGCATTCGGTTGCCGCGCGAGAGAGCCTCGGGTAAACCCTCCCCGCGCTTTGGGCAGGCTTTGGCCCTCGATTCGCTCCTCGACATTGATCTTTGGGACACCATGCATCGTTACCGGACCCATACCTGCGGCGCGCTCCGCGAGAGCCACATCGACCAGACGGTTCGGCTGTCCGGCTGGTGCCATCGCATTCGCGACCATGGCGGCGTGCTGTTCATCGATTTGCGCGACCATTACGGCCTGACGCAATGCGTGGCCGATCCGGATTCGCCGGCGTTCAAGGACGCCGAAAAGCTGCGCTCGGAATGGGTGGTGCGGATGGAGGGCAGGGTGCGCCGCCGTCCCGAAGGCACCGACAATCCGGAACTGCCGACCGGCATGGTTGAAGTCTATGTCAGTGGCATCGAGGTGCTGGGCCCATCAGGCGAACTGCCGCTGCCGGTGTTCGGCGAGCAGGAATATCCTGAGGACATCAGGCTCAAGTACCGTTTCCTCGACCTGCGCCGCGAGAAGCTGCACCAGAACATCATGACCCGCGGCGCGATCGTCGATTCCATGCGTCGGCGGATGAAGGAGCAGGGTTTCTTTGAGTTCCAGACCCCGATCCTGACGGCGTCGTCACCCGAGGGTGCGCGTGACTTCCTGGTGCCGTCGCGGATTCATCCGGGGCGGTTCTACGCGCTGCCGCAGGCGCCGCAGCAATACAAGCAGCTCCTGATGATGTCGGGCTTCGACCGCTACTTCCAGATCGCGCCGTGCTTTCGCGACGAGGACCCGCGCGCCGACCGTCTGCCCGGCGAGTTCTATCAGCTCGACGTCGAGATGAGCTTTGTCACGCAGGAAGACGTGTTCGACGCGATGGAGCCGGTGATATCAGGCGTGTTCGAGGAGTTCGCCAAGGGCAAGCCGGTCACGAAGAAATGGCCGCGGATTCCCTTTGCCGAAGCTGTCCGCAAATATGGATCGGACAAGCCGGACCTGCGCAACCCGATCGTGATGCAGGACGTCTCCGAGCATTTCCGAGGCTCGGGCTTCAAGGTGTTCGCGCGGATGCTGGAGGACGCCAAGAACCAGGTCTGGGCGATCCCTGCAGCCGGCGGCGGCAGCCGCGCCTTCTGTGACCGGATGAATTCCTGGGCGCAGGGCGAGGGCCAGCCGGGTCTCGGCTACATCATGTGGCGTGAAGGCGGCGAGGGCGCGGGTCCGCTTGCCAACAACATCGGTCCGGAACGGACCGCCGCAATCCGCGATGCGCTCGGATTGAAAGAGGGCGATGCCGCCTTCTTCGTCGCCGGCGATCCCGAAAAATTCTGGAAGTTTTCAGGGCTGGCGCGCACCAAGCTCGGCGAGGAGCTGAACCTCATCGACAAGGAGCGGTTCGAGCTTGCCTGGATCGTCGACTTTCCGATGTACGAGTACAACGAGGAAGACAAGAGGATCGACTTCTCGCACAATCCGTTTTCGATGCCGCAGGGCGGCCTCGAGGCGCTGCAAACGCAGGACCCGCTGACGATCAAGGCGTTCCAATACGACATCACCTGCAACGGCTACGAGATCGCCTCCGGCGGCATCCGCAACCATCGCCCCGAGGCGATGGTGAAGGCGTTCGAGATCGCAGGTTACGGTGAAAAGGAAGTCGTCGAGCGTTTCGGCGGCATGTACCGCGCATTCCAGTATGGCGCACCGCCGCACGGCGGCATGGCGGCCGGCGTCGACCGCATCGTGATGCTCCTCTGCGGCACCACCAACTTGCGCGAAATCTCGCTATTCCCGATGAACCAGCAGGCGGTGGACCTTCTGATGGGGGCGCCGAGCGAGGTCACGCCGAAGCAGTTGCGTGAGCTGCATATCCGGCTGAATCTGCCGGACAAGGGGTAGCAACTAAGTGGACTGTCGTCGTGATCCCTCAAGGTGCGTGATCTTCTCCTCAACGACCCGAGCGTGCGCAACGCCCGACTGAATAAGTATATCGAGGCACTTGAACAATTCGTCAGCGACGGCCTCGGTTACGTCGTGAACTCCAGTATCCTTAGCAAGAAGGATATCGAGCCAAACACACACGCGGCTGCCGACGTTCTTCTCTGCCCAGAAGTTTCTGTCTACCCCGTAAGCCGCACACCAAGTTGAACAAGCTCGGGCGACAAAGGGAATAAGGGCCTTTCCGTGCGAAGATTCGATCAAGTTCAGGAATAGACTAGCTAGATAGCCAGAAGTCGGAGCCCCGGCTACAAGATCCGTCAGTGTCGCAATGGTCGTCAGCAATCCCGGCCAATCGGCAGGAATCGTTGGCCGTCCGTTATTTGCCCAGCGCGACGGCTGATAGAACATTGCGTTCAGCGCGTCGCCTGCGTGTGTCTCACTGGTGAACCCTTTTTCACATCCCAGCCGCCGATAGTTCCAGCCGCGCTTGATGCGATCCGCGAGTAGCGCGCGGACAGCGCCCGGATTTTCGGGATCCTTGGTGTCAGTTGCCACCGTCGCCCGGTCGTACCCGCGAAGGAAAGATGCCATCACATCATGAAATGCTTCGTCATTGAATTTCACGATGCGATTCAAGAACAGGTCGACGGCTTGCGCGTGCGGGAGGGCTACACTCAACACCCCGATAAGATTGAAGAACGCGATGTTCCAGGTGTCTGGTCGATGATCGCGCTCGCGCACGTCTTCGCCATGCGGACCATTCGCTTCGTCGGTCCACGCCATCAAGTGAACAGCTAGGTCATTAACCCACACGGGCACGTCTTTGATTGTGAAACGAATGAGGTGATCCGCGAGCTTGGCGATAGCTTGCTCATCGACATAGTGGCTCAGCGGCTCGTCGTCATTATCGTCGTCCTCAATATGTCCATCGTTGCCCAGGCGAACGCCCCGACGCGGCGTCGTCCGCCACGACGCCAGTTCGGGCCATGACGGTTCCGCGCCTTCTCCGTTAAGCCAACGCTGTTCGATAGCGATCGCAGCATCGATTGCCTCGCGGTGAAGGCGGTCATTCGCCTTCTGTTGCTCAAGACCCAGAACTCGGCGCGGATGGACCGCGCTGACCATGACGATGCGGATGATAGACCGCGGAATTCGATCGTTCACTTCGCCAAGTTGCAACAGGTTCTGAGCCAGCGCTTCCAGCACTGCAAGGTGCTCGTACGCTGACAGCTCGAGGATCATATCGCGCGTCGTCGTATCCTGGTCTCTCAAAAAGAGAGCGACGATGCCAAGAGTGGCAGAAGCCGTCGTGTTATGTTCGACCCGATCGTTGCCGCGATATTCGCGATCGTTTTGTGCCGATGCCGTCAACAGAATTGGTCGTGCCCAAGTGAGTGTGTGCTCGCGATCCGCGGCTTCGTAATTGCGCGCGATCAGCGCAGCGGTCATCACCACCGCTCGCCGGTTCCATTCTGCATCGTAATTGTCGCCGTCTTCGTCAGCCTTCGGTTCGGCATCCAAGGGCTGCGCCTTCGCCCACGCGAGCGCTTCCTGCAGGAGGGCCGGCGTCGATTTGTCGGGCTCAATGAGAGCCGACTGGATGCGAAGCCGGATATTCATGCGCTGAAGGTCGGCGTTCGCTCGCGATGCCTGCTCGTCTCTTTCCTGCTGCTCCTCGGGAACTTCCTTGAACTGGTAGCCCTCGACTTGCCTGCCGTCCGGCAAAGTCCCCTGCACGGCTTCCCAATTCTCAGCATCCGCCAAGCGCAAAGCGCGCTCGGCTAGTGTGCGCAGGCGATCATTTCGATCATCATCATCGGCGGCGGCTCGGTCGCCGAGCTCGTCACGAGCTTGTTCGAGGGCCGCCCGCAGGAGTCCGAGCGTCGTCGTATCATCGCGGAAGGCGTAACGCCCAATCATATCGAGCAAGCGCGTTCGCCGCGACGGCTGTGCGTCGAGATCGACGCGAAGGGCCACTTGAATTTGCTGCCCTCTCGTGCGCGGTAGACGATTGACGCCGGAGATGTCCTGCCTGAATCGATCTTCGTCGAATTCTAGAAGTCGGGGATTGGCAGCTAAGGGCCAAGCTGCATCGGCGGCAGCCGACCAATGCGACAGAGCAAGGTCGATCGCGACAGAGAGGAGCGCAACGCTTGAGCCATTAGGACCCAGAATATCGCTGAGGACATCGTTGAACGGACGCCCAGCCTCAATTTGTAGATGGCCCCACGCTTCGAGCGCCATCAAGGCGGTCGTTGCTATGCGCGAGGGAGCCGAGACACGCGCCCAGCGATAGATGGTGAGATCGCCCTGGAATGTTTTCTCGCTATCGGGAAATCGGATTGTCAGCCGTGGAAACGGGGTTCGCTGTTCCTGGTATTGCTCACGTCGCCATTGCGTCGCATGCTCGACAAGCCCGCGAGTGAGCCGCAACCCGTCCTCGTGGGAAGCATTCAGAACCGAGAGGAACGGGCCGCCGTCGGGCGGCGTGTCCAGAAAGACGTGCTCGTGAATCTGGAACGGACCGTAGTCGCGGCGCCGCGAATAGTAACGATCCGGATCGTCCTTCTCGATCACCGTCCCCAGCACAAAATCCGCGAATGGCCCAGCGGCGGCTTCAGGCAGCGTCCCGGGCGACTGAAGCAGGGTTTGCTGATCGTGATAGTTGATCGGTTGCGCGTTGACGCCGTTGAGATATTGAGCTGCGGCAGCCGGATTCAGGTTCGCGAAAGTGAGCACGATCATCCGGATTTCGTCACGCACATCGCGCGGGCGATCAATGTTGAGCGACGGCGGAGCCTCGCTGATGTCGTTGTAGATGCGATGCGACAGCCGGGCCTCGATCAGGGCGAGCCAGCCAAACAGAATATCGACGATCTCGGCGTTGATCGGGTGATTGTGACCGTGCGCTACGGTCAACCAGGACTGAAACACCTTGACGACGTCCGGAATGAGCCCGGCGGGTAAAGACGTCGCCGACATCGTGAGCCAAACCACGAGCGCAACCCAGCCCGGGCCCTTCGGCGCGATCAGATCGCCAGCGCCGGCCGGAACGGATATGTCGGGCCTCATGCGCGCAATCAAGGCCGCAAGAGGTTCGGATTCGACCGCGATCATAAGTCGAATGACTTCGCGCAGGCGGCGCCCGTCTGATTCCAGTAGAACGGGCGTCAAGGTCACGAAAAAGGTCAACGCATCTTCAGAACGCGGAAGTGCCAGCAAGATCGGCCGCTTCCAACTTCCATGACTGCCTTCGCGCTCGGTAATCGCAAGCAATGCCAGCCAGCGTTGCCCGGTAGGATCGTCTGCCAACGCCAATCTTGCTGCAATCTCCAGCCCGCGCCCCAAGACTGTCGGCAGCGGCCGCTCCATCGGCTGCGCTGCCAACAGGCTTGCGTCTTCGTGAAGCTGGAATCCGATCGTCCAATCACGAAGAACATCGTGGCGGAAGGTTACGCTTGCGCCTTGGATCTCCTCGCGGAGACTTTCGAGACGCAACAATTCGGCGACGGTCGCAGAATCGAGATTGTCGACATTGAACGTCGCCTGCGACGGATTCGCCATTACTTGCGCTCCGATAGAACGCAGTAGCCTCAAGCGCGCAAATCTCCGGTCGTCCTCGGATCGTCCACCACCGTAGCGCCACCACAGGCGCGCGAGATCAAGTTCGGTTGCAATGCCGGCGTCCTGTCCGACACCGAGTTCGACCAGGCGCGACAGATAGAAGAGGTTTTCAGCAATTCCCTTTGCCGGATGGCCGTCGGCCAAAATCAGAGCCAGTGTCCTGTTCTGCGAAGACAGCTCGGCTTTTTCCTCATCCGACAAGGCCCCGACCACCAAGGCGCCGATGCCCGAAGTTCTTACGCGTGCGGGAAGTTTGGTTTTCCAATCATCACTCTCGACGCTGCACGTTGCGACGACGCGCCAGCCCTGACTCCGAGCCGCTTGCGACAGCAGATCAGTGACTGTGGCCCATTCGCCCGGATCGTCGATCTGGTCGATGTTGTCGACGAACAGTACCGCTCCGCCATCCGCCCCAAGCTCATTGAACAATTCCGCCTGGGAGCCGGCCCAGCCGATCGTGTGAGCCATGACGGCCCAACCGCCTGGAATAATCCTGCCGCGGCGCAGGGCCAGGATGCAGCCTTCCGCTTGCAGTCGCACGGCGAGATGCTTCATGACCGCGGATTTGCCAACACCCGGCCGACCCTGGATCAGTACCGTAGGATGCTGGTGGATGACCTCGTACGCCCCATCAATCAGTGTGTTCCGCGCGAGGCGTACACCACCAACGGTTTCGTCGATTTCATCGAGGGCCTGCTCGGCGGCTTCCGCGAGGCGCTCGTAGACGGGGCGCAGATAGGAATGCGGTGTGAGCTGAATACCATGCTGCTGTTCGAGCGTCGTAACGATCGTGGCGCGATCCGTTGCCCCAGCCGCGCGAGCGCTTGCGCAGACATAATCAACGAGAACCGGCCAAAGATCGTTGGCGCGGTCGGCCTGGTCGGCGCCAAGCATCCAGCGCAAATTCTCGCGGGCTCGATGGTCATAGTCCGAGCCGGTTGATTCAAAGTCAAAAACCAGAATCTGGAAGCGACGAAGCAGCCGCCAAACCGTCTCCTCGTCCGTCGGTGCGCCAGCCATTGCGAGGTTGGCACGAAAGACCTCGACGAAGCTGCGCATCGCATCCGATGCGAAGGTCGGGCGGTTGATATGCGCAGCAAAGGTCGGGCCGTCCGGTAATTGGCGAGCCCAGTGCAAGACTTCCTGGCAGGCTTGCTCAATGCGCGTTGTCGTTCGCGCGATCGCCGCTGCGAGTTCGTACCGGCTGGTCGCGAAGTCGGGCTTCTGCGCCGCTTCCCAGATTTGTCCGACGACGTCCTGAAATTCGGTATCGGAGGCGGTGAAGCTCAGGCTGCGTTTGACCTGGATCTCCAACGTGGCCGGGGAGCTGTCCCGATTGACTGCTTTGACCACCACATCGTCGAGAGGGTGTTCCGCGACCCGTTGCTGAAAGGCGACGCTGCGGACGGTTGTCCCGGGGAGGCCGCGCGGCTCGCCGCCTGACAGCAGCGGCAGAACGTAGAATGCACCAACCTTGGCCTCAAACTGTGGCCCAGCCCCGCCCGTCGCCGCCGGGGCCGCGATTTGAGCTGGTTGATATAGTTCCTTGGACATAAGGTATTGTGTTTGATGTTTGTTCTAATCAATGCGCCCGGCGTCCCCAGTCGCGTATGCCCGTGAGGTGGAGTCTTCGATACTTTGGCTTTGAATGCGGGCTCCGCAAACGGCCGGCTTACGGCCGATCGCACACAAGACCTCGCCGCATACTCCCGCATACACCCCATGCGCAAATTGCCCGTCGTGCCAATCTGCCGCACGTCTTCGCGCTTGCGGCGTCGCGGTTACGGTGACAGTGCACTCAATTGGCTGCGATGCCTTAGTGTGAGGTTGAGTGCACTGTCACCGTGATGCCTGCCAAGGCGAACAAGCAGCGAATCCCGCCACCGGCGCGGAAAAAATTTGAATACGACCAGGCACACGGTGGCGAGGATAAGAAGAGCCCGTTTAGATCGTAGAGAAATCTATGAAACGCACATGGACTATCATTGGCGTCGCTGACGTGCCCAAGAGCTACAGGTGGTACCAATCGTTGCTCTGCCTCTCGGAGACGGTTCCTGCTCACGACTACTTCGGCCAAATTGTCGATTCGGATGGAACGGTTTTGCTCTGTCTCCACAAGTGGGGTGCTCACGAGCATCCCTCGTTGATAAGCCCCGACGACGCGAAGCCCGGCAACGGCCTTCTCCTGTTCTTTCGGGTCGACAACTTCAACGTGGCTTTGACAATGGCGCGCACGCTCGTTAGCCGGCTCGAAGAAGAACCGCACGTAAACCCCAACACTGGAACTGCGGAGTTTTCGCTGCGCGATCCTGACGGATATTACGTCACCCTCAGTGCGCTTAATCCGGCCTGACCAAGTCCTCCCATCGCGCCGATAGGAATTACGGTGATAGCGCGTAGGGCGGATTGGAGCCGAAGACGTAATCCGCCATCTTGGCGACGAAGACGGCGGATCACGATCCGCCCTACGGACCTGCTAATCATTTGGCAAGTGTTTGGGGCCGCCTGGGGATAACGGGTCAATCAACTCTTAATCGCATCAAGGTATTCTAGAGCTGGGCATTCGGGGCGTGTGTACTGGCTTACGGCCAGCTTTAAGCGTGCGTGTGCACCGATGGCCTTAGACCCGGAAGAAATCGTTACCCTGCTGCTGCTCGCGGCGCTGGCAATCGCCTGGAATTGGAGGCTCGGGCACTGATGCTCCTGCCCATGGGCGTCGAGCACATTCGGCTCGCTAATTCTAACCCTCAAGGATGCTTTGTCGGATGACCGCCGTTGCAAATCTTCTTGCGCGAAAGCAGTTGCTCTTGGACCGGCTGCAGGAAGATCCCGACCCGAAGGAGCGTGATGAAATCGAGCGAGTGCTGGCGCAGATCGAGACCGCGTTGAACTTGCTCGACAAGACGGGACCGGCCGATCACGATATCTGATCCGCTATCGAGACCCGGCGCCCGCGATCAAATGTGCATGCTGCTGATCGCGGCACCGCGCGTCATTCGCACTCTGGTGCTCGTTGGCAGCGACTCAGGTATAGTATCGCGGAAGCCATCGAAAATGGGGCGACCCGCACAGCGAGAACTGAGATGCTCTTTTTCTCTCTAATGCCCTGGATCCTTTTTAACGTGTTCACGTCGTCTCCGCTGCCGGCGCCCAACCGGACAACGTCCTGACCCATCCCATGACTTGAACCGGACCGGCCCGCGCACCATCATGTGCATGCTGTTGATCGCCGCGCTCGGCATTGCGATCTATCGAACAGCCTAAGTTCAAGCGGATCGCGAACGCATAGACCCGTTCCAGAATTAACCCGCAGCGCGGAAATCAAGCTTAACGAGTGAGTTTCATTGCGGCGTTGTGCGGCCACGATATTGTTTGCCAATGACGCAAGAGCGCGTTTGGAATTTTGTCTCTGCTGTCGCATTGGTTGTCGTGGCGGCCGCTTGGCTTTGGTTCCTCTTTGCTTATGCCGAACTAATTTTCAGGCACTAACGGTTCGTCGACCAGGGCAGTCTCGGCTGATATCAACTTCGGTCGAGCCAGGCGTTGCTTTCCAAGCTGATGCGGCGACGGATGGAAGCTCAGTCAACGCGCTGAAGGTGCGATGACCCCGTTGGAACCTTGTCGATCGTTCAGCCTTTTAGAGGCGAGCGGAGAGGCGTCCATGAGCGGCGACCCGGAACCGGATCTTCAGAAAGCCATTTACGCCCTAAATGTTCTGCGCCAGGCCCGTTTTTCGCGGACCGAAAAGGCGGCAAGAATGGTCGAGCACCTTGCGTATGTCACGACCAACACCGGGTCGCGGACCCCCGAAATAGAGGAGGCTCAGCAAGCCGCTTGGGCTGCAATTTCCGAGTTGGCGAGTGCTATCGAGCAAGAAACGTTTGCTCCGCCCGGTCTCTGGAAAGCAGCGCACAGAGCTATCGAGAGCTGGATCGAATTGTTGAAATAAGCTTCCCGCCGCTAAACTCGCCCGAATCGCAAACGCATCTTCGTCTCGGCGTCGCCTTGTCCTTTTTTGGCGGATGCCACACTTAGCCTCATTCCGGTTGCCCCCCATGCACCGGAGTTGCGGTGACAATGCACTCTATTGCCGCCTTGGTGTGGAATGAGTGCACTGTCACCGTAATGCTATGGCCGTAATGCGGAACAGCGCACGTTCGACGCTATTCGCGACCGTCGATGGCGATCTTGGTTGCCGCCGACCGAGGCCGTGCGCGAACTCACCGTTACGGCCACCGCGCCTCCGGATGAGAAGTCTGCAGCATCACGCGCGGAACATCACGCCGCACCTAGCGCGTAGGGCGGATTGGAGCCGAAGGCGTAATCCGCCATCTTGGCGATCAAGGCGGCGGATCACGATCCGCCCTACGGACCTTGCGCACTTTGCCCGACGGGCAATTCCCGCATACACGCCA
The DNA here is from genome assembly GCA_005884765.1 of Alphaproteobacteria bacterium. Lineage (GTDB taxonomy): Bacteria > Pseudomonadota > Alphaproteobacteria > Rhizobiales > Xanthobacteraceae > Bradyrhizobium. Next base: position 15,604 of record VAZV01000148.1, read on the forward strand.
TGCGCAAATTGCCCGTCGCGCCAATCTGCCGCACGTCTTCGCGCTTGCGGCGTCGGGCAAATCACAACGATGCTCTCGCGCATCCCGCCTCGATGAAGAGGGACGTTTCGGCCGATCGTCACGACACGTGGGGCGGGGATGCGATGGACGCGGATGGCACGTCAGACGAACGTGGCGGACGCGGACGGCGAAATCGCGTGGTCCTGATCCCCCGACGCTGGGATCAACCCCCGGGTCAAGAGCCCGGGGGGACGGTGGCTACCAAGCCCGGACACCGGGGAGAGTGCGTATAAGCCGTAGCCCATTGCGCGGGGAATGCCGGTTGATCCGGCTGAACCTGTGGTGACTGCCGCCTGCTTTTTTTGTTGCAGGTGGGCCATGGGTGAGGCCATCACCCGGCATTCCCTGCGCCCTCTTCAATCTTCGAGGGCCAAGCTGTTTGCAGCACTCGGGGCGCCAATGCGTCGCGGGACCGCATAAACGCGTCCACAATGTTCCGGGTAGTGGCCGGGCCCGGTCATGACCGAGCCGGGGCTGTTAACATGAGTCGTTTCAGATGTTGCGCGAGGGCACTTGAGCATGCTTCACATCCGGCCCAATTTGCCGCAGAACTAAGCCGCCCTGTGGAACAATCGGGGGCCGGGGAGAGCGAATGTCCTATTCTGAAGATCTGCATTCGGCGGCGCTGGCCTATCACCGCTTGCCGCGGCCGGGCAAACTTGAGATCCAGGCGATCAAGCCGCTCGCCAACCAGCGCGACCTCGCGCTGGCCTATTCGCCGGGGGTCGCGGCCGCATGCACTGAAATCGCCAATAATCCGGCCGAAGCGGCGTCGCTGACCTCGCGCGCCAATCTCGTCGCCGTGGTCTCGAACGGCACCGCGGTGCTGGGGCTCGGCAATATCGGCCCGCTCGCCTCAAAGCCCGTCATGGAAGGCAAGGCGGTCCTGTTCAAGAAGTTCGCCGGGATCGACGTCTTCGACATCGAAATCGCGGCCGACACCATCGATCGCGTGGTGGAGACCGTGGCGGCGCTGGAGCCGACCTTCGGCGGCATCAATCTGGAGGACATCAAGGGACCCGAATGCTTCGAGATCGAGGCGCGGCTGAAGGAGCGCATGAAAATCCCGGTCTTCCATGACGATCAGCATGGCACGGCCATCATTGTCAGCGCCGCGATCACCAATGGACTGCTGCTGAACGGCAAGAAGCTCGCCGACGTCAAGATCGTCGCCTCGGGCGCTGGTGCCGCGGCGATCGCCTGTCTCAATCTGCTGGTCTCGCTCGGCGCGCTGCGCAAGAACATCTGGGTCTGCGACATTGACGGCGTGGTGCATGAGGGCCGCAACACGCTGATGGACCGCTGGAAGGCGGTCTATGCGCAGAAGACCGATAAGCGCGTGCTCGCCGAAGTCATCGGCGGTGCCGATATTTTCTTGGGGCTTTCGGCACCGAACGTGCTGACACCTGAGATGGTCAAGCTGATGGCGGACAAGCCGCTGGTGATGGCGCTTGCCAATCCAAACCCGGAGATCATGCCGGATGACGCCCGGAAAGCGCGTCCTGACGCCATGATCTGTACCGGCCGCTCCGACTTCCCCAATCAGGTCAACAACGTCCTGTGCTTTCCCTTCATCTTCCGCGGCGCGCTCGACGTCGGCGCCACCGCGATCAATGAGGAGATGAAGAAGGCCGCGGTCGATGCCATCGCTCAACTCGCGCGTGATCCGCCGGTCGATTCGATCGCTCCCGGATTCGACAGCGGCGAAACGCAAGGGTTTGGTCCGGGCTCGCTGATTCCGAGCCCGTTCGATCCGCGGCTGATCCTGCGCATTGCGCCCGCGGTCGCAAGAGCGGCCATGGAATCGGGTGTTGCCAGCCGTCCCATCACGAGCTTCGAGGAGTATCGCGCGCAGCTGGAGCGCTTTGCCTTCCGTTCCGGCCTCGTCATGAAGCCGGTGTTTGCCAAGGCGAAGACCCAGCCGGTCCGCGTGATCTATGCCGAAGGCGAGGATGAGCGGGTTCTGCACGCGACGCAGGTCGTGCTCGAGGAAAAGCTGGCGCGGCCGATCCTGGTCGGACGTCCCTCGGTGGTCGAAGCACGGATCAAAAGATACGGCCTTGCCATCAAGGCCGGCCGCGATTTCGATCTCGTCAACCCCGAGGACGATCCGCGCTACAGATCCTATGTCCAAACCTATATCGATGCCGCCGGCCGGCACGGCGTGACGCCGGATGCGGCACGCACGGTGGTTCGCACCAATGCCACCGTGATCGCAGCGCTTGCGGTCATCCGCGGCGAGGCCGATGCCATGATCTGCGGCATCGAGGGCCGCTACATGAGCCATCTGCGCCATGTGCGCGAGATCGTCGGCTTCATGCCCGGGGTCAGCGATTTCGCAGCGCTCGCGCTTTTGATCACCAGCAAGGGCGCCTATTTCATCGCAGATACGCAGGTGCGGCCCAATCCGAGCGCGGAGGAACTGGCGGAAATGGCTTCGCTCGCCGCAATCCACGTCCAGCGCTTCGCCATCAAGCCCAAGATCGCCTTCGTGTCACATTCCGACTTTGGAAGTTTTGATACGGACTCCTCGCGCAAGATGCGAAAGGCAACCGCGCTTCTGAAAGACAAGCATCCGGAGATCGAGGCGGACGGCGAGATGCAGGGCGATACCGCGCTTTCGGAAGCCGCGCGCAAGCTCGTCCTGCCGCATTCGAAGCTGGAAGGGGAGGCCAATATCCTGATCATGCCCAATCTCGACACCGCCAACGTCGCGTATCAGATGATCAAGTCGCTGGCCGATGCGCTTCCGGTGGGTCCTATTCTGATCGGTCCGGCGCGTCCGGCGCATATTCTCACGCCGTCGGTGACGGCGCGGGGCGTGCTGAACATGACGGCGGTAGCAGCGGTCGAGGCGCAGGAGCGTGCCGGCCGTCAGGAGCCGAGTCTGTTCGGTTAGCGAGCCTGTTCGGTTGGATGGAATAGCGGGTTCCTTTGTCATTCATTGACGTCTGGAGCCCGATTTCAAGGTTTGAAAAGCTGCAGCGGAACCTCCATAATCCAACCGCTTTTGGCGACCCCGCCTTAAAGCATCCATGAGGCCGAAAATGCCAGCGTTCATCACTTTCGGGCGAGTTCTGTTCGCCGTGCTCTTTATCTACCTGGGCGCGACCAAGCTGTTCGGCATGCAGGCCACCGCGGACTTCATCGCGACCAAGATCACGATCCCCGCAGCGCTGGCGCCGTACACCGCGCAGCTGGAGTCGGCGACCGGGATGACGACGCCGCAACTGCTGGCGGTTGTCGGCGGGGTTTTCGAGATTCTTGCGGGACTGATGATCGCGCTCAATTTCGGCGCGCGGTTCTTTTCCTTCCTTTTGATCATCTACATGGCCGGAGCCACCTTCTATTTCTACGATTTCTGGAACCAGACGCCGCCCGAGAATGGCAAGACCCTGGTGGACGCGCTGAAAAACCTGTCGATCATCGGCGCGCTGTTCATGATCGCGGGATACGGCAGAGGCTCGCGGAGCGCCGAGCCGGCCTATGGTGATGTGTAGCTAGCGCGGCGGGGAGGCGGATGGCGCAACGACGCGCCGCCAGGGCGTCACGCCGACGCCGTCGTTGGGATCGAGCATCCGCGCCTCGCCGGCTTTCAGGCCATGGGCGGCCAGGATCTGCTGCGGTGATCGCTGCGGCACGCCGGGGAAGCAGGGTTCGCCGCCGGGCAGCCGCACTTTTGGGGCGAGCGACAGCCAGAAGGTGTCGTAGCGGTCCATGAACATGCCGAACACGGCGGGGCCGCCGATGACGGCGACGGTGCCGGAACGCACGTCCGCGAAGTCGCACGCCGCTTCAAACGTAGCGCCGGACGGGTTCCACAGCGTAGCGTTCGGATTGGACGGGTCGGGCGCGAGCGCAGCAACCCTGCGGGTCAGGATGATCCGCTTTCGCTTGGGCGAATTCGGCTGGTCCTCGCCGGAATGGCGACCATGCACGATCATATCGGCTTGGTCGAGCGCCGAGGTAAAGAAGTGCTTGTCGCCCTCGAACTTCAGTGCCTCCGGCATCACGCGGTCGGCGTTCGCCAGCATGCCGTCCGCCGAGACGATCACATAGCCTTCGATCCGGTACGCCGGCACTTTGACCTTCGAGCCGGGACGAAGCTATTGCGTAACGTCGGTAACGACGCTCGAGACCGGCCGCTGGCTCACGGTCGGCAGTTTGGCGTCCTTGATGATCTGCTCGTCGAACTCCGGCAGCGACTGCACCGGCGCTTTGGCCTTCATCGCCACGACCTTGTAGCCGCCGGCCTTCAAGGTATGCAGCAGTTCGGGCAGGGCTTCGGCGGTGTGCTTGTGGAAGTCATGCATCAGGATGATGCCCTTGCCGAGCTTGTTGAGCTTCTTCATCGTGACGTCGATCACCTGCTTGGCGTTGCGCGCCTTGAAATCAAAGGAATCGAGGTCGCAGGAAAACATCGCGATATTGCGGGTGCCGAGATAAGTGACCATCTCCGGCGGATGTTGCAGCGCCGGGAAGCGGAAGAACGGCGCCTCGGACACGCCGCCCAGCGCCCATTTCACCGCGCTGATTCCCTTTTCAATTTCTTCCTTGCGCTGATCTTCGGTCAGCTTCTTGTTGGTCAGCGTCGCGTGCGACCAGGTGTGCGAACCGATGGTGTGGCCGGCGGCGTAAACCTGTTTGAGGATTTCCGGATAATAGGTCGCGTGCTTGCCGATCGAGAAGAAGATGCCGGTCGTGCACTCTTCGGCAAGTGTCTTGAGCACCGACGGCGTGTTTTCCGGCCAGGGCCCGTCGTCGAAGGTCAGCACCACCTCATGATCGCGCAGGAAATCGAGTTCCTTGAAGTGCTCAAAGCCAAAGCCCGGACCGCCGGTAGTGTCGATCTCGACGGTGCGTGCAACCCCAAGCGCGTTGGGATTGGTGCATTGGGCTCTCGCGGGCTGTGGCGGTTGAGCCGCTGCTGCCGCCGTTGCGGGCGTCGCAGCGGGTGGCGCCTGAGGTGCGGCGCCTTGCGTGGTAGTCGCCGGCTTCGAAGGAGGGGTCTGCGACCACGCCGTGCCGGACGCACAAAGCGAAACCGCAACGATCAGTCCTGTCGCAATACGCATCTTTGTCCCCTTAACGCTGATCCCTGGCGGGAAGCGGCTCTTGACCGGCTTCCGAACGATTCCTATCCCTGATTACAATAGCCTAGATGGACGCGCGCCGCCACGGCAACGGCTATTATCGCAGCTAGCCGATTTGTTAACCGCGAACAGGTGGAACTCTGCTCTAGCTGGCCGCGAGTGCCCACACGGTCGCGGTTTTGACACGTCAGCGCTTGCACCAGGGCAGCGGCATCAGCGGCATATAATACGGATTCCATTCACAAATCGATTCCGGGCCGGTGCGCTTGAAAGCGTATTTGACAGGCTCGGCCTGTCCGACCGCGATATGCAGGCCAAACAGCGTCATGGCGATCGGATACGTCCATTTGTGGAAGCGCAGATCGCGCGCGGCATCGAGCAGGATCGCGCCCGCCAGGATGATCAGTGGATCGGTGAAGATGAAGTATTCCGATTTTAGTCCGCGGCGCACCCCGAGCGTATCTATCCCGATCGCAGCCAGCATCAGCACCAGCGCCTGCAGTGCAGCCAGCCTCTCGCCGCGCCGCCATGCGTAGACGATGCCGGGCATGATCAGCCAAGTGAGGAACACGGTCGGTCGCGGCGAAGAATGCAGCACAAACGTGTAGCGCGCCAGCACCGAGCCGAGCCCATCAAACAGCAGCAGGAAGATTGCGGTCAGGCTCGATCCGTTCGCGGCACTGGTCGTGGTGGTATCGGCGAAGGTGATCATCTTCTCCAGTGGATTGAACACGGCGATGACATTTCCGCTGTTATAGTCGAGGTTGAGGACGAGCAGGGCGATCGATGTGCCGGCGGCAATCGTCGACATCGAGGCCAGTGTTTCGGCCACGCTGACCCGCCAGATCGCGGCATAGGCGACCATGCACGCGCCGGCCAGGAACAGCAGTGCCATCTGATAGATGCCGAAACGGCCGAACGCGAGCGGAACGAAATGCGCGGCGTCCAGCAAGCTGCGGTCGAAGCCTATGCCAGCCAGCGGCCACGCCGCCCATGCGGCCGCTGTTGCGACAATCGCGGCAACAGCCGTCACCAGCCAGCGCGAACGCCTATGGCTCCAGAACGCGACGCTTGCGCTATCAGCGCTGCCGAACGGCAGGATGACGAACGGCAGCGCGCCGATCAGCAGGATCGTCTGCACCTTGTTTTCCAGACCAAGCACGCACAACCCTGCTGCGGCCGCGAGCGCGAGCGGGCGCGTGGGGCTGGCGCGGCGGCCGGCGGCAATCAGGATCATCAATGCAAAAATGACCGGCAGCGCCGCGACAAGCTCGCTGCGCAGAATGCGTGAATGTACGGCGATGCCGCCGGAGAATGCAAAGGCAAGCGTCGCCAGCAACGCGACGCGCCGATCGCGCAGGATGAAGCGGGCGAGACCCGCAAAGATCAGCACGCAGCCAGTTGCGACCAGGAACGCAAGCACGCGCGCGGCACGAACCGCCGATGTCATGGCCGCGTCGAACGCGGTTGCGTTGGCCGCGGATGGAATGGCCGGCAACGTATCGGCGTCGAACAGGCCGAACCCATGGAGCAGTTGAAACCAGGATTTGACCGACAGGATGGTCAGGTAGGCGGTGTGGTCGAGGAATTGCTGCGGCTTGCCATCGTTCATGGCAAGCGCGCTGTAGATCACCATGAAGTCCATGTCGGCGTTGCGCCAGTAGATTACAGCAAAGCCGAAAAGGAAAAACGATACCGCCAAGCCTGCGACGGTCGCCGCCAGCCCGCCCCGCCAACCGAGAAAGGTCAGACGGTCGAACGCATCTCTGGCCGTGCCGGACGGCGGATCGGCCAATGCGGTCGTTGCAGAAAGCTCAGTCATGCCGACGGTCTTTTAGCCCAACCGTCGCCGCATGGCGACCAAACCACTAGCGCAAGGATACGATGAAATCCGTGCCTTCGCCGGTTTCGCCCTGGTTGATGCCCTGATCGGACACGATGATCGAGCTGCCGGTGGTCAGCGCTTCGGTGACGCGCGCCATGGCATCCGCCGGGATGGTAACGCGGTCGAGGGCTTCGGCTGCGCTATCCGCTACGGGCAGCACCTTCATGTCGATCAGGCCAGCGGCCGCAACCTTGCGGCGAGGGGAGACGTGCTCTTGGTCCGCGGTGCGTTTAAGGCCGCGGGCTGAGACCGGCAGCGAAACCACCGACCAGTGCAGGACATTGGCCTCCTTCTTGTCGACCTCGACCGTGAACACATGGGTTCCCAGCGGGCGGTCGCTCGCTGCGATCGTGATCGGCACCTCGAACAGCGGCGCGAAGTTCTGGCGCACGTAGAGCTTGGAATCCTTGCGGCTGATGAATACCGAGATCTGGCCGGCGCGCTTCGGCGGCTCGGGTTTTATCATGATCGAGTTGCCGGTGTCCGTCAGGCGAGCCTGGTTTTTCTTGGCATCCGGCGCAATGGCGGCGTTGGCGCTATCGTCGGGCTTCGCTGTTGCGGGAACAGCGCTGTCTGTAGTTTTCGTTTCGACAGGCGTCGCTTGGCTCGACTTGATCTGAGCGGGCTCGATTTCAGCGGGCTTGGCGTCGACTGATTTACTGTCGAGGGCTACCGTTTCATCGTGCTTAGCGGGGCGCGCATTGCTGCCGGCCTTGCCCGCAATCGCCTCATGCTGCGGCGGGGTGCTGGCTGCCGGCGCATCGGACATCATGGCCGGAGTCTTGGTGGCACGCGCATTGTCATCGGCATCGGCGGTGTGAGGCTGTTCACGCAGCGAGGCGGCACCGGGACCTTCGGTCGTGGCCGGCCTCACCGCATCGATATGGCCAACGGTCGACCTCAATTCGAGGTTTGCCTCCGAGCTTGCGGGTTTGGCTTCGCCGGCTCCCTTGTCGGCTTTCATCGCAACGGGCTGATCGGCCGGCGGTTCGGCTGCCGCGATCGGCTGCGGCGCGACGCTCGTTGGAAGCAGCGGATGCGAGAAACTGACCGGCATCATGATTTCACCGGGAGTCACGAACACCCGCGCGCCCATCTTGGTCCAATTCCACATCTTTACCGCGAACGACATCGGCATGCGGATACAGCCATGCGATGCTGGATATCCGGGTAGCACGCCGGCGTGCATGGCAACTCCGGACCAGGTGATGCGCTGCATAAAGGGCATCGGCGCCCCGCTATAGATATTCGAATGATGAAACTTGTGCTTCTGGATCACGCTGAACACGCCGGTCGGGGTCGGATGGCCGCGCATGCCGGTAGAAACCGGAGCCTCCGCGAAGACCCCGTTGTCGTCGAAGATTCTCACCTTTTGTCTGTCAATGGAGACTGCGATGATCAGCGGCCCCTGCGGCTTGGCGCTGGTCTCCTTGGCCGCCGCCTCGGTCTTGCCTTTCACGCGCCGGTGCGTTCGTTGTCGCGGCGGTTGTACCGTCGGTGCGGGCTGCGAAAGGCTGGGATCGGAATCCTGCCAGAAATACAGCGCGGCATCAGCATGCGAAACGGCGCCGATGGTGCCGGCAGCCGTCAGAATTACAACTTGCCAGAACCGTTCGCTCGGAAGGGCCCTGTTCGAAACACGACGCCGGCTCACGCGCATTATCCTGATTTCCAGTCTCGATTATTGGTGGTTGTTGCAGACACAAAACGCGTTCACCAGAACAAGGCTCCAACAGACCGCGGTTTTCGCCCCGAGCGTAGCAAAAAAGCCTCACATTACGTTAAACCCACGTGAAATCGCCGGTAGCGGCTGCGACCGGCAGCCTTCCGGCCGTGGTACCGCGCGCCTACATGGCAGCGAGCGGCAAGCCCGCCGAGGGAGATATTCATGCCATTTCAAACCCGAAGCGAATGTGACATCCGGCGCAGACCCTGGACCTCAGCGATGTTCGCGCTGGCATTATCGTTCGCCTCACCCGCCCTGGCGGCCGATGAGCCGGACCTGATTTTCCGCCGCTCAACCGTGTTCAAGTGGGTCAGCCCCAACGACAAGCTTGCAACCTACGGTGTTGACGATCCGGAAGTGGAGGGGGTGGCTTGCCATTTCACGGTTCCCGAGAAAGGCGGCTTCACGGGCTGGCTTGGGCTTGCCGAGCAGGTTTCGGATATCTCATTGGCCTGCCGGCAGATCGGACCAATCCATTTCAAGGCCAAGATGGAGCAGGGCGACGACATGTTCCGGCAGCGCCGCTCTTTGTTCTTTAAGAAAATGCAGATCGTCCGCGGCTGCGACGCCAAGCGTAACGTGCTGGTCTATATGGTCTATTCGGACAAGCTGATCGAAGGGTCACCAAAGAATTCCACCTCCTCGGTGCCGATCATGCCATGGGGCGCAAGTGAGAGTTCAGTTCAGAAATGCGGCGATTTCATTCAGTGATTGGGACTTCTATCGCTTTGCCGACCATCGGGCCCTGGGATCGCGGCACCCCACCAGGCGCACGAATTTTTGCGGCGTCGATTGATTGCTCAAGTCGCCGCGCTGTTGCGACATGGCCCCACAGATCGCCGGCGCGCGGGACGGTTGCTCGGGAGCCGTTGTAGCGGGTTTAAGAGGTGAGGGCTTGCTACCAACAACGATGTTGTCACGGTCCATGACCGCCATCCTTTGTTGAAGGGAAGTTGGACAACGCGCAACTGCGGGAAAAAGTTGCGCGTGGTTCGGTTAAGTGATCCGCGCGACGCCTTTGGTTCAACTCTGGGCGGGTGAGCCCACAACTTATCCACCAGATCCGGGTTAAGAATTCGCTCAGCGTCGATCGTCGCGGTTTCGGCTGGGTCAATGAACCAGCTGAAACTATTCGAGATTATCAGGAATTGTTTCGTCGGCGTCGAGGGGACGAAACAATCTCGCCTGCGACGAAACCATTTTCCACTTGCCGTGCAGAACCGCGGAAACCGGGCACGGCTATCAAAGCTGGAACGAAACGGTGGACAACGGCGAAAGTTGTCCCAAGAAACTCGAGCAAGGCCAGGCAATGCCTCTCCGAATTTATTCCGCAGCGATTGTTGCTTGCTTTGTTCTGGCCGGCTCAGCGCAGGCTCAGGTACGATCGCTGATGAAGGTTCCAGATCCCCGCGACCAATTTGTGCGCATGTGCGCCCCGCATATGTTGGGGCGCTGGGCGCATCCCGAAGAAGTCTGCGGCTGCCTGCACGACCATGCCGCCGCGGCGATCGAAGACAACGATCTGCGCGAAGCCCTGCTGCGCGGTATCAGCGAGACCGGTGTGCCTTCCATCGAGACCCAATGGGTGCCAGTCGCAAAACGATCCGAGATCGGCGCGACGTTTACAAAGATTGCAAAGCCGACGTTGCAGTGCATGTTCGCGCCCGCGCATTAGGTTTACGACTTCCCTTTCTCGAACTTCAAATCCGTCCGTCATTCGCGCCTATTTCTTCTTGCGCGGAATGCATTTGCGCGCGCGCTCGACCCCGTTAGGGCCCATCCTGGCGCCGGACACTTCCTTGATTTGGCCCTGCGGACAGGTCCCATCATCGACCTGAACGCGCTGGCCAAGCCGCAAATCAGCGATGTCCTGCTCGCGCCCCACCTGATCGATCATCGCATGCGCGGCTGATCCGGATAGCACGAGTGCGAGCAGGATCAAGCAGCCCCTGAATTTTCCAGCCATCTCATGCCTCCACGCGGCGCAAAATCTCGCACCCGAGTCTAGGGATACCGCCGCGATTCTGAAAGCGATCCGGCCTCGGCAAGTGCCCGCAAAGTGTGCTTTGATCTGGCAGCAGCGAAAAAGCCTCACCGGAAGTATCAAAGCGATGATCGAAAGCGACATCAAACAAAGAATTCTCGATGCCGTCGATGCGGGCTTCGACGCGCAGCTCGCTACGACAAGGGACTTCGTCGCGATACCCTCCACGCGCGGCGCCGAAGGGCCGTGCCAGGACATGATTGGCGACCTCCTGCGCCGGCGCGGCTACGAGGTCGATGACTGGCATATCGATGTCGACGACCTCAGGGAACTGCGCGGCTTTGGCCCGGTCCTTCATGATTTCTCGAAAGCGCGCACGGTGGTCGGGACTTATCGGCCGTCGAACAATTCTGGCAAATCCCTGATCCTGCAGGGACATTGCGACGTCGTTCCGACCGGTCCGCTCGAGATGTGGGAGACGCCGCCGTTCTCGCCAGTGATCAAGGACGGCAAGTTGTATGGCCGCGGCGCCTGCGACATGAAGTCGGGCACCATCGGCGCACTCTATGCGCTGGACGCGATCAGGATGGCCGGCTTTGAGCCGACGGCGCGGATTCACTTTCAGTCCGTGATCGAAGAAGAGAGCACCGGCGTCGGTGCACTCTCGACCCTGCAGCGCGGCTACCGTGCCGACGCCTGCTTCATTCCCGAGCCGACCGGCGGCAAGATGGTACGCGCGCAAGTCGGCGTGATCTGGTTTCGCCTCAAGGTGCGAGGCCATCCGGTCCATGTGTTCGAGGCGGGATCCGGGTCGAACGCGATCACCGCGGCCTTTCATCTGATCTGCGGCTTGCAGCAGCTTGAGGCCGAATGGAACGAACGCGCCAAAAGCGATCGCCATTTCAAGGCACTGACGCATCCGATCAATTTCAATCCCGGAATCATCAGGGGCGGTGACTGGGCTTCCAGCGTGCCGGCCTGGTGCGACGTCGATTGCCGGATCGCTATCCTGCCGGGCTGGTCGGTTGCGAATGCGCAGGCCGAGATTCTGTCGTGTGTTTCGGCGGCCGCGCGCGATCATCGCTTCCTCTCCAACAATCCGCCCGATGTGGAATGGTCCGGCTTTTTGTCGGATGGCTATGAGCTGAAGGATTCCACCGATGCCGAGGCCGCATTCGGCAAAGCCTTTGCGTCAGTCTATGGCGGGGTCGTCGAGGATCTCGTATTTACGGCACTCACCGACACCCGCTTCTATGGGCTGAATTACAACATCCCGAGCCTGTGCTTCGGCGCCAGCGGGGCGGCGATGCATGGCTTCAACGAATACGTGGAATTGGATTCGTTGCGGAAGTCCACCAAGGTAACCGCGTTGTTCATCGCGGAATGGTGCGGCGTGGAGGCAATCTAAACACGTCCAGGGATGTCATGTTGACCATTACCTCGCACGTCATTGCCTAACTTACTCGGCCAATCCATGCTGCATTTTGAAGAATTGCTTGAGCGAACGACCGGAGGTTTCATGACGCCGCTTGAAAAAGTCAATTCGATGAAAATGCCGTTTGCCGAGTTGAAGGGCGTGAAATTCACCGAGGCCGAACAGGATCGCGTGGTGGCGAGGATGCTGGTGCGCCCGGATCTGTGCACCCTGAATCACACCATCCATGGCGGCGCGATCATGGCATTAGCAGATTCCGTCGGCGCCGCCGCGACCGTGATCAACTTGCCTGATGATGCCAAGGGCACCACGACGATCGAGAGCAAGACCAATTTCATCGGCGGCGCCAAGGAGGGAGCGACCTTGGTCGCGACCGCAACGCCGGTGCATCGCGGACGGCGCACCCAGGTCTGGCAAACCCGGCTGGAAACCGAAGAAGGCAAACTGGTCGCGATCGTGATTCAGACGCAAATGGTGCTGTGACGGGCTCACGTCAGGTGTGATTATTAACCAACATGTTGCGTCCGCGCGGCGGAAGACCAATCTGCCGCCTTGAATCTTGTGCTGCAATGCACAATATCCGTGATCTAGGGATTCGACGCCTCCTCGAGGGTTACCCAAGAGGAGTTTAGACATGCACCATAACGATGGTGAGAGCCGGGCGCGTGCCAGAAGTCACGTCCGGATACTTAGCCAGCACGAAGAACTGCCGCTGTTGCGCGATCATCTGTTACGGCTTGACCGTTCCAGCCGCCGCGATCGCTTCCATGGCTACATGGACGACGGATTTATCGAGCGCTATGCCGAAAAATGCGCCAATGACGGCACCGTCATCATCGCGTACTTCGAGGATGGCGTGGTGCGCGGCGCGGCCGAATTGCATCCGCCGGATCAATCATCCGGTTTACTGCCAGAGATCGCGTTCAGCGTGGAGGCGTCGGTACGGCGGCGCGGCGTTGGCAGCTTCCTGTTCAGGCAGCTGATCGCGAAAGCGCAAGCGAAAGGCTATCGCTCCTTGCGGATCACCACCGGCGCCCAAAATCAACCGATGCGGGCGCTCGCCAAGAAATTCGGGGCAAATCTGACATTCCACCACGGCGAATCCACCGGCACCATTGATCTGATCGAGCAAAATCAGCCGGAATCGGTGCCTGTGGGTTTCCAAGCAACGCTCGCCGCCGCACGCGCGATAGCGAATTTCAACCGCGCCTATTGGCGAATGGTGTTGCGGATGTATGGCTGGGGCCGGGCGGCCTGACCAAAGATGCTCTCCTGAGCCGCTCGCTGATTTGGAATCAATCAAACGGCTCAAGCGGTCTTACACACTCAGGTCCCGCGCGAATCATGTCCTGCGAAAATCAGGCCCCGGTTCGCTTGTCGTTACCGAATCTCCGCGCCACGCGGCGCTCGACCACGATGGAGCGCTGCGCGCCCTGTTCGCCGGCGATCACGCGCGTCGAGGCGACCCGGGCGGAGGCACGGCCGAGCTTCTTTACTTCGGCTTGAACGTTTTCCAGCGGTAGCCCCATCAGTGACGCCGCGATCTCCGCCTGCTGATCCTGATCGTCGGTGATGCCGACCGCTGCGAAAATCGCTTCATCCAAGGTCGGCGGATCGCGTCGGACGCGTCGCTTCCCATATTTGGTATTCCAGTCTTCGCTCATTGGGGCCTCGTCGTTCGGTGCGAGATACCTAGGTGCCCTGATATTGCATTGCAATATGAATTTGGCACGGCAATCCAGCTATGCAGTGACGGTTTCAGAGGCCTTGTGGCTTTGTTGCATCTCGATAATCGTTCGTCGGGCGAATCCTGCCGCGCTGTCACACTGTCCGTCACCCACGATCATTTCCCGTCTGCGAGCTTTAATTCTAATCTTTGATTCTGGCTTCGTCAGGGCGCTGCATCGACGGCATCAATCAATTTCGGCCTCTGTTGCGGCCAGCGCTTGAGCGCGGTGCGTCCAGCGTCGGTGAGCACGTAGATTCCGCGCTCGGCCCGATCGAACCAGCCATAGACGTTGTGCAGCAGGATTTTCGGCGCATCGGGAATTTCAGGCTTGAGGTCGCGTACTCGCCGCGGCCCTTGCGACAACGCGCAGGCGCAGGCCAGCGCCTGCTGACGATATGCCGTCATAATCGGCGCGCGCGTGCTGCCGCCGGTCGCCGGATCGCCCTGGCGTCGCCGATGTTCCGCGACGAGGCGTGAGCGCTTCCTGGGATCGCGCCGCGGCGCCGTCGTCGGCGGTTTGACGATCACTTCGACCCCGCCGCTGTTCGTCACCGCAAGCATGCCAAAGCCGAGGCGGCGGCAGAGATTGCGATAGCGCGCGTCGCTCTCGCGGCCCTTGCCGCGCGCGGACATCCTGGCGGCAATCCAGACTTCGTCGCCGGCACCGGCGCGATCGACCGCCTGCAGGATGAGCTCGAGGTTGAATGCGAGTTTCAGTTCGCTGATCACCACAATAGGAGGATCATCGGCGCTGAGCGCAACCACGTCACAGCCGCCGATCTCGCCCTTGACCGTGAAGCCGAGGTTTTCCAGGAATCGTTTAACGGGCAGATAGAGCGCGGTTTCCAAAACAAGACTCCGGCGCCGCGGAAACGCGGCGACTCAATGTCCATCAGTCTAGCTGAAAATCCGTCAAGCGTTTGATCAGGGGCTTGGTTCAGACCCGTCCGCTTACCGGAAGCAGCGCGCCGGTAATCGCGGTGGCGGCGTCGCTGGCGAGAAACAGGATGACGTCGGCCAGCTCCTTCGGCGTGACCCATTTCGAAAAATCCGCCCTCGGCATGCCGGCGCGGTTTGCCGGGGTATCGATGGTTGACGGCAGCACGGCGTTGACCGTGACCTTGCCCTTCAATTCCGCCGCAAGGGCTTCGGTAAGGCGATGCACACCGGCTTTTGATGCGGCGTATGGGCCCATGCCGGAGGCCGCCTGCAACGCGCCCATTGCGCCGACGTTGATAATGCGGCCGGCGCCGGAGGCCATCAAATGCGTTATCGCCGATCGCGAGGCGTTCAGCGTGGTCAACACGTTAAGCGCATACATGCGCTGCCAGGTTTTCATATCGCCGTCGGCGACCGTCTCGAATGCAAAGCCGCCGGCGATATTGATCAGCGCGTCCAGCTTGCCGAAATGCGCTGCAGCCGCATCGATCGCATTTTTGGCCTGCGCTGCGTCCGAGAGGTCGACGCCGCCGATCTCGATCCGGTTCGCGGTCGCGGGTGCCTGCGATGGCGCATAATCGATGCCCGCCACCCCGGCGCCACGCGCGAGCGCCTGTTCTGCGACTACCTTCCCAAGCGCGCCCAGGGCGCCGGTCACCACAACTACTTTTCCGTCCATGATCTGGCCTCCGGCGCCGAGCGAGCGACGTTCACACTACCCAGGCAAAATTCATTTGCAATGCCGTGAAAACCACATCCCAATACGGTATACGATAGATCAGCACGCAAAGGATGCCGACATGTCCGACGCGCCTTGCGATCCGCATCTCGATCTCGTCAAATTCAACTATTCGCTTCGGCATTTCGCCGAGAGCCTCAAACGACAGCGAAAGATCAAGGTGGTGGCGATCGGCTCGTCGTCGGTTTCAGGTGAAGACAACGTCATTCCTTTCCCGCCCCGCCTGGAGTTGGCTCTCAGGAGGCGATTTCCCGACCGCATGATTGACGTCCTCAACAGAGGTATCGGCGGTCAGGAGGCACCGGAAGAGCTTTCGCGGTTCGACCCCGACGTGATTGCGGAAGCCCCGACGCTGGCGATCTGGCAGGTTGGAACGAATGCGATCTATCACAGGGCTCTGTATGACCCCCATCGCGTTGCCGGAACCATTGCGACGGGACTGAGCTGGCTCAAGGGCCTTGCGATGGACGTCATCCTGATGGACCTGCAATACGCTCCGGTTCTTCTCGGAGCACAGGAAAAAGATCAGGCAGCGAAAGAGCAGAAAGAGAAAGACACCAGGCTGATGGTGTCGCTGATATCGGCCGTCGCAACGACCGCTGAGGTCAATCTGTTTCCGCGTTTCGCGCTGATGGAGCGCTGGGTGACGGTCGACAAGATCGATCAGGCGAAATTGATCGGTCAGGACGGATTGCATCAGACCGATTTTGCCAACGTCTGTGTTACGCAAGCCTTCGACTGCGCCATCGGTGACGCGGTCGGAATCGTACCGGCGGCGCCCGCGTAAGCGCCGACGTCCAGCGCTTTACGCCGATCGATAAAATTTGCCGGATTTTTGTAAGCGGATCGCAGAGAGATCGGGCTATTGTGATGCTCTTCCAATCCAGGGGCTGGACTGATGAAACATCTACCTGACCACGGCTTGCCGCTCGTTCAGTTGAAGGAACAGCGGCGGGATTTGATCGTCGCTCTGCAAAACCGCAACGGCCCGGTCAGCGGCTGGGAGCTGATGCAGATCGCCGCGGTTCAGCAGGCGATCTCGGCATTCGAGGAGGTCATCTCCGATCTGGACGCGGAAATGGAAGCCGCCGCGTAAGCAATTCGTTCAGGCTTCGAGATAACGCGCTTTCAGTCGCGCGCGGTGCTTCGCGCCGAATTCCAGCCCGTCGCTGAAATAGCTTTCCAGATCGCCATATTCTTCCGCAATCGCCTCAAAGGCGGCGGCCAGGAACGACGTTTCGACCGACCCCAGCACCCGCCTGACTTCATCCGGAAGATCGCTGCTGGAGTTGGGATCGCGCCGGTAGAAGCGGTTGGTAAGGAGGTAATCGTCGGCGATCACGTCGTCGGGCACTCCGAGGGCATGCAGGATCAGCGCGCAGGCAAAGCCGGTGCGGTCCTTGCCGGCGGTACAGTGGATCACGAGCGGCGCACGATCCTCCAGCAGATGGCCGAACAGGGCACGGAAGCTCGGCGTGTTGTGACGCACATAGTCGCGGTAGGAATCGCGCATCACGTCGACCGCGTCGATCGACGACAGCGCGGTGCCAGCCGCAGCGCGGGCGCGCAACGACGCAACCACGGTCGGCTCGATCGGCAGTGAATGAACCGCGATTTCGCCGATGCCGCAAAGCGCGGTGACACGCTCTTCGGTGCCGCGAAAGTCGAACGCGCTTCTCACGCCCAGGCTACGCAAGATTGCAATGTCGGCCTCCGTGACATGGCCGAGATGATTGGAGCGGAAGATCTGCCGCCAGCGGACCTTGCGTCCGTCGCGGGCGGCATAGCCGCCTAGATCGCGAAAATTGCTCGCGCCCTCAAGATTGAGATGACGGGCAGGGGAGTTTGACATCGAATGGGCTTGAGCCATGCTCTGCGGCGAGAAATGACGACGCGGTTGTCTGGATGCAAGCTTTAGGGGGCAATCATGAATTGGCGCAAGGCGATTATTTTGGCTGCGGCGCTGTCGGCTGCCGGAACTCTAGCCGTCGTGCCGCGGGCGTTGGCGCAGAGTTTCCATACTTATCGCTGCGGCGACGGTACGCAGTTTATCGTGGCTTTTTACGACTGTGACACACACGCCTATGTGCAGATCGACGGCAGAGCCGTCACCCTTACGAAGCGCCTTGTGCTATCGGGCTCGCGCTACTCGGGCGGCGGGGTGACACTGGGCATCTCCAAAGCCGCCA
The DNA here is from genome assembly GCA_005884765.1 of Alphaproteobacteria bacterium. Classification (GTDB taxonomy): domain Bacteria; phylum Pseudomonadota; class Alphaproteobacteria; order Rhizobiales; family Xanthobacteraceae; genus Bradyrhizobium. Next base: position 33,383 of record VAZV01000148.1, read on the forward strand.
TTACGGTCAGGCACGCGAGGCGGCCGGTAACGGCGTGCGAACTCATCTAAAGCAAAAGGGCCGAAACGATTTCGCTCCGACCCTTCTTCAGTTCTTGATGTCCACCAACCGGCTGCGCGCCGGTGTCCGATTGATGCCCGGCATCAGCTTTCCCGTGCCGGCTTGGATTTAGCTTCCTGGATGGCCGCCTCGTGATACCAGCTCTCGCTGCAGGCAGCCTCGTTGAGGCGGTAGTCGCCGAGCGCGCCCGGCGGTTGGACCTCGTCGTAGCGACGTCCGCCGAGGGCCGCGCGACCCCCGGCCGGGAATTGATAGATCTTGGCGGAGCCCTGATTAAAACTCGTGTTCATTTCATTCTCCTTGCGTCGAAGCGCTTGACCTCATGGTGCGCCCGACTCGTTCTCTTGCGGTTACCTAAGTGCGATATCGTTGGTGCCCGCGCTGATGCAACCTGATCAAAGGAAAATCATCGGATGTCTAATTTGTAGGCATTTCCGGGTCTGCACCCTGCAAGGCAGTGAGCAGATGATTAACGCTTGGGCCGATGTGAAGGTTGCTAGATTGAGCCGGCGCACTCAGCGGATGTTGCGGGCGACTGCCGCGCCTTTAATCGGCGGCGGCTGTCCGGCATGAACTGCCGCAGAAAGCGGCGTGATCGCGGCCCTAAATCCGTGGTTTCGCCACTTCGCGAAAGCGCGCACCGCGCTTCTATGCCGCACCCACAAGGGCGATCAGGCATCGCCGCCGCCGGACAACTTTCGGTGTGTGGATAAGCGCTGCACTGGAGCGCTCTGGCATTTTAATTGCTTGGAAAGAAATGGCCGATGGTGGCCGGGTACACCTGTGCGGATCATTAGGACTTGGTTCCCATTTTTCGCATTACCAACACAGAGAGAGCTCAATGACGAAGTATAAGCTCGAGTATATCTGGCTCGACGGATACACGCCGACGCCAAATCTGCGGGGCAAAACGCAAATCAAGGAATACGGCTCATTTCCGACGCTGGACCAGCTTCCGCTGTGGGGCTTCGATGGAAGCTCGACCATGCAGGCCGAGGGCCATAATTCAGATTGCGTGCTCAAGCCGGTCGCTGTCTATCCGGACGCCGCGCGCACCAATGGCGTGTTGGTGATGTGCGAAGTCATGATGCCTGACGGCAAAACTCCGCACCCCTCGAACAAGCGCGCGACCATTCTCGACGACGAAGGCGCCTGGTTCGGCTATGAGCAGGAATATTTCTTCTACAAGGACGGCCGTCCGCTCGGCTTTCCGACATCAGGTTATCCGGCGCCGCAGGGGCCATACTACACCGGCGTCGGCTACAAGAATGTCGGCGACGTCGCCCGCAAGATGGTGGACGAGCATCTGGATCTTTGCCTCGCCGCCGGTATCAACCACGAAGGCATCAACGCCGAAGTGGCGAAGGGTCAATGGGAATTCCAGATCTTCGGCAAGGGCTCCAAGACCGCCGCTGACCAGATGTGGATGGCGCGCTACCTGATGCTGCGTTTGACCGAGAAGTACGGCATCGACATCGAATTCCACTGCAAGCCGCTCGGCGATACCGACTGGAACGGCTCCGGCATGCACGCCAATTTCTCGACCAAGTACATGCGCGAAGTCGGCGGCAAGGAGTATTTCGAGAAGCTGATGGAAGCGTTCAAGGCCAACCGCGCCGATCACATCGCAGTCTACGGACCGGACAATCATATGCGCCTGACCGGCAAGCACGAGACCGCATCGATTGATACCTTTACCTTCGGTATTGCCGACCGCGGCGCTTCGATCCGCGTGCCGCACTCTTTCATCAACAACGGCTACAAGGGCTACCTGGAAGATCGCCGCCCGAACTCGCAAGGCGACCCCTACCAGATCGCCTCGCAGATCCTGAAGACGATCGCATCGGTGCCGACCAGCGCCAAGGCGGCTGCTTAATCCAAGGCGGCGGCTGATTATTCCAAGGCTGCTGCTTAGTCCAAGAGGGGCAGGGGGTTCCCTGCGCTGCAACCGTGATCCGCCAAAGCATCACTGCTTTGGCGGATCGTTGCTTTTTTATGACACGTTTCAAATCCGTTTCGCTGCGTTACGAACCGCGCTAGAGAGCGGACGTATTGCAATGCCGGGGACGCGCATGTTCGGCGGGTTTTACACCGCCAGGTTTCAACTGGGCGAAGCGGTCGGCCACAGCGTGATGCATGCCGGTGCCGGCAAGATGCTCGGCGGCAATTCGGCCTTTGCGCATATCGGCACCTACGAAGACCTCGGCGGCGAAATCGCGATCAAGATCACGACGGTCCGTCACAACCCGGACCCGAATTATCCGGCGATGGCCGGCACCGACAATGCGACGCTGCTCGCACGGGGCAAACCGGATGGCCAGCGCTATCGATTCGAAGGCCGCCTGAACGAAGTGCCGGACGCGCTATTTCAATCCGTGATGACCCCGGTCGAGGAGCATCCAATCCCGATTGCCGGCGGCGTGGGTGAGGGCGGCATCGTCAACGGGCTCTATTGCATTCACCTGCGCATGCTCGACGGTGTCGAGGGCGGCTTGACCGGCGTCATGCTGCTCAATGACGGCTGCATTCTCGGCGGCGATGCATCGTCCTATTACCTCGGCACCTACACTTCCGAGAACGGCCGCTGGAAGGGACAGATCCTCAACCAGGAACACACGCCCGCCAAGGGCAATAACTCCGTGTTCGGCGGCCATGAGGTCGGCATCGGCTTTTCCGGCAGCTGCGAGGAGCAGGGCGCGCTGTTGGAAGCAACCGCGCTCGCCGGAAAGCGCAGCCTTCGACTGACGGCCGTGCTCAAGTTGATGCGCCGGGCTTGAGCCGCCGATGGCCGACACTGTCCGCGTGCTCTCAACTTTGGCCCTGAAGGGAGCGGTGCATCGTCTTGCCGATCAATACGAAGCGTCGACGGCAACGCGGATCGATGCCGACTTTGCGCCGACCCTCGCGTTGCTCGATCGCGTGCGCGGCGGCGAGAACGCCGACGTGCTCATCCTGACCCGCGAGGGCCTCGGCGCACTCGTGGGCGAGGGACGGGTGGTGGCGACGAGTTGCGTCGACCTCGCGCGCTCTTTTGTCGGCATTGCAGTCCGTCAAGGCTTTCCGCACCCCAATATCGCAAGCGAGGCCGCGCTGCGCACGGCTTTGCTGGGCGCCCGCTCGGTGGCCTACTCCCGGCTCGGGGCCAGCGGCATTTTGTTTGCGCAATTGATCGAGCGGATGGGCATCGGTGCCGAAGTCAACGCAAGAGCCACGATCACCCCGTCCGGCTTTACCGCCGAGCGCCTCGTCACGGGCGAGGCCGATCTTGCCGTGCAGCAGATCAGCGAGCTGAAGCAGATCACAGGCATCGAGGTCGTCGGCGCAATACCGCTTGAGCTGCAAACGCCGGCGATCTTTTCCGCCGGGCGAATGGCGGCATCGATGAAGACCGATCAATCCGATCGGCTGTTGATGTACCTGGCTTCGCCCGAGGTCGCCCCTATACTGCGGGACACCGGGTTGGAGCCTTGAATTTGCCGGAGCATCGAAGCAACCTCGAGCCCATGACCAGACGGTTTCATGGGTTTGCTCTCGCTGCGACCATTGTCCTGCTTGCCCCGGTATTTGCGCACGCGCAGTCCGCCGATCTCGTGCTGTGCGATCGGCTCGCCGCGGATGGCGCGGACCCCGACAAGCCCGCCGACATCAAGGGCGTGGCCGAGGTGGCGCCGTCGGACGTCGAAACCGCGATCAAATTTTGCAAGAAGGCGGCGGGCGGCTCACGCCGCGCGATGTATGAACTCGGCCGCGCCTATGCCGCGAACCGCGCGATGCCCGAGGCGATCGCCGCCTGGCGCAAGGCGGCGGACAAGGGCTCGACGTCGGCGATGGTCGAACTCGGCGTGCTCTATGGTACCGGCGCCGGCGTGGCCAGGGACGAAGCCCAGGCGCGCAAGTTGTTCGAGCGCGCGGCGCAAGCCGGCAATCCGCGCGGCGTCAGCAACCTTGCGGCCCTTGGCGGCAGCGGGGGCGCGCCCGCCGATCCCGCAAAGTCAAGGGAACTGCTCGCGAAGGCCGCCGAGACCAACGCCGAAGCGCAATATCAGCTCGGGCTGTTGCTGGCGGAGGGCAGTGGCGGCGAAAAGGACGATGTGCAGGCGCGGGCGCTGTTTGAAAAGGCCTCCGCACAAAATCATCCGGGCGCGCTGGAGCGGATGGGCGCGTTCACGCAGGAGGGCCGTGGCGGGCCGAAGGACTCGTCGGCTGCGAAAGCCTATTATGAAAGAGCGGCGGCGCTTGGCGACGAAGACGCCAAGAAGGCGCTGGAACGCTTGCGATGCCCTTATACGATCAAGGACAAGCGTGGGAACGTGGTGACGAACCTTTGTTTTTAGGCAGAGGGAATTTAAGGAATAATCCACTTGTCATTTCATCGACGCGAGCTTCGCCATCGACTGGTCGAGCATGTCGTTTAATGCCAGCCGCTGTTTTCGGCCGAGCGTCTGCTCGACTTTCGTGTGGACCTGGCGCCAAAGGACCATCGCATAGTTCAATTCGTGGCGCCCTTTCCCCGTGATCTGCACGATGCGCAAGCGCCCGTCAGACGGGTCTGTTTGATCCTTCACCAGTCCTCGTGCTTTCAACGGTTTCAGATTTCGATTCAGCGTCGTGGGGTCCATGCCCAGCCATTCCGCAATCGCGCCAATCGATGAAACCTCCGATCGTCGGAGACTGGCGCCGAAGAGGTTGGCCAGGAGGCCGAATTGCATAACAGTCAATCCAGCCGGCTCAAGAGCATGATCATAGATTTGGGTGAATTGGCGGGCCGCCCGCCTGATGCAGAGGCACGTGCATCCCATCGCTTCCTGAAGGTCTCGATCCATCTGCATGTTCCCAGATCGCGGGGGCCATTCCAAAAACTCAACCCGATGGCTGTAGATGCAGGCATTAGCGGAAACTGTCAAGAATTCGCGCCGAAGTAGAAACGAGACCGTTCAATTTTCCGTGCTTACTTTTTATACAGGATTGACTTGTGTAAAAATAGCGGCATATGCAGGTAAGACGAATTGTCTGGTGGAGCGCGAAGATGGACAGCAAGGCAATCATCGGGATGAGTGTCGTCCTAAATTTAGTGGCGTTCGCGAAAGTGGCGCAGCTCTACATATGGCCGCGGCTTCAGGAAATGCGCCAGGAAGAAGCTTTGACCGCCCTCGTGGCGCCTCACATGTTCAGGTTCGTCGGCTTGAGTTTTCTGGTGCCTGGCGTGGTATCGCCCGCCATTTCCCCCGCCTTCGCAATACCGGCGGCCTATGGCGACCTGGCCGCCGCCTTGCTGGCTATCGTCGCAACGATGGCGCTATCGGCTCGCGTGCCCTGGGCGCTGGCCGCGGTTTGGCTGCTCAATATCGAGGGCACCCTCGATTTGCTGGTTGCCTTCTACCAGGGCTTGATCGGCGTGGGTTTGCCCCCCGGGGTCCTCGGCGCGGCATTCTATATTCCCACCGTGATCGTGCCGCCGTTGCTGGTCACGCACTTCTTGATGTTCCGGCTGCTGTTGCGCGCTGAGGAAATTGGCGAGACGTCCAGCCTTGGCAGTTCGCCAACACGTAGCTGAGGTGAAGCCAATGACCCAGCCGGAATTGTCGACGCCATTCGTAGCCGCAACGCCGAACCAACAAGCCGGCACCAGCATCATCCGCAGTAGGGCGGACGTTGCACGGGACGGTCATGAGACCGAAGCTGCAAAGCAAGCGATGCTGGCCCAGCGGCAGGCCCTGCTTGGCGGCCCGGTTCTGCCGGTCATGCTCAAACTTGCGTTGCCGACGGTGATTGTCCTGGTCGTGCAGAGTTTTGTGGGTGTCGCGGAAACCTATTTTGTCAGCTTCCTGGGAACCGACGCCCTGGCCGGCGTGGCACTGGTTTTTCCGATCCTGATGCTGATGCAGATGATGTCGAACGGCGGCATCGGCGGCGGGGTCGCTTCGGCGGTGGCGCGGGCGATCGGCGCCGGACGCAAGGACGACGCCGATGCCTTGGTGTTGAATGCGCTGGTGCTTGCGATCGGCTTTGGCCTTGTCTTTACCGTCGCGGAATTTTGGGGCGGTCGGGCGCTTTATCGATCGCTCGGTGGACAAGGCGAGGCGCTGGCGGCATCGCTTGCCTATGCCGATGCCGTATTTGCCGGAGCGGTCCTGGTCTGGGTCGTAAGCCTGCTGGCCGCGGCGCTTCGGGGGGCGGGGAATACGATCGTGCCGGCCGCGGTCACTTTCGGCGCAGTGTTCGTGCTGCTGCCGCTGTCGCCGCTGCTGATCTTCGGTTGGGGACCGTTTCCGCGCCTTGGCGTCATGGGGGCCGGAGTGGCCGTCGTCATCTACTATGTCGTCGCCGCGCTGGTCTTGATCTTCTATCTGCGATCCCGTCGCAGCGTCTTGCGGTTGCCGTTCGACTTGCGGCGCGTCGAGGCGCGCCTGCTGGGCGATGTGTTGCGCGTGGGCGGGTTGTCGGCCATCGGCACGATCCAGGCAAACCTCACGGTCGTTCTGGTGACAGGCGCCGTTGGCTTGTTCGGCACCCACGCTATTGCCGGCTACGGCATCGCCTCGCGGCTCGATTATATCCTCATTCCCCTGTTGTTCGGGCTGGGGACGGCCGTACTGACAATGGTCGGCGTCAATATCGGCGCCGGCCAGGTTGCGAGGGCGGAACGCATTGCGTGGAATGGGGGACTAGTTGCCGCCGCCTTGACCGAGACGATCGGGCTCGCCGCCGCGATATTTCCACAAGGATGGCTCGAACTGTTCAGCAGCGATCCTGCCGTGCTCGCGGTAGGAACGCTCTATCTGCGCATCGTTGCGCCGTTCTATGGAATCTTTGGGATCGGCATGTTGCTGTATTTTGCAGGGCAAGGTGCAGGCAAGGTGATGTGGCCGGTTCTTGCGGGCACCGCGCGGCTGATCATTGCGACTGCGGTAGGCTGGCTGGTCGTCAAAGCCCTCGGCGGCAGTTTGCAAGAGCTGTTCATAACCCTGGCAATATCCGTGATTGCCTTTGGCGGCATCACGGTCACAGCCCTTCGCTTGCATGGGTGGAGCCGCGGCGACCAGCGCACGCCTTCCGCTAGCACTGCGGAGAAATAACACCGCGCCTTCCGCCAAACACGGCGCGGTTGACACGCTCCTCTTCAGCCGTCGGCGGGCCTTTCATCGTGTCGAGCAGCGACCACTGCCGCCACAGCGAAAAGGCTTGCGTCGTTCAGCGGCAGCCTCGCTGTCTCTGGGAATGATCTCTGCGATCTCGGCCGCACTTTCTCCTGATGTCATGGGTCCGTCGTCGCCAGCATCTGGCCGGCGGTTCGATCGTTTGCCGGACCATCTCGAGGGAACCTGCGCCCGCGATCTCCGTTAAGAACAAAAATTCGTTGGACCGAAGGTTATCCCATGATCCGAAAATTGCAGTCGGGTGAATACCGGCTCTATTCCCGAAAGGTGAATCCGAAAACCGGCAAGCGCCGCAATCTCGGAACCTTCAAGTCGCGTGCCGCCGCCGAAAAGCACGAGCGCGCCGTGCAATATTTCAAGCGGCATTAGCGGCTGTGACCAAAATCAGCGCGGCGGATGTGCCGCTTCGCATTCTCGCGGTCGCCTGCGCGCTCGTCGCAGCTCCTGCCGCAGCCCAAAATCCGGGTAAAGTCGGCTCACCCCTGGAAACCATAAAGGCGTTCGAAGATGATTTCCGGCTGGTCGGTATCGGCGTTTCGGCCGAGGGTAGGGTATTTGCGAGCGCACCGGCCTCTCGTGTCCGTTCGCGCTTCAGCATGGTCGAAGTCAATCCCAGGAGCGGTGCGATCACGCCGTATCCGGATGCCGCCTGGAATAATTTCAGCGAGCAGGGGGACGGCAAGTCGGAATGGATCTCCGTTCAGGCGCTGTGGGTCGACAAGGCGGACCATCTTTGGGCCCTCGATTCCTCACTGTCGAAGGTCGATCAGGAACGCCTGCCGCCCAAGCTGGTCGAGTTCGACCTATCCAACAACAAAGTGATCCGGCAATATGATTTCAAGGGCGTGGTCTCGGCGAAAGATTCGCTGAACGATGCACGGATCGATACCGTGCATCATTATGCCTACCTCACCAATGCCGGAAACAAGGGCAGCCTCGTGGCGCTCGATCTGAAGACGGGCAATGCCCGGCAAGTACTGGTCGGCGATCGCTCGACCTTTGCCGATCCCAAACAACATCTGATGATCGGCAAGGAGATCGCGCTGCGGCCGGACGGCTCGGTGGTGGCGATCCACGCCGACGGCATCGCGCTTTCGCCGGATGCGCAATGGCTCTATTACCGACCCTTGACCGATCATAATTATTGGCGCGTGGCGACGTCCGCTCTGCGCGATGCGCGGTTATCCGAGACGGAGCTTGCCAAAAGGGTCGAGTATCTCGGCAGCTCGGTTTTGAGCGGCGGATTGATCATGGATAAACACGGCACACTCTATGGCGGCGATCTCGAAAACGGCACCGTGGTTTCAATAACTAGAACGCCGAGCCATACGCTGAATACGAAAGTCTTCGTCAGCGACCCATCAAAACTTTCCTGGGCGGACGGTTTCGCGATCAGCGGCGGTTACCTGTACATCGCCGATTCCCATCTGTGGGAAGTCGCATTCAAGAATGACTTGCCGCGTTCCGGTCCATTCACGATCTTCAGGGTAAAGCTGCCGCGATAGGACGAGGATGATCGACGGCCGCGCTTTGCGCGGCCGTCGATCAATCGGTTCTGAAACCTGATGCCTGATCCAACCCATCAAAAGCCGGTCGGCCCTACCGACCCGTACCAGTGCTTGACCTTGGAGGGATCGGCTTTGTCCATGTAGAAGAAATGCGTCATCGTGGGCTTGACCGTCGGTAGCTTCGGATCGTCGAACTTCATGGTGACGGTGCCGCGGAAGACCTTGAGCGAGGGGCTGTCCCAGTATTCGACCACATCGTGGAGCGCGGTGAATCCTCTGTCGATGAAGGCACGTAGATTGTTGCGGATCGCCTCGCGTCCATGCCAATCGGCAGCGCCGAGATTACAGATGGCATCCTCGGCGAAACAGTCAAAGCCTTTGCCAAAGGTCTTGTCGTCGATTTCCTTCCACATATCGAGCAACCATTGCGGCGGCGCGGTTTTCGTAAACGTCATTGTGGTCATGTCATTCTCCTTGTTTTGTCGCGCAAGCTGTTTCGGGCAGCAGGCTTTCGCGCAATTGGCAATTGTCCCTCGGTTTTTTCGCTAAGGCGCATTGCGCTATCGTGCTGTTGCTTTGGCTCGATGGCCGGCTCATTGCGCTGCCGCCGCGGCAACGGCGATGCCGAGTCTCGCGGCAATGCGGCGTGCCGTCGCCTCGCGCTGCGCCGTGATGTCGGCTACGGACTTCCGCGCTTGTGCGAGGATGGCGGCCGGCGCGGTCGTGGGCGTGCCGCTGTCGAACGGAGGCTCCGGCGCATACACCATGTAAAGCTGGATCGCCTTGGCGACGTCGTCGCCGCGCAACTCGGCCGCGAGACGCAATGCGCCGTCGATTCCGGCGGTGACGCCGGCGGCGAACACCCAGTTGCCATCCACGACGACGCGTTCGTTGACCGGTATGGCGCCGAAGAAAGGCAGCAGGTGAAACGAAGCCCAGTGCGTCGTTGCCCGCCGTCCTCTTAACAGACCGGCCGCGCCGCAAAGCAGCGCGCCCGTGCATACCGAGAAAACGCTGTGCGCGCCGGCGGCCTGCTCCGCGATCCACCCCAGCACTTCGGCGTCGTCCATCAGCGCTTCCTGCCCAAAGCCGCCGGGCACATGGAGTACGTCGAGTTGCTGCGCGTCGGCAAGCGCCGCATCCGGCGTCAGCCGCAATCCCCTGAGGTCGCGAACCGGTTCGGCTGATTTGCCGTAGATGCGATAGGTCGAGTTCGGGATGCGTGACAGAACCTCGAACGGGCCTGTCAGGTCGATCTGATCGACGCCTTCGAACACCAGCGCCCCGATTTGTAAATGGGTGTCGCGTGGGATCATGGGAAGCTCCGGACGCTTAGGGGTGGACAGGCCGAACCTAACCGGGCAGGCTCTGGCGGAAATGCCAAAATCCCCTCGTTCTCCGCCAAGCTCCCGGACCGGTGCTGTTCGCATCATCGAGGTGCTCGCCTATCCCTCGGTGCAACTGCTCGATGTCACGGGGCCGCTTCAGGTGTTCGCATCCGCCAATGATATGGCCGCGGACGCAGGAGGAACGCTGCCTTATTCGCTCCGGGTGGTGGCGAAGGGCGGGCAGGGCGTGACAGCTTCCGCAGGGCTCGGAATCGCGACCCGTCCGCTGCCGCGCATTAGCGCCGCACTGGATACGCTGATCGTTGCCGGCGGTCCGGGTGTCGAGGCGGCCTCAGCCGATCCGGAGTTGGTCGACTGGGTGCGGCGGCGAGCGGAGCGGGCGCGTCGCGTCGCTTCGGTCTGCACCGGCGCGTTCCTGCTGGCGGCCTCAAATGTGCTGGACGGACGACGCGCGGCCACCCACTGGTCGGTTTGCGCCGAGCTTGCCCGGCGTTTCCCCGCCGTGCGTGTCGAATCCGATCCGATCTTTGTGCGCGACGGCACGGTCTGGACTTCGGCCGGCGTGAGCGCCGGGATCGATTTGGCACTGGCGCTGGTAGAGGAGGATCTCGGTCGAACCGCGGCGCTGGCGGTGGCGCGCTATCTGGTGGTCTTTCTCAAGCGTCCCGGCGGTCAGGCGCAGTTTAGCGCGGCGCTGGCGCTGCAGTCGGCGGAAGATCAATTCGGCGCGCTTCATGACTGGATCAACCAGCATCTCCCGGACGATATTTCACTTCCGCTTCTCGCCAGGCAGGCCGGGATGAGCGAGCGCAGTTTCAGCCGGCACTATCTGGAGGCGACCGGGTTGACGCCGGCGCGTGCGGTCGAGCGGCTGAGGGTGGAGGCGGCGCGTCGGCTGCTATCGGAGACGCGCCTGCCGGTGAAGCGAATCTCGCAGCGTTGCGGCTTCGGTTCGGAAGAAACCATGCGGCGCAGCTTCCTCCGCGTGCTATCCGCCACGCCGCAGGACTACCGCGCTCGGTTCAGTTCCTGAACGTGTCGCCAATCTGTCATCGGGTGCGCCTTGCGCGCTGCGTTGGCTGTGCCGCGCGGGGCGGGCTTCCGTAAGCCGGCTACATGGCTTAGAGACGGCGTAAATTCTTCTAACTCTCCTCCTGCTCAGGCACCAATGATCCGTCTCGACAACGTCAGCAAGCAACATGGCCACCAGATTCTCTTCATCGAAGCGTCCGCGACGCTGCTAAAGGGAGAGAAGGCCGGTCTGGTCGGTCCGAACGGCGCCGGCAAGACCACGCTTTTCCGGATGATTACCGGCCAGGACCAACCCGACGAGGGCCAGGTCGCCGTCGATCGCGGCGTCACCATCGGTTACTTCAGCCAGGACGTCGGCGAGATGTCGGGCCGCAGCGCCGTGGCCGAGGTGATGGATGGCGCCGGAGCCGTCAGTGCGGTTGCGGTCGAGCTCAAAGAGCTCGAGGCCGCCATGGCCGATCCGGCGCGCGCCGATGACATGGACGACATCATCGCCCGTTACGGCGAGGTGCAGGCGCGCTTCGAGGAGCTCGACGGCTATGCCCTGGAAACGCGGGCCCGCGAAGTCCTTGCCGGCTTGAGTTTTAGCCAGGAGATGATGGACGGCGATGTCGGCGCGCTCTCCGGCGGCTGGAAGATGCGCGTGGCGCTCGCGCGCATTCTCTTGATGCGTCCCGACGCCATGCTGCTGGACGAACCGAGCAACCATCTCGACCTCGAAAGCCTGATCTGGCTGGAGCAGTTTCTTAGGGCTTACGAGGGTGCGCTGCTGATGACTTCGCACGATCGCGAATTCATGAACCGCATCGTCAACAAGGTGGTGGAGATCGATGGTGGTCAGTTGACGAGCTATTCCGGCGATTACGAGTTCTATGAGCAGCAACGCGCGCTGAACGAGAAGCAGCAGCAGGCCCAGTTCGAGCGCCAGCAGGCGATGCTCGCCAAGGAGATCAAGTTCATCGAGCGTTTCAAGGCGCGCGCTTCCCACGCAGCGCAGGTGCAGAGCCGGGTCAAAAAGCTGGAGAAGATCGAGCGCGTCGAGCCGCCGAGGCGGCGCCAGACCGTGGCCTTTGAGTTTTTGCCGGCGCCGCGCTCCGGCGAGGACGTGGTGAGCTTGAAGCGCGTGCACAAGGGCTATGGCGCGCGACGGATCTATGACGGGTTAGACTTCCAGGTGCGCCGCCGGGAGCGCTGGTGCGTCATGGGCATCAACGGTGCGGGCAAGTCGACCCTTTTGAAACTGGTGGCCGGTTCGACCGAGCCGGACGACGGCACGGTAGCGGTCGGCGGCAGCGTCAAGATGGGCTACTTCGCGCAGCATGCCATGGATCTCCTGGAGGGCGAGCGCACGGTGTTTCAGTCGCTGGAGGATGCGTTTCCGCAGGCCGGCCAAGGTTCGCTCCGGGCGCTCGCCGGCTGCTTCGGCTTCTCCGGCGACGATGTGGAGAAGAGATGCCGGGTGCTGTCGGGCGGCGAGAAGGCGCGGCTGGTGATGGCGAAGATGCTCTACGATCCGCCGAATTTTCTGGTGCTGGACGAGCCCACCAACCATCTGGACATGGCGACCAAGGAGATGCTGATCACGGCACTGTCGGAATATGAGGGCACCATGCTGTTCGTCTCGCACGACCGGCATTTTCTCGCGGCGCTGTCCAACCGGGTGCTCGAGCTGACGCCCGAGGGCATCCATCAATATGGCGGCGGCTACAGCGAATATGTCGCGCGCACCGGGCAGGAAGCGCCGGGCTTGCGGAGCTGACAGACCTTCGAACCCGCTTTTCTGAAACAGCCGCGATGGCGCGAGGGCGTTCACCGCGACGACAGCGAATAGCCGAGATGGCCGGTCCACCAGCCGCGTCGCTGGTCAGGCGGAGTGCAAACAGCCCGACACCAGCGACGAGCGCGATCCAGAACAGCGGCTTCGGCATCGAGCTCCTCAAGGCGATCAGGCCGACGAGCATGCCGAGATCGAACGTCATGGTCATGACCTGCTCGGCACGCATCGGATATTCATGCGCCGTCGTCAGCAATTTCCAGAGAAACTGGCCGATCAGGAGCCAGGGCAGCAGCACAGCAATAAACGGACTGCGGCGCGCGTTATCGGTCGTCTGCTGGTCGGTCATGCTCTGCCCCTCGAGGTTTGGACGGTTAGTCGCGGCCAGGCGAGGGAACGTTCAAACGGAGCCCGCGGGTTCCAGCTTCAGTGCCCATCATCGTCCGCCTTCCGGGCGGAGGCCTTGTGCCGCTGCGTTGGCCTAGGGGAATCCGCCGTCTGGCATGGAAGCTCGGTCCACGATCCATCAGCGGCCTGTTGGTACGCATGACAGGGCGGTGAAGTGGACGGTGTCGATATCGTCGATTGGTCGTTGGTTTTCTGGGACTGTGAATCCTTCGCCAGCACCGGCGTTGCCAGAACGGCCGCGGCGACAACGGAACCAAAGAAGATTGCGTTTCTGATGCGCATCTCGGGCTCTCCTTCTCGAAACAAGTTGATTTCGTAAAAAGGATTGTGGCGATTTTTTTGCCGCGATGATCGGCGCGCAGCGCCTGCTTAAGATTTGGAAAACGCCGGGACGATCCGATGGGAGACAGGCGTCCCAAGCGTGCTAATGTGCGGATGCCATGAGCAACCGCATTCTCGTATTCTACGGCTCGTACCGCAGGGATCGCTTGGGCATCCGCCTTGCGCAATTCGTTGTCGAGGGGTTACGCGGCCGCGGCAACGAGGTCGAGCTGATCGACGCCAAGGCGGTTGGCCTGCCGATGCTGGACCGGATGTACAAGGAATATCCGAAAGGCGAGGCGCCCGCGGCGTTGGAAAAACTCGCTGGTCAAATTCGGGGCGCCGACGGGTTCGTCTTGATATCAGGCGAATATAATTGGGGCGTCCAGCCGGGGCTGAAAAACCTCACCGATCATTTTCTCGAGGAGTGGTTCTGGCGTCCCGCCGCGATCGCCAGCTATTCGGCGGGCCGTTTTTCAGGCGTCCGCGCCGCGCTCGCCTGGCATGGCACGCTTTCGGAGATGGGCATGGTGGTGATTTCGAGCACCATCGCAGCCGGCCCGATTATGCAGACGCTGTCGGCGGACGGCAAGCCGATTGGCGAGGGCGGCAAAGCGCTGGAGGCAGCTTTCCCGCGTTTCGCGGATGATCTGGCGTGGTGGATGGAGGCGGCGAAAGCGCAGCGGGCGAGACGGGCGCCGCCATATTGATCTCCGCACGGGAGCAAATCAGTCGAGTGCGCTTTCGCTCGTCAAGGTGTGGTCTGCGGCAGCGCAGAAATGCCGTACTCGAGGCCACCTCACTCCAGGCCCTGAACCGGCGGTGCCGTGGAAGCAGCTTTAGGAGAGGGTGCCGGCGCTTGCGCGGCCGGGGGCGGAGCGGCCGGCCTATTCGGGACTGGCTGGCTCTCAACAGGAGATATCCGCGCCTCTTGCTTGGTCGATGTCCGTCCGCGACGGGCGGCGCTCGAGCGTCTAAAGCCCCAGGAATGCGCAATCGATGGTCCGGCGGCATACCCCACGACCGCGCCCGCCACGGCGCCGACCGGTCCAAACACCACTGCACCCGATAGCGCTCCGAGCGCGGCGTCGCCGCCGCGACGTTCGTCCGCCATCGCCACGGAAGAAACCAGCGAAAGGGCCAGCGCCCCAAACGCGATCGTCTTTTTCATGCAAATCCCCTCGTTCCTGCCGGCTAGCAATACCGAGAAATGCGGCGACAAGAGTACGATTCTAGGTAATCGGCGAGGCCGGCGGCTTCGTCATCGGCGGCAATATTCGGTCGTGCAGCTATGCCTCATTCAAAGCCTGCGCGATGTCCGCGATCAGATCGGAGGGGTGTTCGATGCCGATCGACAGCCGGATCGTGGAGTCGAGAACGCCGATTTTTTGGCGGATATCAGCCGGAACGCCGGAGTGGGTCATGCTGGCGGGCAGGCTGGCAAGCGACTCGGTGCCGCCCAGGCTCACCGCGAGCTTGAAGATTTGCAGCGCGTTCAAGAATTTGAATGCAGCGGCTTGGCCGCCGACAATGTCGAACGAGAACGTGGAGCCGGCGCCGATGCATTGTCTCGCGAACAGACGGCCGGCGGGCGAGGTCTCGTCGTGGTGAGCAAGGTAGTGAACTTTCGCCACCTTGGCGTGGTCGCGCAGGTAATCCGCCACGAGCCGCGCGTTTCTGTCAGCTCGTTCCATGCGGATGCTCAGGGTTTCGAGCGACCGGCTGATCATCCAGCAGGAATGCGGGTCCAGCTGGGTGCCGATGGCGCCTCGCAGCGCTTTGACGTCTTTCATAAGGGCCTTTGAGCCGAGCGCTGCGCCCGCAATCAGGTCGGAATGACCGCCGATATATTTCGTCAGCGAGTACAACGAAAGATCCGCGCCGTGTTCGATCGGCCGCTGAAACACCGGCCCAAGCAACGTATTGTCGCATGCAACGATCGGCGTGTGCCCCTGGGTCTGGCCAATCTTCTCAGCGATGCGGCGGACCATCGCGATATCGACCAGGCCGTTGGTGGGATTTGCCGGGGTTTCGATGAAAATCATCGTGACCCGGCCTTTGCGCATGGCATCCTCCGCCGCCAGCCTGACCGCGGTTTCGTCGATGCCGTCGGCAAAACCCACGGCGCCGATGGAGAGGCCCGCGAGTGTCTTGGCAAGCAGAGTTTCCGTCCCGCCATAGAGCGGTTGCGAGTGCAGGATGACGTCGCCGGGGCGCGCGAACGCGAGGATCGTGGTCGCAATCGCCGCCATGCCGGAGGAGAACAGCGCGCACTTCTCGGTGCGCTCGTAGACAGCGAGCCTGTCCTCGACGATCTCGCTGTTCGGGTGATTGAACCGCGAATAAACCAGGCCCGCGCCCATTCCCTCGGGAGGCTCGCGCCGACCCGAGACGAAATCGAAGAAGTCCTGTCCGTCTTCGGCGGTCCGAAAGACGAAGGTCGAGGTCAGGAACACCGGTGGTTTGACGGCTCCTTCCGACAGTTGCGGATCGTAGCCGTAGTTCAGCATCAGCGTCTCCGGATGCAGCATGTGGTTGCCGATGTGGGTCTTCGAGGGAAACGGTTTCACCATGGCCTGTCTCGCTGTGTGGCTTCGGAACGTCGCCCCGCGTGGGTCTTCCGCAGTGGCGAGGTAGCCGGGAGCGGTGGATGCGAGCGCATCCAAGGGCTCACGTCGACCTTGCCAGGATCAGCCTAGCAACATCCGGAACTGATTTCACCCGAGGCGCCATCAGCAGCGGCGATGACCTATTGCAGCAGCCGCGCACGATATCGTGCGTTTTTGAACCAAAAGTTTCGCGCTGGTACTAATTGAGAAGGCCAACCGCCGGCGAGCACCATTGAGAGCTTCAGTTTTTGGGCGCAGCATGAATTACTTCAGTACAAGCCAACTGACCGGCTCGGAGACCACGGAGCCGCGTCGCTGCAGCCGTTGCGCAGCGGAACCCAAGCTGATCTGCAAGATGCTGGATTCCAATAAGGGTCGCACCATCAGCATGTTCAAATGCCAATGCGGAGAGCAAACCTGGGTATCTGATCCGGCGTAGCTGGTGATTGAGGACGGCTCTGGCGGCAGTGGCTTCGCGACTTTGCGGCCGGACGGCCAATCGCGGAACCGGACGCGGGCTATCTACGCGGCTAAAGTCAGCCCTGCTGGCGTGTACCAGGCTGGGTTGCCATCGGGCCCGCATGCATGGATTGCTGAAGAGGCGGCTTTTTCTGATGACGCCATGAGTTCTGAGCCCGGGCAAGTTCATGCCAACGCTCGGCCTGCGCAATCCATTTACCTCTGTTCCGAGGATCTAACCTTGACCGCTCCAGGCAATACGACTCCATCATGGTGCAATCGCTCATCGCAAAATCTCCTCCCTTATTCACAAGCTTATTTCTTCTCCTTGCGTCAGAGTCATCACGATTATGAGGCAGAACTATTTTTGTGATTTGGCCGGAGCGATTGCGGTCCCGTCACTTTGGCACGACCTGCCTACCTACCTACCGTCGCTTGTGTCGTTGATGCTGACGTATTCGCACCTGAGACTGGACTCGCAACGGGCGTTAATCGCAAACGAACGTCGCTTTCGATTCCGACAGCCGCTTTTTCAATTCAGGACTTCGCCCGGCTTCTGCAAAGCCACACCGTGCGTCCACCCGCTCGCGCATCATTGGCGGCATACTCGATAACCTCAAAGCCGATTCCGTTGATCAAGGTCACGTATTCGGCGGGTGCCAGGCTCGCATGATAGAGCGGATCGCCTCGATAGCCGCCGACACCCTCGCCATGTTCAGGTCCAGTATTGAGCATCAGCACCGCGTCGGCGGATGAGTGCTCTCCGAACACCGCAAACATTCGGCGTTGGTCATCATGGTCCAGGTGAAAGAAACTGTCCCAGGCCAGGATAGCGTCGAAGCGGCGGCCCAGCGACAGCCGTCTCATGTCGGCCACGACCCACTCGTGGTCGGGCAGGCGGCTCCGGCAGAGGGATATCATCGTAGGAGACGAATCGACGCCAGTCACGCGCAGTCCGCGGTGATGCAGGTGCTGCGCAACCGGCCGTCCTGAGCCACAGCCAAGGTCGAGAACTATTGCGCCTGGCGGGAGGTGATCGATGAAACGATCGTGCCACAGCTGGTCATTCCACGCGCTTTTCTGGCGGTCGTTGTCCCACGCCGCTGCGTGTTTTTCGTAATGTCCGATGATGCGGCTTGCGAGGTGCGTCATCTGTCGCGATCTAGGCGACTACTCAATTTGCGCAAGTAGTCAGGAGCAGGAATCTCGAACCGGCGGCACCCGAATAGCTGCGTCGCAATATATTATCGCTTTTTCACCCGGAGCGGTATTCGGTGTGTGGTGGCCTAACTAGAGATGCGGTATGCTCGCTCGCAGCAAAGCGAGAAGTCAGGAGCGCGCGCGGGAAGTTAGTTTCATCGGGGCAGCCTCAATGATGACTTTACCGGAGCTGGCGGCAGATGCCTTGGAGGAATTACTCGGCTCCTTCATGCGCCACGTGTACGGATCTTCGCAGGCGTACCGCGAGATAGTGCTGGCGGCCGCCCGCATAGCCCTCGAGTGCATTGGAAACAGCGACGCTCTCTACCACAATGTCGAGCACACGCTGCTCGTAACGCTTGCCGGACATGATATCCTCCGCGGTCGGGCGTTGCACGCCCACATCACCGTGAGCGACTACGCGCACGTCATCATCGCCTGCCTTGCCCACGACATCGGCTACGTGCGTGGCCTCCTCAAGGATGACGACGCGGACGGTTTTGTGATTGATGCGTCAGGCAGAAAGGTGAGTTTGCCGCGCGGTTCATCCGATGCCAGCCTGATGCTCTACCATGTCGATCGATCGAAGCTCTACGTGATCGAGAGGATCAAGGGCATTGCGGAGCTCGATGAGCAGCGCATTGCTCATGCCATCGAAGGCACCCGATTTCCTCCAGGCGAGGGTCAGCAATATGATGAGGAGGCATCGATCCTTCGAGCGGCGGATTTCATCGGGCAACTCGGCGATCCCAATTACATCAGGAAAGCCAACGCTCTCTATCATGAGTTTGAAGAAGTTGGCATGAACCGTCAGCTTGGCTATGCATCGCCCGCCGACATCGTCGACCGCTATCCGCAATTCTACTGGAACAGCGTGGCACCTCACGTTCAGACCGCAATACGCTATCTCAACATGACGTCGCGCGGACGCCAGTGGGTTGCGAATCTTTACAGTAATGTCTTCCGCGCGGAACGAGAGATCTCGCTTTCCGGCCCGCAAGCTTAAGAGCCGCAGGGATCGACTGAATCCGTGGCCCAACCGTCGATCTACGGTTGATTGAGTCTTGTTATCGAGGGCAATTTGAAGATAGGATTTTGCATTTCAACGGTGTCTTTTGTGCAGGTGTTTGCAATGCTATTTCGCCAATTGGGGCATAGTTTCCATCGTCGGGTTGTTGGCCAAATCGCTGCGCTCTGCTTTCTGATCGGATCAACGGGATTGGCGTTTCCACTTTCGATGGAAACGGCCATCGAGAATTGCCGGATGACAGTCGGCAGGCCGATGGTGATGTCATGCATGCAATCAAGTGGTGGTATGGGCAGCTTGGAGGCGTGCCGCGCCAAGGCGAAGCCACGCGTTCAAGCATGCGTCAAGGCAGCACTGAATACTGCCAATGGGCGCGCGAACGTGGCTATTGCAGTTCCAAATGAGGCCGCACCCAAGATTGCAGCGGGGAGTGGACTTCCCGCCGGCTTCGTCGCTCCGCCGCGGACGATTTCCGACATCACGGCGATCCTGGATAGCGAAAAGCCCGACCTTAAGGTCATTCAGCAGTTGCAGGCAACCGCTGATGCTTCTCCGACCGGCAAGGAATCGCGAGAGGATCTAGCGCAATTCTATTTTGGCCGTGGCAATGCGCGTGCGCAACTTGGCAGGTTGGCAGATTCCATCACGGATGCGAACAAAGCAATCGAGGTTGGACGCGGAGTTGTCAGTCTCAACCTGATGGGACGGTTCATGCAGCTCGGCGCGCTGCAGTATGCCGTCGCCGGCGACCCGAAAAAGGCGCTTGAGGTCTATCAGCGTCTGTTGCGCGATACCAATGCGCCGGGTGCCAAGGGCTATCAGTTTGCGACCAACCGGCAGATTAGCTCGATGCTTCTCCAAATGGGGGATATCCCTCAGGCCGAGGCCTATCTACGCCGCAGCGTGTCCTTGATCCAGGAAGCGCGGACCAGTGGCATGCCAGGATGGCGTGCTTCCTATGCCAAATTCGCTCATGCCTGGGAATCCGAGATTGATTTCAATCGTGCAATTGTTTTCGAGGCGCGCGGGCAGTTCCGTGAGGCCGAAGCCGCTTATCGTCTCGCCGAGCAACGCAAATACGCGGGCATGAAGGCGGTGCTCGATTCCGATAATCCTCCATCGGAATCGCTGCTTCTGCAGGCGATCGATGGCACCGTCCTCAGCCAAGCCCGCGTGAAGGCGCGGCAGGGACGATTGGGGGAAGCCGAGATCGACGCCCGCCGCGCCTTGCTGTCCAGGCTCAAGGACACGGGGAAGTACAACGCGGTGACGACGCGATACGTGATGGGCCTCGCAGCAATTCTTGTTGAAGAAGGACGCTACACAGAAGCCGAACAACTGACGCGCGTGGCCCTCGAAATCAACCAAACGGTCGGCATCCCGGACGATTCGCAACCGACGGTGCAAATCCTTTCCCAACTTGGGGGGATCCTTACGCTGCAGCGCAAGCCCGAGGCGACGGCGATTTACGATCGGATCGACAAGTCGATTGCCGGCTGGGATCCACAGCGGCGTCGAATCTTCGAGCTAAATCCATCGCGGATTCTTTCGCTTTATTCCTCGGGCCAGGTTGATGCGGGCATCGCGGCGGCGGAGCAACTGGTGAAGAGCCAGGTGGGTCGAGTGGGCGAAACTCATTTCGACACCGCATCCGCGCGCGGCACGCTGGCCATTGGACTGATGCAGGCGGGACGCGATGCCGAGGCGATCCGCGAATTCAAGGCAGCCATACCGGGCATGATGGCGGCCTCGCAGGAGAACTCCGACGACGACAATACGACGACGGTTGCAGCGCGCAGCTTTCGATTGCAGGTTGTCGTGGAAACCTACTTCGTCATGCTCGCGAGAAATACGGGTTTGGTTGCCGACGTCGGCGCGGAAACGTTTGGCCTCGCTGACGCTATTCGCGGTCATTCCGTCCAGCAAGCGCTGGCGGCGTCGAGCGCGCGAGCCGCGGCCAAAGATCCGGCACTCAGCGAACTGGTGCGTAAGGAGCAGGATCTTTCCAAACAGTTGAATGCGCAACTGGGTACGCTCAATAATGTGCTCGCGCTATCGTCGGATGAGCGCGATGAAAAAGGCGTGCAAGCGATCACCGCTTCCATCGGCAGTCTGCGGGCGCAGCGGGACAAGGCGCGCCAGGAAATCAATCAAAAATTTCCAGCTTATGCCGATCTGATTTCGCCAAAGCCGCCGACGATCGAAGAAATAAGAGCCACGCTAGTGGACGGCGAAGCAATGCTGTCTTTCTATTTCGGTCTGAATAGAAGTTTTGTTTGGGCCGTGCCAAAGGCAGGTCCCATTGCGTTCGCCCAGATCGCTGCGAAGAGCGGGGAGATTGAAACCAAAATTCGCAAATTGCGGGAGGCTCTCGAGCCGCAGGCAGCCATGATATCGGATATCCCCGGCTTCGACTTGGGGCTGGCTTATGGACTTTACGAGTTGCTCTTGAAGCCGGTCGAAAGCGGTTGGAAGTCCGCCAAGAGCTTGATTGTCGTCACCAACGGCGCGTTAGGCTTGCTGCCTGTTTCCTTATTGCCGACGGCACTGGCTGCAGCCAAGGATGGCGATGACGCTCTATTTTCGGGCTATCGAGGGGTGCCGTGGCTCGCCCGAACCCATGGGGTGACGACGATACCCTCGGCGGCGGCCCTGCGCACACTCCGGCAGCTGCCGCCCGGCAAGCCCAATCGGGAAGAATTCGTGGCATTTGGCGACCCGTATTTCAACACGGACCAGCAAGCCGAAGCGGAAACCGCAGAGAGTAGGGTTCAGATCGCCGATGCGAGCAACAACCTAAGCCGTGGAACGCCGTTGAAGCGGCGGAGCAGCCCAAAACTCGAGGGCGTGGATAGCGCGGAATTAGGCCTTTTACCGCGCTTGCCGGACACGGCCGACGAATTGAAGTCGATTGCGCTGGCATTGCACGCCGACCCGGCCAAAGTGCTGCATCTCGGCAAGAACGCGACGGAAAGCGCGGTCAAGACCCTGGATCTGTCCGGGTTCAAGATCCTGGCTTTCGCCACCCACGGCCTCGTGCCCGGTGAACTCAATGGCTTGACGCAGCCGGCCTTGGCATTGTCATCGCCGACCGTCACGGGAGAGGACGGCGACGGCCTTCTGACAATGGAAGAAATCCTGGGCCTCAGGCTTGATGCGGATTGGGTTGTTTTGTCGGCCTGTAATACCGCTGCCGGCGCCGGAGCCGGTGCGGAGGCCGCGTCCGGACTTGGTCGTGCGTTCTTCTACGCGGGAACCCGGGCGTTGTTGGTCACGAACTGGTCGGTGCACTCCCAGTCTGCCCGACAACTGGTTACCGACTTGTTCAAGCGTCAGGCAGAAAATCCAAAGCTGGGTCGCAGCGAAGCACTCCGCCAGGCGATGATGGCGCTCGTGGACGGACCCGGTTATCTTAACAGCGAAGGCAAAACCGAATTCGCTTACGCGCATCCCTTGTTCTGGGCGCCGTACACGATTATCGGTGATGGCGGTGCACGTTGAAGCACTTTCCAACCGTACGGCGAGACCCCGGATACATGATGAACAAGATTGGTTCGATACTGGTAGCAGCCGGACTAAGCGTGTCAGGCGGGGCTCATGCGACCAAGTTGATTACAGAAGAAGAAGCTCAGCTGCCGCCGCCGAAAGGCGCGGTTGCAGCGGACCGACGCGGGATTTTGCGAGCGCCGAAGGTGGAGTTCGTTTCACCGGGCGATACGGTGCATTCGCCACTGCGACTTCAACTGAAATTTGAGTCGTTCGGTGGAGCCAAGATTGATCCAGACTCCGTCAAGATGACGTTTCTGCGAACACCAAATGTCGACCTCACCTCCCGCATCAAGCCATTCGTGCAAAATGCGGGTATCGATATGCCCGATACCGAACTACCGCCAGGCGAATACATCATTCGAGTTGACGTCAAAGATAGCGATGGTCACGTCGGCACCACCAGCTTCGTTCTAAAAATCGTGCCCTAGTACCATGCTGCCGTGTCCCTACTGCCTATCGCAAAATGCCGAAGGAACACTCGTTTGCGTCACTTGCTCGCGAGATATTGCAATACCAGCGACGCTAATGGCTGAACGGGACGAACTTCTGCGCAAGCGCGATATCATCCGGGAAGAACTTCACAGGGCGCGGCGCGAAATTGAGACGATTAGAACGCGCAGGAAATCTCGATAGCACCGATGGAATGTCCTTTTTGCGCTGAAACCATCAAGGACGAAGCCATTGCTTGCAAGCACTGTTCGCGCGACTTGCGCGTCGTGCGCCCTATGCTGCTTGAAACCCAGGATCTCGTTGCGGAATTGGATAGGCTGAGACGCGATCTGGATCGCGTAAATACCAGGCTCGAGCGATACAAATATCCAGTCCGCTATTTTTCTTCTCACATCGTGCTGTATGTTCTTGTTCCCACCGCACTGCTGGTGATCGCGCATGTCGTGGTCACGATTGTGCTGAACCTCTCTCCGCTGCCGCTGCGGCTGGCGTCGGTTCTCATCCCGGGCTTGTTCGGCTTTGCAGCTTATCCGTTAAATAAAGTCTGGCTCGAGGGTGCGCTTGCGCTGGGCGGCGTTACGGCAACCTTAAGCATCACGTTGATGCTGATCGTGACAGGACTTCATGACCAGGTACCGATCGTGCCGGGATCGTTCGTCGAATGGCGTGAGGTCGTCGAATACGGCAGTAGTATCCTGCTGGCCTTCGTCTCGGGTAATATCCTCGGCGTCTTGATCTTTCAGGCGTTGCCGAAAGTACTGGCGCAGGGCGGCAAGCCAAATGCCGCGGCTTTCAAGATTGCGCGGTTGCTCGGCCACCATGTCGGCGAGGAGCAACTGCGCCGCAGGGCGCGCCTCATCCAAGACCTCATCCATACGGCGGGTCCACTCGTCGGCGTAGCTGTGACGGCCATCGGTTCGATATATGCCGGGCTCAAGGGCATCTTGAGTTGATGCTTCCTGTTTCGATAATGCCCGATGTTCCTGGTGCCTCACGCAACATCCGCCTGCGCGCTCTCCTTCTTTTCCCTCTCCTCCGCGGTGAGCGCATCGAGATCGACGAGTTGCGGAGCGTCCGCAGGCAGATCGCCATCGAACCCTCCGCTGCCATGAACGTGGATTAGGGTCTGCACGCGCCGGGCATTCAGATAATCCACATGCTGATGCCGCAGGGCGACCGGCAGCAACATCTTTGGCAGGGCGACCATCGCGAACGCCGGGACCCTGCGCACTTCGCTGCCCTCGCGCCACAGAAGCGGATTGAGCGTGTAAACCAGTTGCCGCTCGATCTCAGGCAGTGGCACGTGCTCTGGGGTAGGTGGCGCGAGCACCAGGTTCGCGTTGCCCGCACGGGTGCGCACGGCAGCTGACCGCAGCTCCCAGCAAATCAAGTCCGCAGCCGCGAGCACCTCGCGGCGCAGCGCATCGACGCTTGCCGAGAACCTGGTCGCTTCCGGTATTGACGCCGTGCTTTTTGTTACGGCATCCACGAGTGCGGCGGCACCGGCACCAAATCCTGGGGCAGCCTGCTCGATTGCCGCAGCCAACCCCTCGATCTCGTCCGCTGCCATGTCACGGTCACGTTGCGCCTTGGCGTCAGCCAAGGCGCGCTCGGTGGAGACGATCTGCTCGTCGAACTCCACCAATTCGGCGCGTAGCATTTTGGCGCGCTCCTCAACGGTACGCAACTTGGCCTCCGCCCGATCGAGCTGCGCATTGCTGGCACCGGCCACCGCCAGCCGTTCAGCCGCGGTCCGCTGTTCGACCAGCAACGTTTCGGCCGTGCTCAACCGCTCGGCCATCTTCTGCCGCACCGCCTGCTTATCCCTCAGCGCACTTTCGAAGCGCTCGATTGGGCTTAGCTCACGCTTGAAAAATGCCATACGATATCCTCGCGGACTCCAGGGGTCATCCGCCGAATCAGTTGGATTCAATGTGCCTTATTGCTAGTCGGGAACTTGGATAACATTGCGGCTTAAGATCGGCACCCGTGAGCTGGTGCCCCCCTACAACCAACTTGCTGTCGCACTGCCGCCGCAACCGTTACAGCGGGTTCACGAATCGAACGGACTTCCCAATCGCGCAGTGGATTGATTTGACATTCGCCACCCACCTACTGTCCTTTCCAATCCACAGTTTCGCGAGAGGGCAGAACTTGGATTCAAAAATGGCGACGCCGCTCGACCAGCGGTTCGAAGAGGTGGTCACGACCGAGCAGGATTTGCGGAAAGTTGTCGGGCCTGCCAACCGGTGGTTCACCAGCAAGATTCTCAGGAAGCTCGATCGCCGATGCCGGGAGTTTATTGCCGCCTCTCCGTTCGTGGTGGTGGGTTCAACGGATGCCTTCGGCATGGTTGATCTGTCGCCAAAGGGAGATCGCGCGGGATTTGTAAGATGCCTTGACGATGCGACCCTCGCGATCCCGGATCGTCGCGGCAACCGCCGCGTCGATACCTTCCACAATTTGCTGCAGAACCCCGGCGTCGGCTTGATCTTCTTTGTGCCGCAGCAGCGCGAAACGCTTCGCGTCGCCGGTCGGGCCATAATTGTCCGGGATCAGGGTATCAGGAGCGCGATGGTGGACGATGGGCGTCTGCCCGATCTCGCGATGGTCGTCGGCGTTGAAAAGGCGTTTTTCCACTGCGGCAAATGCATCACGCGCTCCAATCTCTGGAATTACGAGGCCTATCTCGCGCAAGCCGCTGAATAGCAGGTTTTCCGGGCGCAACAGCCTTGCTAGCGCTCCGGCACCGGCAGGGGCGGCCGCAATGACGATCGTGACGTGCTGACAACGGGAGACGATCGCTTCGAAGCCGCGGCCCGCAATTGGCTGCGCGCTGGGCTATCGACCGACTCCAGATAGGAGGTGAGCGCCCAGGCCGAGCTCGAATTGGTCGCGTAGTGATCCTGCAGGAACAGAAACAGCGTGAGGCGGAAGCGCCCTTTGGCAAGCCCGCGTGCGCTGTGATGACATGTCGCGCAACCGTCCGCATACAGCTTGGTGGCTGATTTGCCCTGGTCGAGATTCTGGGCGTGTACTGCACCGCCTGTCAGCACAGAAATTGCGCCAAGGGCGACCAGGCCGCGCCATAGCTGCCCGCGCGGCATGAGTCCGGAGCCTACTTGCATGCCGCAGCGGTCCTTTGCCGCAGCACAACCGCCCTCGTGATTTCAGGCAATTGCCGCCTCCCATACCGTACCCTCCGGGATGGTTATGGTCGAACAACGTCAAAAAGGCGGCAGTGCGTTCGGCAGCACCAAACGGAGAAGCCCCATCTGCATCGACGGCGACGATTTCCTCCTCGAGCCCATTCTTCACCTGCAGCAGTAAGGCTCTGGTTCTCAGCACATCGACTTTGACGAGGTAATTAGTCCTGCGGCGTGGCGCATCCGCAATGCGAGGCTGGCGCTTTGATTACTGGCGCTTTGATTAGATGCACCGCGCGGTTTGGGTTGTGCGCTGAAATGGCCGCGCCGGGTCCGTTCGCGGAACACGAAGACGAAGATGCAACCTCCAATCGAGAATTCCGGTGCACAGTCATTCGGCAATCTTGTAAAGCCCGATCGCCTCGATACGATCATCATTGATTCCGAGGCGGCGAACCGCTTGGCGGCGTGGCCGTAACATCGGTCGACTTTTGGGGGCAACGATGCGCGCGGTTCGGTTCAAGGCCCGAAATTTCAAAATCATGTCCAGCCTGGCTTTCAGCCTGGCGATGTTGCCTGCAGCGAGCCATGCCTTCACGCAGGAGGATCAGCGGCGGCTTTGCACCGGCGATGTTTTCCGTCTCTGTTCGTGGGAAATTCCCGACGTCGAGCGGATCACGGCCTGCATGCGCCGGCAGCGCGCCAACCTGAGCGAAGGCTGCCGCAGTGTTTTCGGCAAGCCGTCCGATCAACCCGCTTCGACGAAGTATACCAACAGGCACTAACCAGCCTTCTCTCGCTATGCATGCCATCGCTTGTTGCGCATGCCCTCGCGGGGGCGATAGAATTGCTGCGTGCGCCGGTGTGAGCCGTCTCGCACGAAACAAGCGCGAGATGTCGCCGCTTTGGAAACCGCAATCGAGATGAGCCTGCTCAACGCTCCATTCGACCCCGTGCGCGAGGCAGCTCTGGTGACCGGCGCCGGAAACGGCATCGGTCGCGCCATCGCGCAGGCCTTGGTCGGCGAGGGCGTGCGAACCGTGTTCGCTGATGTGAACAAGGATACGGTCACCGCGGCAGCCAAAACCTCGCCGCGACCCGACTTGGCGGTGCCCTGGGTCGGCGACCTCGCTGATACCGCCGCCTGCGATGCGCTGCTCGCGCAAGCACAGTCAGCCGTCGGGCAGGTGACACACTTCGTTCACAGCGCGTCGCCCTCGCGCCGGGAGGCTGATCACGCGTTCGCCGTCAATAGAGCGACCTGGAAGCAGATGCATGCCGTCAATCTGGAGGCCGGCTTTCACCTCGCACGCGAACTCGCGCGAAAACTCATCGCTGCTCGTGAGCCCGGCTCGTTCCTGTTCCTGACCTCGCTGCACGCCGGCACGCCGCGCAACCTGCCGCACTACTCAACCGCCAAAGCGGCTCTCGCTATGCTGGTGAAGGAATTGGCCAAGACCTTTGGCCGCTTCGGCATCCGCGTCAATGCATTGGTGCCGGGCGCCATTGCCGCCGGCGGTTTCGTCGCCGATCCGGCGCTCGCGCGACATATCCCGCTCGGCCGCCTCGGCCGCAGTGAAGACCTGGCCCCGATGGCACTGGCCGTGTTGTCGAACCGCGTGTCGGCCTATGTCACAGGTGCAGCGATTGTGGTCGATGGCGGCTTGTCACTGACGAACTGGTTCGATCCTCCTGAGTTGGACGATCTCTGACTGGATACCACCTCGCAACCCGGGATCGCAGGTTGCTGCGATCCCTCAGGCCATCGATTGATCTTGCAATTTGTCTTGTCTGTTTGGCTTGTCAGTTGGTCTTGGCGGCGGCGCGCACGAACGCGGCCAGTTCGGTGTTAAAGCGAGGGGCGTCCTCGTAGAACGGGGAATGGCCGATCCCTTCATAGATGGAGAGCTTGGCCCCCGGGATGATCGAGGCGGTGTACTGGCCGGCGCCGACCTTGGCGTTGCGGTCCTCTGCGCCATGGGTCACCAGCACCGGCAGCTTCAGTTTGGACATCATGTGGCTGGCGTCGAGCGGACGGCCGCCAAGGCCGGCCCGCACCTTGGGCAACACCATCATGTTGAAGGCGAGCATGGTCTCATAGTCGTCGGCGCTCGGTTGCCTGGAGAAGCAGCCGTGCAGGAAGGCTCGCGTTGCCGTGATGTTGGTGACGAGATCCTCCGACGCCATCAGCGGCAGGTTCTTGAGGTTGTCGCCAATCAGGGCGGGATCAACCTTGATCGGAGCATCGACGAAGTTGATGCCGGCGAGCTGACCTGCACCATGGGTCGCGAGATAATCCGAGATCACGCGGCCGGCATAGGACCAGCCGACCAGCACCGGGCGTTTGAGCCCGGCGGTGTCGATCACGGCCTGCACCTCGTCACCCCAGGCCTTTGAATCCCGGTAGCGCGCGGCATCCAGCGGCTTGTCGGAATTGCCGTGCCCGCGCAAGTCGTAGGTCACGATGCGAAACTCTTTGGCGAGGTCGCTGCCGACCTGGCGCATCCACGACAGATGACTCTGCGAGAAACCATGGATGAACAGGATTTCCGGGCCGGCCGGATTGCCCCATTCCTGCGCCGATATGGTCAATCCGTCGGGCGTCTTCACGGTGACGGGCTTGTAGTTCAGGCGCTCGCCAAAGCCCGGCTGCGCCATTGCAACAAGCAAGGCGGCCGCGATCGTCGTTTTCACGAGGTGGCTGTCATGCACCGCCATCTTCATCGAAATCCTCCCTTTGTTTTTCTTTTGGCAGGACGTCGAACCTAACACGCACATGATTTGGGCATAAGTTCCCATCCGCGCGATGCGTGCCATCCACACGATTGCCGCGGCCCAGTGGGCAGATGGTCCAGTGGGCAACGGAACGAGAGCTCCGGTTGGATCGTTTAAAGGGGTCAAGCGAGCGACGGGGGCCGGTCACCGCTAGCTCCGAGTGGCGCAACATCAGGGAGAGCGACATGATACCCGAGACGCAAATTCACACGATCGCGCGGCAGATGCTCGAGAAGCACGGCTTGGAGGCTATCGCCCAGGCAGCCCAGAAAGCGGTCGCTTGCGAGAGCAGGGGCGAGGCAGAAGAAGCAAAAGAGTGGCGCCACATCGAGGACGCCATGAAGATCATGCGGGGCCCGCATCACAGCTGACGCGCCGCGGGAGATCGCGACGACGCGGGCTCAATACACGCGGCTTTGATGCTTCGCGTGCCACTTCGGGCCGGGCCCCCGCATGTAATGAAGCTCAGGCCGATAGTTGGCAATTCTCATCAGTCTATGCCATCGCGTCACGATCACGCTCAAGCACCGGAGAAGTGGCACGGATGGCGACTGCGCGACCCACATAGCGCCGCTCAATGCAGTTTGCCGAGCGCGGAGGCGAACGGCACGCTGAAGATCTCCTCGCCGATATCATCGCTGACGTGCAGGACCCAGCCGCGCCAATCTTCCAGGTTGGGTCTTGTGATGAGCGAACGCACAACAACGGCCGCATGCTCGCGCGCCTCAGCCAGATCGCGCACGGCAGCGCCGCATCGATCGGTCAACGCTCCCTGGGTGTTGGAGTAGTGGAAATAGACCTGGGCCATGTTCCGCCTCCTGCGAAGAGCGACGTGCAGGCTCAACGGATAGCAGCGGCAATCGCTGCGGAAAATCCGGATAAACCCGGTAAGGGAAGCTACGGCGGTCTCTGTGTTTATTGTGCAACTCAACGCCATGATTTCTGCACTATTCGAGAAGCATATGGTGCAACCTGACGCTTTGGAGGCCAGGCGGTGCCGAGGTCCGGGATTGCATTGTTGCTGATGGGGCTGCTCGCCTTTGGGCTGGGCGGCTGCATGCAAGCGACGCTCGCGCCCTCGTCGGATGCCAATTTTACCCCACGCGACCGCCAGTTGCTCGCCCATCCACCCTATGCGCGGGCGGACATTCCAGAATCCTATCGACGGCATGTCGTGGACTATTCGCGCAAGGAGGCGCCAGGCACGATCCTGGTCGATACTGATGCGCGTTATCTTTACTACGTGCTGCCCGGCGGCAAGGCGATCCGCTACGGCGTGGCGGTGGGGGAGGAAGCGCTGGCCTTCTCCGGCGTCGCCGCGGTCGGCCGCATGGCTGAATGGCCCGATTGGATCCCAACGCCGGAGATTCAGGCGCGGCTCGGCCCTTACCCGCCGCGCATTCCCGGCGGTCCAGCCAATCCGCTGGGGGCGAGGGCGCTCTATCTCTACGAGGGCAACAAGGATACCCTGTACCGCATCCACGGCACCAATCAGCCGGAATATATCGGCCAAGCCATCTCCTCCGGCTGCATCCGCATGACCAACGAGGATGTCATCGATCTCTTTGATCGGGTGAGGCAAGGCGCGACCGTCGTCGTGCTGCCGCCGAGCCAGAGTGCATGGACCGGGCGCACCCCGGGTCGCCGCATCTGATCAATCGTTGAAGCCGCAGGCTCCACGCCGCCTCGCGGGGCTGTGGCACAATAATCACACCTGAATGCAATCGTGTCGTTGATGTCGTGCCTGGTCTATCCGGCCACGGTTCCGCCCTCATTGGATTCCGCCCTTGTGGTCGGTCGGATTTCGGTTTGGGCGCGGGGGCGCTGGACTTGGGGATACGACATGGCATCCATCGGATGTGCCAAGGGATGTGCCAAGACCGCGTGCGCCGATCTTTCGCACGTCTTTCGGCTGCTGACGATCGCGCTCGCAGGGGCTTTGCTGACGGCGTGCGCCCAGTCTTCTGTCGTCACCAGAAATTCCGGATTTGTCGGCGGCAGTCGACAGGCGTCGCTGCAACACGATCGAACGTCGTCGTTCCGCACGAACCGGCGTGTGGCGTCGGTGAAAAAGCACACGCCGTTTGCGCCCCACAAACATGCGGAGACACAGATTGCCTCGCAGGGACGTGTTACCTCGCAGGGACTTGCCTCTTTCTACAGCGAGGGAGCACGGACCGCGAGCGGCGAAAAGTTCGATGCGCGCGAATTGACCGCCGCCCATCCGACGTTGCCCTTCGGCACAAAGCTGCGCGTGACCGACGTCGCGACCGGCCGGTCTGTCACAGTCCGGGTCAATGACCGCGGTCCGTACGTTCCTGGTCGCGTGGTCGACGTCTCGTCTTCCGCCGCCGATGCGCTGGGAATGGTTGGAAGGGGTGTTGCAAAGGTCAGACTCGATGTCGTCCAATAGCGCCTCAATGCGTTTTCAATTTCGTCTCAAATCTGCCTCCCGACTCAAGCCAAGTGAAATTGGATAGGCCGGCTGGGAGCGCGTTCGGTCATTGGGTTTAGGCCCTGGGGTTTAGGCCCTGCCACGGGTTGACACTCGTGGAGGCAGCGACGGGACCCGATGACCCCAGACGGAGCGACCCCATGCGTGTCGCGGTGATCGTTGTGACCATGTTGGTGGCGACCACGCCATCGCAAGCTTCAGAGTCCTGCATGAGCAAGGCCGAAGCGCGTCAGCATTTTCCTACCCTGCACATCTACTGGCATGGCCCGGATCATTGCTGGGGCGCGATGCCCGCCGGAAGCCATCCGATCCATCAAGTTCGGCCCACGGCTCCCAGCCATGAAGTTCAGCGAGAAATCGATCAGCCCAAGATCGATCAGCCCAAGGTCGATCAACCAACGTGGCGCGATTCGATGTCGGCGATGTTGCCCGACGACGACCCGATGGGGGCGTCGCGGGATGCCCGGCCCGATGCGAACGACGATGCTGCCGCGCCTACGCGATGGGGAGATCGCTGGGTGGAAATCGAGCAAGCCCCGCTCGCCGCGCGTTCGGTAGATATCGCTCAGGTCGCTTCGCCGATGATCGAAAGGAAGTCCGAGGCCTGGATCGCGCTGCGCGGCCTGGTGTTGGTGTTGATCGGCTTCGCGCTGATCCTCGGGGCGATCGTTTTGCGGGCAACGCGTGCGCCGCAGCGGCCTTGGTTCGAAGATGAACGACCCGTTCATCTTCCGGGGCAAATTTAGCTTTTCGGCTGATGCGACAATCTCTCCCGGAACGCTCGTTCCATTCGCGCGTTGCGCTTCAAAAGATGGAGGAGATTCGCCATGCGCCTGAGAGGAATTTTCGTTGCAGCAATGTTGCTGACGCCCACCGCCGCGCTGGCGGCGCCGGGCATTGTCACCACATCGGTCGGCATGAGGGCAGGGCCCGGGCCAGGCTTTCCGATGGTCGATCGCATTCCCGGCGGTGCCCACGTCAATATTCATGGCTGCATCAGGGGCGACGCCTGGTGCGACGTGAGCTGGTCCGGCGACCGCGGCTGGGTTTCGTCGCGATATCTCGAATATCTCTACCGCAACCGCTACGTCTATCTGCCTGACTATGTCGACGTCGTCGACGTGCCCATCGTGCCGTTCGAGCTCAACTCGTACTGGGCGAGCTACTATCCGGGCAGGCCTTGGTATCACCGCCGCGCCTATTGGAGCAGCTACTGGCAATCCCACGCCCGCTTTGCAACGCAGATCCCGTCCGAGCGGTCGGCGCGTTTCGGCAGGACTGAGACACGCACGACCGAGTCGCGCACGGCAGTCACGGAAGGGCGGACACGCCCCGGCTTCGCACAGCGCGTAACGCGTGAGCAGGGTTTTGCCCGTGGACGCGAGAGCTTTGCGCGTGAACGCGAGAGCTTTACCCGTGGACGCGAGGGCTTGGCCCGTGGACGCGAGGCGCAAACCATACAACAAGGACGCTTCGCCCATGTGAACGGCCCCGGCCGAACCATGCAGCCGATGGCACGCGGGCATGAAGCCACGCGCTTCTCCGCCGCGCCAACGCGGCCTGCCATGCAGCCGCATGTCGCGCAGCCTAATGCGGCCCGTGTCGGTGGCCCGCCGATGGGTGCACGCGCCCAAATGGGTGGCCCGCAGGCGGCACCGCGTGCCGGTGGTGGCGGCGCACCTCACGTCAACGCGGCGCCCGCACCGCATGTTGGCGGCGGACCGGGCGGAGGCGGCGGTCCTCCCGGCCATCAGCGCCACTAGAAACGAAAAAAGCCCGGCCATGAGCCGGGCTTTTTGCTGCGGACAACTTGCTCGCGACCCTGCCGGGAACGGGCGATTGGCACGAACGTTGCTAGGATCGGGGCAATACTTGATTCTGCGCTGTGGGGTAATCATCGATGAAACTCCGCATTCTGTTCGCGGCGCTGCTGATCGCCGCGGCCGCCTTCGCACGTGACGCTTTCGCGCGTGACGATGGTCGTTATGCCGGCTCGCCGCTCAAGCCATGGTTCGAGAGCCTCACGAGCGGGAAGGGCCCGTGCTGCTCGGATGCCGACGGTGCGGCGCTTGCGGATGCGGATTGGGAATCCAGCAACGGCCACTACCGCGTTCGTATCGAAGACCAATGGTGGGACGTGCCCGACGAAACCGTGATCACCGAGCCCAACAGAGCCGGCCGCACGATGGTGTGGCCGGTCTATCACCGCTGGCCCGACCATATGACGATCGATATTCGCTGCTTCATGCCGGGAAGCATGACTTAGAGCATGATCCGGAAAAGTGGACACCGGTTTTCCGAAAAGATCATGCTCAATCAAAAACCTAAGGCGCGATGACGATCTAACTTAATCTCATCGCGCTTTAGGCGCGATAAGCGCGGTCATTCACCGAAACAATGCGAAATAGATGACGTAAAGCCAGCCCAGAATGCCGTGGATGATCGCCCAGAGTATCGAATGGTTTGTCGTGTAGGAGATCGCGATCGCAAGCGCGGAGCCAAAGCCCACGCCGTATTTTGCGCCCTCGACCCGAACTCCGTAGTAACGATTGCCGTTCATGTTGATCCCCTCGGTATCCCGTTCGCGCGAGCATAATGGCGTGAGCCGGCGTTTCTCCTGATGTCATTGCCCGGCTTGCGACCTCCGTCAAAGCTTCGGCGCGCCTGAGACCGAAAGCCCGGCGAAGCCTTGGCGTAGACGGGACCGGGCGATCCAGTATCCTAGAGACGCCGGCGATTAAGTCGAGAAGCCGCGGCGTACTGGATGCCCCGGTCAAGCCGGGGCATGACAGCGACGGGACGTGCGTCAACGATCCCGCGGCGCGGATGGCGCCCGAATTATTCACAAGCAGGTCCCTCGAAAGATAGAGGGCGCAGGGAAAGCCGGGTGCTCAGCAAGCACCCGTAGCCTCGCACGCAAAAAAAAGCGCACGAGCGTAGTCGCCACAGGTTCGCCGAAACAGTCCGGCCTTCCCTGCGCAATGGTTTACGGCTTATAACGCGCTCTCCCCGGTGACCGGGCTTTCTTGCCACCGTCGCCTGCAGGGCCTTACCTGCAAACTTGACGCCAGCGTCGGGGCGTCAGGACCACACGGCTTTGCCGTCCGCTACAGCATCGTTCGTCTTGCGACACCAAAGCGTCCACCGCATCTCGCACCAACGTTCGTGACGACCGCGAAGCGTCCGTCCTGGAGGGCACGAGACGGCAGACTCAGTGGCTCTGATTTGCCCGACGGCACAAGGAAAATATTTTTCGAACGAGGGCTGGACACGAATTCGCAAAGCCGACCCGTCGGGCAAATCACTCCGGCCTCGCAAAGCCGCGGCGTGCCAACTTTGGCAAAAGCGGCCTTTGGACGGTTGCCACTTGGCAAACACCGACGGAAGATGAAGCCTTGGTCGAGCAGTCTTGGTCGAGCAGTCTTGGTCGAGCAAGCCCTGGTCGAGCAAGCCTTGGTCCAGAACGGAGGAGCATTCGATGCGCACCGATTTTGAGACGATCGTCGTTTCCCGCGACCACAATGACATCCTGCTGGTCACGCTCAATCGGCCCGAAGTATCGAACGCGTTGAACACGCGCATGGGGCTCGATCTCGTGGAGTTATTCGAAGCGCTCGCGATTGATCTGGAAGAGCTGCGCGTCGTGATCGTCACCGGCCACGGCGAGAAGGCGTTTTGCGCCGGCGGCGATCTCAAGGAGCGCAACGGCATGAGCGATCAGGCCTGGCGGTCGCAGCATTTGATTTTCGAACGCATGGTGCGGGCGCTGATGGGATGCCCGGTCCCGCTGGTTGCCGCTGTCAACGGCGCGGCCTATGGCGGCGGCTGCGAGATCGCAGCGGCGTCGGACTTCGTCTATGCCGCAAGCAATGCGCGCTTTGCGTTGACGGAGGTCACCCTTGGCATCATGCCGGGCGCGGGCGGTACCCAGAATCTGGCCCGGGCCATAGGCGAGCGTCGCGCCAAGGAGTTGATCCTGTCGGGCCTGCCGTTCACGGCGCTGGAGGCGGAAGCATGGGGACTTGTCAACCGGGTGGTCGAACCGGAAAGCCTGCTGGAGACCGCGTTTGAAATAGCCAGGCGCATTGCCGCCAACGGTCCGCTCGCGGTGCGTCAGGCCAAGCAAGCCATTCATCGCGGCCTGCAGATGTCGGTGTGGGACGGCCTCGCATTCGAGATCGAGGCCTACAATCGCTTGGTCGGAACCGAAGACCGCCGGGAAGGCGTGCTCGCGTTCAATGAGCGCAGGAAGCCGGTGTTTCGGGGGGAGTGAGCAACGTAGCCCGCATGAGCGGAGCGACATGCGGGTTTGTGTATTCATAGATCGACCCGGATGTCGCTTCGCTCATCCGGGCTACCCTTGCTCGGTCGCAAGCCTCTCAGGATGAGGACGCAGGATCAATCGTCGCTCAGCAGAAATTCTTTCTTCATGCGTTCGACCACGCCAGTGAGAGCCTCATTGACCATCTTTCTGTCGGCCTTGCCGAACCTTACGCCGTGAACCGCCCAATTAGGATCGAGATTCGATTTCGGCGGCGTGTGCCGGACGATCACCCCAACCAGGTCTTCGCAGCCAGGCGCAGCCTTCCTGACGGCTTCCGAGATCGCCAGTTCAAGCTCCGGGATCGCAACCGGAACCCGGTGATCCCTGCGCCACCACTTCTTCTTTGGCGGGTTCTGTGGCGACGAGGCAGGCGCCTGCTTGATCGCACCTGGCTCGCCCTGCCGAATGGACGATGAAGAAATCGCTGTCGCCGCCATGATCTTCACGGCGGGTTTCGATGCGCTTTTCCGTGGAACCCGATGGCTGAACGCCCACAACCTGCGTGCCTTCGGAATGGTCCAACCAATCAACGCCTTGAAATTCCTGGCGGCGATCGAAATAGCGCTGCCGGCGCTATCCTCCTTGGTCGCGTCGTGCAAAATCAACGAAAGCAGCGCAAGCCAGGGGATCAGGATCAAAATCCAGGCGAACATCGTATGTCACTCGTCGCCTTTTGGGCGTCGCGCCCGGTCCAGGTTCCAGGCCTTATCCAGATTGCGGGCTTGCGCGAGCGCGGTCGCGCCCGGCAATAGGGTCGACGTCAGGTCGGCCTCGGTGAGATCGGCACCGGCGAGATTGGCGTTGGTCAAGTCCGCTCCCGCAAGGTCGGCGTGGTTAAGATTGCAATTCGAAAGATTGGCGTTCTGCAGCTTCGCAAAGGAGAGGTCGGCGCGCAAGAGATTGGCGCCGCTTAGATCCGCATTTCTGAGATCGGCGGATTTGAGCACGCCCCGCATCAGGCCCATCGATTGGTTGCGCATGTCCGCGGACAGATCGGCGCCAGCAAGCCTGGCCCCGGCCAGGCTGGCGCCGGAGAGGTCGCCAGTGATGCGCGCGCCGCTCAAATCGGCGCCGCCAAGCTTGGCGCGCTGCATCTGCGTGCTGAGCAGCGATGCCTTGACGAGAGAGGCCTGCGTCAAATCCGCCTCGATCATCCAGGCCTGATTCAGGATGGCCCGATCGAAGCGCGCGCCTTTCAGGTTGGTGCGGTTGAGCTTTGCCAGCCGAAGATTGCTGGCGGAAAAATCAAGCCCCGAGAGATCGAGGCGAGACAGCCGCTTTCCCTGCAGATCGGCAGCGCGCTGGTCCGCGCCGGCTTGCGGCTGCGCCTTGAGAGCCGCGTCGACCTCGTCGCGCGTCATCTCCGATGTCGACATGTCCGGACTGTTGAGGTCGACATAACGCAGCATGTCCTGCGCCACGGCGTCAAGCGGATGAACCAGCAGCGCCGCTATCGACCCAAGAACAAATACGAGACGAAACAGCATCGCCGTCTCTCGGCTATCGAGGTTTGATTGTAGCATGATGAACCTGCGCCGTCTCTTGCAGATTTCGTCGCAGCTTTCGATGGTTCAAGCGCGTCACAGGGCGCAATAGTCCAGCGTAATATCGGGC
>VAZV01000033.1 GCA_005884765.1 Alphaproteobacteria bacterium
GTTATTTCCGAAGCCTTGTCTGGGTGACCATCCTGGCCTTTATAGTCCAGAAAATCTGTGATCCCGAGCGGCTTGAGAGCCTGCGCGTAAAACGCGATCGAACGCGTAAAATCACTCACGGTCACGATGACGTGGTCGAGCATCGAATCCTCCTTGTAGCGTTGGAAAGGGGAGTTACCAGGGGCCACTGACAGTTTCCGTCAGTGGTCTCGCTGATCAAGCTTTTTCAGATATACCTAGGGGTCGAGCAGAAGGTCAGCCTTGAATCAAGCCATTCGGCAACGTCAACCAATTCGTCCACGCCGCCTAGAAGCTGGTCCATGCTGGCAATCCAA
Source organism: Alphaproteobacteria bacterium (assembly GCA_005884765.1). Taxonomy (GTDB): domain Bacteria; phylum Pseudomonadota; class Alphaproteobacteria; order Rhizobiales; family Xanthobacteraceae; genus Bradyrhizobium. The sequence continues at coordinate 336 of VAZV01000033.1, forward strand.
CTCAATCAGTTGGCGGCCATTGATGAAGATGAAAGGAAGCAAGGCTGCCTTCAGTCGGCGGCTTCTATTCAGTGCTGTCCCCTTTCGTTTGCCGCTCACGGATGGGAGCACCACTCACAACCTGTGCGCACTACCGAGTGGCCGTATGACTACGGTGAACGAACCGTTTTCGTTGAATCTTAACACGCCTCGTGCAAACAGAATCACGCCGGGGATTTTGAGGGCTCGGCACCTAAACCAACGCCGCCTCCGCGATCATATTCCGCTCGGGCGGCGTTGTGCGTTTCCGCTCGCCGCAGCTATCCGATCGAGTCATTTCACCGACCGTTCAGCCGCTTTGTGAATCTATTTTCCCCAGCATCGCCGAGCGGTCCCCTGGAGGGAGGGATGCTGTTCCGGGATGTTAGGGACCGGCGCAAACCCCTCTCCCGATCCCCGCGTGGAGCAGGCGCAAGCATTCAAGCGGATGCCGAGCCCTGCGAACGGCGACGTGCGGGTGAATCGGGTCGGCGCGTGCGTGGAAATCTTAGCCGACGAATGGCTACGCGAACATATTCGGCCCAATTTCCCCGCCAATTTCAATGATCGCATCGGCAGGGACGTTGTTTCTTCGAGCCGCGGACCGAATAGCTTCAGGATTAGGCGCGTCGTAGAGGCAATAGGTCTTTTTCTTGTCAGCGCTAAGAAAAGAGAAGATCCACTGCACGCCTTCCTGATCATTGATCAAATTGACCTTTTCCACCCCCTCCTTTGTGAGGTCGAGCTGTTCCGCAAAATTTCTTTCGATAACGTAGCGTGGCATGAGGAGTCTCCCTTCTCAACGTGTTGACGCCGCGAAGTACGAGCCAAACCTAATGTAGGGTCGGCTGCAACCTCGTTTTCAAGCGGACCATATCCAGTTCGGCCGCAATTGCCCAAGCTTGCTCCGACAGCGACATTGCTCTCTCGAGCGCGTTCTTGCCACCGATTTTCAGAAGCAGATTCGCATACTCAGCTTGTGCATGCGCGAGCCACGGTCGCGAGCCGCTTGCTGCGTTCATCTCAACTGCATGCTCAAAGTGCTCGGCGGCCTTCTCAAAATCGCCCAGCGCGGCTGACAACATTCCCAGATAGCGGCTAGCCGCTCCAAAGCAGACAGTTGCGACACCTGCCGTGATGGTCATGTCCTTGTAGGCGAGCATAAGGTCGTAGATCGTTTGTGCCGCCTCTGTGTCGCCGAGGCTGACGGCGACTTCCGATATGAACGAGAGGGACGCGCTTCGCTTCGCATCAAGCGGCATTGCGAAACCGGTGCGCGCCAGCTCGCTCAACCTGCGCTGCGCTGCGTCCCGATAGCCCAAATCAGCCGCGATTAATGCAAAACCTGGCAACCAGGTGGTTTCGTCCGGATTCTCCTCGATGAAATGCTTGATAACCGGTGCGACCTCCGAGAGGCGGCTCTGTTCTCGTCGGATCGTGAACATCTGCATGCCGTAGACGCCCTCGACTTCTGTGCCATGCGTCTGTCTGCCTAGGCTTAGCGCTTCTCTAGCAAGTGCCTCTGCTGTCGTGAATCTTCCATCGAGGATGGCCATCATGGCCCGCGCGGTCCGAGCGAGCCATAGGGCATTGAGACGCTGGCGCAGCGTCCCAAGTTCTTCCAACTCGTCAACCGCTCGATCGGCTCGCGCGCGCTTGCCCAGTTCGGTGGAGACGTAGACATCGACTGCAATGGCTCGGCTCCGCGCGTCGTCATCGTTGATGCCGGCTGAGAGGCGCTTTAGTTCATCTACGCGAGCGGTCCGATCATTTGCCTCCGTGTCGAACTTGAGTGTCGTCTGGGTCAAAAAAGGCAGGACAGAAAGTTCGAAAAGCGAAGTCTTGTCACCAAGCCGCCGAGCCAGATTGATACCTTCCCTATGGCATTTTGTGCTGTTCTTGCTGTCGCCAACGAGCGAATGTGCGCGCGCAAGGCGGCTGAGAAGCTGGCACCGCGACCTCTGATCGCTTGAGTCGATTTTGCCCATCGCTTCCGTGAGAAGCTGAAGCGATTCGGCGAGCGGCTTCGCGGAAAGGAATTGGGCGACATCAAAACCGAGCGCAGAGCGGATGAAGGCCTTCGTATCGTCGGCTTCGCGAGCCAATTGCGCGGCTAGCTTATATTTTATCGCGGAGTCCGACACGCGGCCTGCGGCGCCCAGCGCCTCGCCGAGCTTTAGGGTCGCCTCGAGCACTTCTTTTTGCCGGGCCGGTCCTTCCGGCAGGTGCTGCGCGATGGCCAGAGCGTTCTGAAAATGATCGACCGCCTCGTAGTTGGCTGATCGTCCTAGCGCGCGTTCGCCGGCCATCACCCAGTAGGGGAACGCAAGCTCGGTTTTCTGTGCCTTGACGTAGTGCTGGGCGATGAGCTCGGGCTGTGTGACGACGAGATCGGGATATGCCTCGATGAGGACCTTAGCTATGGTTTCATGATAATGCCGGCGCCGCCGGCTGAGGAGCGATTGGTACGCCGTATCCTGGATAAGCGCATGGCGGAAAATGAGCGCGTCCCGCACCACGCCACCGACGACGACGAGTTGGGTGGACATGAGCTGATGTAGCGCTCCGTCGAGCGCCCCGTCGTCGAGACCGGCAACTTTCGAAAGAAGGCCGCGATCGAATTCCCTGCCTATCACGGAGGCAATTTGCGCCACTTCCTTGGCTGCCGCTGTCAAACGATCAAGCCGGGCCATCAGAGAGCCCTGCAGACTATCCGGGATCTCGACGCTTAGCGACGCCGCCTTTCCGCTCTCCAGGATTGAGCGAGTTAGCTCTTCTACGAACAGCGGCACCCCGTCCGTTCGCTCGGCGATCGTGTCGGCAAGCTGATCCGGAACATCGGCGAGCATCGATTCGATCAGCTCGCGCATCTGCTGTTTCGTCAGACGCCCAATGGCGAGCGTCGTCGCTTGCGCCAGTCCGGTTGCCCAGCCCGCAGTCCATTCCGGCCGGTGCGTCACAACGACAAGTATGGCCGCGCCGTGCATGCGGCTCACAACCTCTTTTAGCACTTCACTGGTCGACGGATCGATCCAGTGCGCATCCTCAACGACAAAGAGCACCGGCGCGATCTTCGCCGCGAGCAGCAATCGGTTCGCCAGCGTACGGACGATAAGTTCCTTGCGCTGTTGGGCTGAGAGGTCGAGCGGCTTGAACTCGTCGCCGACATCGAGCGAGAGGAGCTCGGCGTAGATCGATCCGACATCCGAGGGATTTTCCCCGTAGCGCCGAAGAATCATGCTGAATTTCTCAGCGCGCGTGGATTGATCGTCCGCGGGTGAAAAGCCTGCGAGCCGGCTAAGGCGCTGGATGATGGGGTAGAAGGCCGAGGTAACGTGATAGGGCGAACACTGCAGCCGGATCAGCTCATGCTGGTTCTCATGCAGCCGTTCCTCGAGCGCATCGACGAGGCGCGATTTCCCGATCCCAGCCTCTCCTGACATGAAGACCGCTTGGCCCTGGCCGCCCTTTACAAATTTCGACAGCGCGCTGGCGTGCGCCGCGTCGAAGCGGCTCTCCACCTCTCGTTCGCCGCGGACCGCGAACAAGGCAACGCGTGACTTGAAGCCTTTCAACTCCTGCGTACCGAGGCTCTCGATTTCGAATGACTGCCCGGCAAGCCGGCGCGTGCTGTCGGCCACCACGATCTGGCCAGGCGCGGCAGCGCTTTGCAGGCGAGCTGCGAGATTGGGGGTGTCGCCTGCGATCGAGGCGCGTTCGTTCGCGCTGCTGCCGGCAATGTCGCCGACGACCACGTGCCCCGATGCGATGCCGATACGCACCTTCAATTGCTCGCCGTACGGCGACTGAAAGTCCTCGACTGCAGCGAGCGCCTGGAGGCCTGCGCGAATAGAACGCTCGGCATGGTCCTCGTAAGCCATGGGCCACCCGAAATATGCAAGCACGCCGTCTCCGAGATATTTGGCGACGTAGCCGCCAAAGCGCGTGATCGCGCCGGCGACGCTATCCTGATAGCGGCGGGTCAGATCGTGCATGTCTTCCGGGTCGAGTTGCGCAGATAGCGCGGTCGAGCCGACCAAGTCACAGAAGAGCACACTGAGAAGCCGTCGGTCGGCAGTCGGTTCCTGCGGGACCTCGGTGGTCTGAGGCTCCGACTCCTCGAGGGGAAGTGAAGCAAGAGGGGATCCATCGAGACTGGGCTGCGCAAGTCCATTGATCGCAGCCAAAATGATTCTCCGGTGCCCGAGCGAGACACCCAGCTCCTGGAGGTCGGCTTCCGTGATATGCGGAAGCGCTCGAAGGTCGACGTCGTTCTGGACGAACGCCTCCATATATTTGCTAAGGCCGAGCTGGCTCAGCCAATCCTCAAGCGTCTGCATCGGGCGGCCTAACCCCGCTTCACTCTTCTAAACTAGCGCGAACACAAGTTCCGCGCCACGTCTCAAATTAGAAGATCAAGCGCGTTGCGATCGGGATTGGTCCATTTCTCAACGCCTTGAGGTCAATGGCCTGCGACCATATTGCGCATGGACCACACGCAATTTTCGGCCAAGGTAAGAGGCATTCAGAAACGACCGCCGCGGATCGGAATTTGGCCGATCGGCGGAACAGGGAGACGAAAGCGGCATCGCGTTGTAGCGGACCAGGCAAAAAAGAAACTCGGAATTCTTAGGCTGGCCTTCTCGGGAGGGTGCAATGAATAACGAGGAAATTGCGAAGTTAGCGCAGAGTCTCCGGGGCACCCTAATTGGTCGTGATCATGTCGACTACAATGAAGTCCGCAAGCTCTACAACGGTATGATCGACAAGCGGCCGCTGTTGATTGCACGCTGCGCAAATGTCGCCGACGTGATTGCCGCTGTAAACTTTGGCCGTGACAGCAAGCTTGCCATCGCCATCCGCGGCGGCGGCCATAACGGACCCGGCTTCGGCAGCGTTGACGAGGGCCTCGTCATCGACCTGTCGATGATGAAGGGCGTGCGCGTTGATCCGGCAAACCGGACCGTGCGGGTGGGGGCCGGTTGCACGACGGGCGATGTTGACCACGCCACTCATGCCTTCGGTCTTGCAATCCCTTTCGGCATCGTCTCGACAACAGGCGTTGCCGGCCTGACTCTCGGCGGCGGCCACGGCTATCTTAGCCGCCAATACGGGCTCGCCATCGATAACTTGATCGAGGCCGATGTGGTTCTAGCGGACGGCACATTTGTTATCGCGAACAAGACGGACAGCCCCGATCTCCTCTGGGGATTGCGCGGCGGCGGTGGAAATTTTGGCGTCGTCACCAGTTTCCTTTTCGAGGCGCACCCCGCGAGCACGGTCTATGGCGGCCCGATCCTCTGGGAGTTGAAAGACGCGGCCAGGATCATGCGCTGGTACCGGGACTTTCAGGCAAGCGCACCGGACGAGTTCTACGTCTTCCTCGGGCTGCAGACGGTTCCGTCCGGCGATCCCTTCCCGAAGGTCCATTGGGGCAAAAAGATCTGTGTTCTCCTCATCTCGCACAACGGGCCGGCAACGGACGGCGAGAAGGCCGTCAACGCCGTCCGCGCGGCACTTCCCAAGCCGATCATCGATTTTGCGGGCCCGATGCCTTACACGGCGTTGCAGGGGATGTTCGACGGGCTTTATCCGAAAGGCATGCAGTGGTACTGGAAGGGCGACTTCGTGAAGACGCTGCCCGACGCTGCGATCGATGCCCATATCGAGCAGGCTGCGAAGGTGCCTAGCGAAGCCTCCTGCATGCATCTCTATCCGATCGATGGCGCGGTCCATCGCAAGGCGGAAGACGAAACGGCATGGAACTGCCGCGATGCGACCTGGTCGATGGTGATAGCCGGAGTCGGCCCCGATCCGGGCCAGGCGCCGGCCTTGAAGAAATGGGCAAACAACTATTGGGAGGCGGTTCACCCGTTCAATCTCGGCGGCGCCTACCCGAACTTCATGATGGACAACGAAGGCGAGGCACGCCTCAAGGCGACCTACGGCGATAATTACAAACGTCTAGGCACGCTGAAGAAGAAATACGACCCGGTAAACCTGTTTCGGGTGAACCAGAACATCCGCCCGACGGCCTGAAGCCGGGTGGCTAACGGCACCAATTTTAGAATCGGCGCAAAAGTGAAAATGGGCTCGAGTGCTGCCGCACATTACCGCGCCATCAACATAAGACCGAGACCTTCGATATCGGGTGGCCGGGCTCACCCCGGCCACCATCGTTTTTCGGATATGCACCATGCGGTTGGCGTGCGAAAGCCAGACGACAGCCTGCGATTATCGCCGCTGTACAATCGAAGTTGCGAAGCGCCTAGCGTTCGGCTCGGCTGCGTGCGCGGTTAGGCTGTTCTGAACACTGACGGAAGAAAGTGGCTGTAGGTACACACGGTCAGTCAGAGATATTTTTTCTTGAGAAATCTTAAATCGCCGATGGATATCGTTCAGCAATTTCTGCAGATCGGGACGGTCAGTAGATCCGCCGGAATATCCACCATCGTCATAACGAGACCGGATCGGGGTCCAGCCCGCATGGGCCTGACTTTTGATATACGCGAAAGCTGCCTCATATTGTGCATCCAGCGAGTTGAACTCCTGATCAAGGCCCTGCTCAGTGGACACCCGGGTATAGATCGCGCAGCGGACGGGTTTGACCGTGGGCGCCTTCATGGCCGGATCGCTATCTTGGATCGGCTGGCTTTATCCCGCAGACCAAAAAAGCGTGGGCCGTTCCATTTGGTCCCTGTGATAGCAAAAGCGACCTTGGAGAGACTGTCATAGGTCTGACCGTTCCAGGCAAACCCATCTGCCATCACCATCACCCGTTGCGACTGTCGATACCATTCGCGGACCAGTACGGTACCGGGCGTAAGCTCCGCTCGCTTCTGGTCGAAGCTAGCGAGGCGGGAGGACATTTCCGACCTTTCCTCCTTCGCAACTGTTCGATCGAGCACCTGTCGGGTTGTGTGGTCGAGATCGCCGAAACGGTCTGCCTGAAGGCGATGGGCGATGACTGAGAAGAGCAGGTGCCGGGTCAAATGAGCGGGCGCTTCCCTCTGAAAGACGCTCTGCCAGCGGGCACGCAATCCCCGGAGGTCGAGACCGCGCAGATGCGCGATCTCAATCTCAATGGGGCTTTTGGTTGGGGCGTCGAGCCGCTTACCTTTTTGCTGCATCGTTGTCACGACGCCTGCTGGATCCGGTCTACAGCAGCTGGGGAATCTTGCCATCCTTGATGCGATAGATCCGTTCTTTGTCTGTTTGATCGGAAACGAGACTCAGCCCAAGCTTTTTGCGGACGACCCGGCAAAAAATCCCCGCACCGAATGCTGCTGCCAATCAGTTGCTGCCATAATCGCTGCGGTCGTGGCGCCGGCGGGCTTTCGCAGCATCTGGATGACGCGGGCGTGCTTCGTATCCGTCCGCGCGGGCTTTGATGATACTGCGGGTCGCTTGCGTGATGAGGTCGAGGTGGCGGTCTTTCGGGCGTGTGAGCGGGGCTCGGCCTTTGGCTTCGATTTGGACTTGGTCATGGGATCCTCTGAGGTTCGAGCGGCGCCATCCGCCGCACCACCTCAGCCCCGCTCGGGTAAAACACCAGGCAGGGCCAGATCCCGAAGCCGACTGCAGGCGCTTCAGGTCCACATCCATGCTCTGTTCAAGCACCAAAGCCAGTCATTTCTGAGCAAGATTATTGCTCGTGTTCCGCGATCCGGCTTAAACGCGCAGCATGGTTTGGAGGTAAGTTCACTCGACGTTGTTCGCCTGCAACCTCAAGACCAGAGGGGCTTGCGTTTTTGCCGCTCGATGACGATAGGGTGTTGGTTAATCGGTTCGACGGGATTATGAGCTATCCGAACGTTGGCTGTATTTAGGGCTTCGGCTTCATCGCCTCGACCGCTTTATTGTACGCATTAGGGCCTGATATTTTGGCGATTTCAGCGTCCAGCATCTCGATATGAGCAAACTTGATTTTTTCCATCTCGTTCACCAAGGCCGCGAGCTCCTTTGCTACGTCGGTAACTGTGATGATGAACTGCCCGATTTCGAGGGGTGAGATGGGTTTGTACCGCATAGACTTGGCCCGCACGTCGTAGGGACTGGGTGCGATCGTGGTCAGCTTGAAAAATTTGGCAGGAATCTCAGATTTAAAAGCGCTGTGGTGAGCTAGCCGATCGCGAACGTCTTTTAGAGCGCGTAGTCTGCTTGTGAGCTTGTCCCAATTTGGTTTCAGATGCGCATAAAGTTCGTCGTGGGGGAATAGTTCGGAAATGATGCTTAGCCATATCCCAAAATTGATAATCGAATACATGACTACGCCAGCCTTGTTGACAGAATTAGTGAGCAAGAGAGAAACGATGCACACCATAATCTCTTCGAGATATGCCCAGGTTGAAAGTGCGCGTCCTACTTCCATAAAGAGGTTCTGTTCGATCGCTTTGGTAGTCGCTTCTCCAGCGAAAGCATCTTCGGCTTGGAATCGAGTCATGTGCGCGGGCTTATCGTCCACCTCCGAGTTGTCGAGAACTACGTTGCGAAGTATGCGGAAGGCTTTCACCCATGCGTCGAACTTCTTTTGTTCGAGCTTTATTAGCCAAAACGCAAAGGTAAGTTTTAAGCGTCGGGTATATGACATGTAATCGCGTCAATCTCTGCGTTGATTTTAGAGATGATTTCCAAACCCAACCAAGTGCCAGGCATTCCGGGCGACTCGAAGGGCAATCTTGACTGCGATTCTTACGACGGGACGAGGGCGCAACTCGACGCCGAATGGGCGTCCTAACCGGCGATGACCCCCTTCCGTAACGAAAAAAAATCGACCGCATAAGTCTTGCTGGTCAACCCGCTTCGCGATCGGCCCATGGATTGCTTTTTGTTGCGGGCAATGCAGGCGGCGTGTCGATGAAACCGCACAATGGAGGTGTCGCAGATCCCCCAGTCCGTCCTTGCACACGCCGACGAAGTGGGATGCCATTTGCTGCGAAGGGTAAGTCGGCTTTTGGCAGATTTTGTTGCGAAAGTTGGTTACGGCGGATGGATGCCCGTCAGCCATTCGACTATTGACGACCGGCTTTGATCTGCCGGCCCTGACGCTGGTTACGCAACGCCAACG
>VAZV01000149.1 GCA_005884765.1 Alphaproteobacteria bacterium
ACAGATCGAGAGCAGCATCGATCTTCCGCACCAGATGATCTTCAGGAACCGCGTCGCCAAGTCGAAACTCGTAGAACAGTTGACCTTGGTCACTCTTCAAACGGCCCATCATGGGTCGACCTCGCCGCGATTCGCGTCAACAAAACGGAATCACGCTTCGCGGCCTCTCTCAACCGACTTTTGCAACAAAATCGGCACGTTTGAGACATGCCGCCGAACTCTGGGAATGTCTGTTCGTGGGGGTAGACCGGAAGACATGTGGTCATGCTGCGTTCTTCTGACTTTGACCCCATCTCCCGACAAAAATAAGGAGGGCCTGGACGAGCCCAGGCCCTCTTCAACAATCGACGTTACACCTTTGCGTCAGTCGTCATACTCCCTCGAAATGTCCCGGCCAGTGTAGTCAGGCATGAACGACGCCGCCACAAGGCTTACTACCGCGCAAGCGGCGATGTAGATGGAAATCGCGTAGCCGGAGTGATAGGCGGCGAATAGGGCTGTGGCGATGAGGGGTGCCGGACCGCCGGCAATCACCGATGCAAGTTGATAGCCTAGTGAAGCACCGCTGTAGCGCAACCGTGGCGTAAAGGCCTCTGCGATTAAAGCTGCCTGCGGCCCATATTGCATGTCATGGGGGATCAGCGACAGCACGATTGCGATGAACACTGCTGATGGAATTGCGGTGTCCACCATTCCGAAATACAGGAAGCCGAACAGGCCCACCGTCGCCGCGCCGATCAGATACATCTTCCTGCGCCCGATGCGGTCGGAGATGTGGCCCGACAGCGGAATGGTGACGAACGAGACGCAAGAGGCAACCAGCACTGCGCTCAGGATCAGATCGCGCGACATGTGCAAGGTGCCGACGGCGTAAGCGAAGATGAATGCGGTGAAGATGTAGAACGGCGCTTGCTCGGACATCCGCAGCAATGCCGACAGGATTATCTCCTTCGGATGCTTCTTGAAGACCTCGATGATAGGGGCCTTCTCGATCTTCCTGTCATCCAGGAGCTGCTGGAACACTGGCGTCTCAAGGATGCCAAGGCGAATCCATAGTCCGACACCGACGAGAATGATGGAGAGCGCGAAAGGAATTCGCCAGCCCCAGGTGTTGAACTGGTCACCTGACAATTGGCTGAATGCGAGGATTGCAAGGTTTGCCAGAAACAGGCCGCACGGCACGCCGAATTGCGGCCATGATGCTACCAAACCGCGTTGACCGTGGGTGCGCGACCATTCCATCGCCAGCAGCACCGATCCGCCCCACTCGCCACCGACGCCGATACCCTGAAGCATCCGCAACACCGTAAGGATGACCGCGCCCCAAATGCCGATGGATGCGTAGGTAGGCACGAATGCGATGAGGAAGGTCGCGATACCCATACACAAAAGCGTGGCGATGAGTGTCGCTTTGCGGCCGATGCGATCACCGTAGTGACCAAATATCGCGGCACCGATCGGGCGTCCGACGAAGCCGATGAAATAGGTGCCAAAGGCCGCGAGCGTCGCCGTTAACGCATCTTCGTTGGGAAAATACAGCTTACCAAAAATAAGCCCGGCAGCAGTGCCATAAAGGAAAAAATCGTACCACTCGATTGCGGTGCCGATAGTTGATGCGATGACCGCCTTGCGCAACTGCGCACTATGATCAGATGCGGACAACGTCGCATGTGTAATTGCCATAGCCATTGAATTGCCCCCTTGGTTCGTTGTTTCCTTGCCCTGTGCGAACCGGTTCTCAACGGTTCATTTAGAGTGGATGCTACAATCAGCTCACGGCAACTGAAAGGTGTGTCTCCGAAGGCATTCATATTGCTGCACCGCAGGAGAATAGTGCGAAGGTCTTGTTATGGCACATAGCGTCAGTTATTGCGACGCGGCGATAGGTCCGAAGCTTGGGGTAGACCGGAAGTAGACCCAGCGGTTTAGCACTGGTCCAGGACGCTCGATAGGAAGCTGGTACGAGCCAGATCACACACAATCGGTTTAGAGAACAAGGTGCCAAACCATTTACTCGTCAACGAACCATCGTTGTCGACCCAGGGGATCGGTGGCAGTTGCGGCAGGTAAGATGCATACGGCAGCACTTTCGCAAGCGTCACTCTGCCCGGAAACTGTGCGAGGAAAGCCTGGTTCATTCCGCCGTCCAGTCCGCTGTAGATTGGGGCGGCTGGCACGTTGTCTTTAAGCAATTGCGCGTATTCGAGCTCGTCGGTGCGTTGTTTCTCCAGCGCCCGCCGCGCGATTTTCGGATTCACGACAAAGGCGGGGCATTTATCGGTGGGATTGAACACAAGAGGATTCGGCGAATTTGGGGGAGGTTGCGCATCGAATACGTAGAGGCGATTGCACACATCCACCTTAGGTTCGAGATGCGTCGTCTCGAAGTGATCGTTGCCGATCTTGAGCATTTTCCAGAAGGCCAAGTTCGGACTCTCTCGATGCCGCGCTAGATTCTCCGGCGTCAAGCGGAACGGATAGGCCTGGACCTGGAATGACGGCCGGCCGCCGAGGAATGAGTCGCGCGCCAGCGCATAGATCTCGCTTATCTGTTCGTCGGTCATGGCATAGCAACCGCTCGACGAGCAGTCGCCGTGGATCATGAGCAAGCTGCCGTCGCGGTTGTTCGCTTTGTCGAAGCTGTTGGGGTAGCCCACGTTGATCGCAAGATAGAAGTTGGAGTTGGGATTCATCAACTCGGGTGTAATTGTATAGAACCCCTCTGGAGCCTGACGGTCGCCCTCCTGCAACTTCGGCCCAAGATCGCCCGACCATCGACAGATCGGATAGATCTTGAGGATCTGGAAACGGCCGGTCGTGTCCTGTTTCCAGACTTCGAGCTCCGCCTCTTCCTTGAAAACGCGCACAACGATGGGTGAATATTTTGGCATCTTCTTTTGTCGGAGCAGCGAGAGCAGCTCGGGCGGTAGCTCCTTTGTTGCCTTGGTCGGCAACCGATTGCTGTTTTCGCCAAGGCACGTGACTGGCGTCAACCCCGCGGCAAAAGCCGCCGCCAGCACAAGCGCACGGAGTACCGTGGCGCGGATCATTGCTGTACCTCCGACGTGGAACCCTGCCTATCTGGAGCCTATAGTCGGTGGCTTTCGTAAGGCAAACGCAGATGGGCGCAGGCGCCGCCGAAGTCCGAGCCTATCGTCAACCTCAAGACCGCCAAGACGCTCGGTCTCGCCGTGCCGCCCAGTATGCTTGGACGCGCGGTCAAGGTGATCGAATAGAGATGCCGTTTGTTGCGATGCATGAGTCCGTTTGTGGCACCAACCGGACCAGTCGAGCCGGTCTGGCGAAGTCCGTTGATTGAAGTAGACCGGAAGTGGTCGGCGCGGCGTCAAACCGGCGCTTTTGACCAATTAGAGCGCCGTCACGAGGGCCGCGCCTTCATCCAGCATGGGCAAAATCGCGTCTCGGGGCTTGGTCGGAAGCATCAAGACCACCCGATCAACGCCGGCGTCACGGTAGCGTTTTAGCACCTCTAAGTCTCGGGGCGCCCCGAAGACGTCGAAGGAGAGCGACGCGGGATCGCGACCAGCGTCCCTTGCCATCTGACGGAATTGCGGCAGCACCTCGAGCGGATCCAGCACGCGCCCGCCGATCGGAATCCAGCCGTCGCCGTAGGCAATCGCCCGTCTTGCTGCGTGGGGGAATGCGCCCCCAACAACGATGGGCGGGTGAGGTGTTTGAACCGGTTTGGGCCACTGCATCATCGGTTCGAACTTGACGAATTCGCCGTCGAATGCCGCCGTCGACTGCGTCCAGATTTGCTTCATCGCCTGGATCCGCTCACGCATCAACTTGAAGCGGGTTGCAAACGCAGTGCCGTGATTGGCCATCTCTTCCTCGTTCCAACCCCCGCCAACGCCGAAAATGAACCGGCCCGAGGAAAGCCGGTCGATGGTCGATACCTCCTTGGCGGTGTGAATTGGATCACGCTCGACGACAAGACAGATCCCCGTCGCAAGCTTGATGGTTTTCGTCACCGCGGCGGCAGCGGCGAGCGATAGGAACGGATCGTAGCTTTCGTAATAGTACTTCGGTAGCTCAGCGCCGCCGGGCCACGGCGATTTGCGACTGGTCGGAATGTGACTGTGCTCCGGCAACCACAATGACTCGTAACCTCGCGCCTCCGCCTCCACGGCAAGGTCTTGCGGTGGAATCGAGTAATCCGTCGGAAACATCGTAAGCCCGACATGCATGTTCAGTGCTCCTCGGTTGCGGCCAGGCTCTCCATCACACGCGACCGCACGTGATAGTCGCACACATCAGGGGCGCGAACTAAAGTCCTTCTCAACTCTATCAGAGAACTGAGCAGACGTACCGCTGTTTGTCGCAACGCTGGCCCTCATCGCAGCGAAGGCTTGTCGAGCTTCGCGCGTCGAGCGGGATTACAGGATCTCGGAGTGCGACGATCGGGACTTACGCCACTACGGTCGCAACAGCCTCTAGGCTTGACCATCATAGTCGGTCTCGTCCGCACTCACGGACAGGTTGCCCCAGCTCGTCACCCGCTCAAGGCGGACCGCGATGACGGGCCGTTCGGCGATCTGCATAGCCGCCAACTGGCGGTACCGAGCGCGTAGCAGCTCCTGCGCGCGATCGTGCTCCGTCCCGGTGCGCAGGATCTCAGCCCGTCCACGCAACATAACCCAGCCAAGCCGGGCCCAGTCTTCGTCGTATCGATCAACCACGACAGCGACCATCGGGTTGCGTTCGATGTTGCGGATGCGCTTGAGGGCTGGTCCAGCCACGCGCTTCGGCTTCTCGTCGATCGTGATGTAAAGGGTGCCTTGCGAAATCGTAAAGCACACCGGCAGGACGTGCGGAATGGCTCGGCTATCGGCCGTGGCAAGATGCCCGACCCGTCGCGTCAACAGGAACCTGCGTTCGTGGTCTGACAGCACGTGACGGTCCGCCGCGCAATGACTGTCAATCGCGCCGATACTGCACGGCTTGGCTCGGCTTCGCCACCCAGGAATCGGCGTTCGAACAAACGTCGGCAGGCCTGCCGGCGTTGCGTCGACCGGTTGAGCCGGCAACCCGAAGCGGACATTGGCTGCCGCTTCCAATCTTCGGCTTAAGAGACCGCATTCGGGGGCAAAGCCGATCTTCCACCTCAATGGATACAGTCGCCTCATGGGAGCCGATGAAGCCCCCGCAAAAGGGACACGCCGTCCAAACACCGTCACGCCGTCGCTGCGGCGGCCGGCTACCGTACCTAATGAACCGGATCTAGCACGACCACCGGTATCTCGCGCTCGGTCTTGAGCTGATAGTCGGCGTAGGGCGGCCAAAATTCGAGCGCCTTATTCCAAAGTCGGAGGCGTTCTTCGCCCGCCGTTATCCTGACCCGCGCGTTCAGCTTCTTAGTCCCGACTTGTACCTCGACGTCGGGGTTCGCGAGAATATTTTGATACCAACCTGGGTGTTGGGGCGCGCCTCCCTTTGAGGCGATTACGAAGTAACTGCCGCCGTCCGTTCCGTAAAACAGCGGGAATATGAACTTGTTGCCAGACTTGCGACCGGTGGTGGTCAGCAGCAGCGCCGGCGCCGTGATCTCGCCTCGCTGGGGCAGGGTCACCTTGTACATGTGCCCGTCTGTTCCGCCGCTAGAAAGATAGCGGTTCGCGTGCTCGAGCATCCAGTCCGGCAGGTTCGGAGCGAGTTTCGCTTCAGCCATCTTGCTCTCCTTCAAATCTGCACGGAACATACCACCGGGCGTTGGAGCGGCCAAATCCAAGAGCAGGCCGTAATATGCTACAGCGGCCGTTCATCGTGGAGTGACGACATGCTGCTTGAGACACTTCTGCCACTGGGTAAGATTGATCCCGCCTTCGTGCGCCGGAAATGCCACTCGATGTCCATTCCATCGCCGCCGACGCGCACCTGCTGGAAGAGATCGGCTACGACGGACTCGTTGTCGAGGAAACCAAGGACGATTCGTTCATCCTGCTGTCGCTGGCGGCCCAGGCGACGCGCACCCTGAAGCTCGGCACGTCCGTCGCGATTGCCTTCCCCCCGCAGTCCGACCGTGACCGCGATGAGCGCATGGACGCTGCAAAAACTGTCCCGCGGCCGCTTTACGCTCGGCCTCGGCACGCAGGTGAAGGCCCATATCGAGCGACGTTTCGGCATGCCCTGGACACCGGCCGGGCCGTGGATGCGCGAGTATGTTAGCGCAGTTCGCGCGGTCTGGGATTGCTGGCAGAACGGCACGCCACTCGACGTCAGGGGGCCGCATTACAACATCAATCTGATGGTGCCGTTGTTCAATCCCGGCCCGATCGAGCACCCCGACATTGCCATTCACGTCGCCGCGGTTAACCAGGTGATGTGTCAGGTGGCAGGCGAGGTCGCCGAGGGCATCCGGCCGCATCCAGTATGTACGCCGTCCTATATCGAGAAGGTCATGCTGCCGGCGGTGCGGACGGGTGCCGCAAAGACGGGGCGGTCGCTGGATCGTTTCCAGGTCTGTATGAAGCCGCTGGTCGCGACGGCCGCCAACGAGGCGGAGCTGGAGCCCAAGGTGCGCGACGCGCGCGTGCGGATCGCCTTCTATGCCTCTACGCCGCAATATCGCGCCGCATTCGACCATCTCGGCTTGGGCGATCTCGCGGACCGGTTGAAGCTGCTGTCGCGGGCGCAGCGCTGGGAGGAGATGCCTCAGCACATCAACGACGACGTCCTGCATACTTTCGTAACGATCGCCACCTACGACACGATCGGCCGCAAGCTCTGCGACCGCTATGGCGGCGTGGTCACTAATTGCGAATTCTCCATCGCGGTGAAGAACGACGCCGATCGCGAGCGCCTGCACCAACTCGTCAGCGACATCCAGTCCCATGGTGTCGCGCGCGCCCGGCGCGCCATTCTCGGAATTGCAGCCTGACAGGGGCTCGCACGCACATCAACCGGAGACAATCGACATGAAACTCGGACGCCTCGGGATATGGTACAGCACCGACAAACTCGACGGATCGCAGCTGCGCGATTTTCGTGCGCACGGTTGAGAATAATGGCTACTCGGCCCTGTGGTACCCGGAATCGCGGGGCTACGAGTCGATGTCGCTGGCGGCCTGTCTACTATCGAGCAGCGAGAAGCTGACGATCGGCAGTTCGATCGCCAACATCTATGCACGCGATTCCTTCACCGCCCAGCGCGCCATGGTCTCGCTGAACGCGCTCTACGGCGGCCGGTTCATTCTCGGTCTCGGCGTTAGTCACATTCCGATGGTCGAAGGTGTACGCGGCCATCGCTACGAGAAACCGCTGGCCGCGATGAGCGCCTATCTCGACGCCATCAACAAGTCCGCGACACCAGGCGAACTGCCGCCGGTCGTGGTCGCAGCACTCGGACCGAAGATGCTGGTGCTGAGTGGTGCCAAATCGCGTGGCGCTGTCCCATACAACGTGACGCCGCAGCACACGGCCCAAGCGAGCGCGATCCTCGGGCCTTCGAAGTGGCTCGCAGTGGAGCAGAAGGTCACGCTTGAAACCGATCCCGCGAAGGCGCGGGCGCTCGGACGCAAGGAACTGTCGCGTTACATGGTGCTGCCGAATTATCGCAACAGCTGGCTCCGTCAGGGCTTTACCGAGGCTGAGCTGGCCGACGGCGGCAGTGACCGGTTCATCGATGCGATGGTACTGTGGGGTGACGCCGAGACGATCAGTGCGGGCTGCGGGCGCACTTCACGGCCGGCGCCACGCATGTCTGTCTGCAGCCTGTCCACGCCGACGGCGATTTCGCCGCTCGCGACCGCATGCTGGCCGCGCTCGCCGATACCTGAGCGCGTTTATGGCGCCAGTCCTCAGAGCAGGTCGGCGACGGCGTTGCGATAGCGGCGCATGGCACTTACATGGTCGCTCATGCTCCGGCCCGCCATGCGCTTGTGGTGATAGCCGCCAAAAGTGTTGTGCAGCGTGACATGCGTGACACCCGCCTTCTTCCAGTAGCTGATTTCCTCGCGCCAGTCCTTCTCTGTGCCTGTGCCGGTTGAGGTCCAGACTTCGAGACCAACCGAGGCCGGGTCGCGTCCCTCGGCTTCCACCAGGCGGCGCAGTTTGTCGAATTCCGCAACCGCCTTCGGTCCCGGCGGCTCGGAGAGCATCATCCAGCCGTCGCCCCACTTTGCGATCCGCTGCAGCGTCACGTCCATATGGCCGCCGAACCACAGCGGAATTTTACGGCTTGGTGGCCGGGGATTGATGCCGGCGTCTGGGAGGCGGTGCCACTTGCCCTCGAATGTAACGTAGGGATCGGCCCACAGCGCTTTCATCACCTGGACCTGTTCCTCAGACCGCTTGCCCCTGTTGTGGAAATTCTCGTTGAGGCCCACGAACTCCAACTCGTTCCAGCCCACGCCGACGCCTAAGCGGAAACGGCCGCCGCTGAGCACGTCGAGACTAGCAGCCTGCTTCGCAACCAGCACCGTCTGGCGCTGCGCGAGAATTAGCACTTGGGTCGAGAGCTCGACCTTTTTCGTGCAGGCAGCGATGAATCCAAACGCTACGAAGGGATCATGAAACAGGCCGAGCCCACCCGCACGGCCGCTGGCGGGGTTCGCCGGGTTACCGCCGAGCACGTGGTCCGCCAGCGTCAGGCCATCGTAGCCTTCGGCCTCGGCGAGCTCAGCGAATTCGCGCACGATCGGGCCATCGCCACCGATGTCGCCGAAGGGCAAGGCAAGTCCGAGATGCATCGTCATTTCCTCACTTTGGCTGGTTGCCGGTTTCCCTCTAGTCTATAGACTTCCGCGGCGGGTACCACGGTATCGGCATGACCGGCGCCAGCCAGGAGAGGTGCGGTGATCAAGCTCGGATACAAGGCATCGGCGGAGCAGTTCGCGCCGGGCAAGTTGCTGGGCTTCTCGTGCCTTGCCGAGGAAGTCGGCTTCGATTCGGTCTTCATCAGCGACCACTTTCAGCCGTGGAAGCATGTCGACGGCCATGCGCCGTTCTCCCTGACATGGCTGGGCGCACTGGGCGCCAGAACGTCGCGCGTCGTCATAGGCACCAGCGTGCTGACGCCGACGTTCCGCTACCATCCGTCCATCGTTGCCCAGGCGTTCGGCACGATGGGCGCGATGTTCCCGGAACGGGTCGTGCTCGGCATCGGTACCGGCGAAGGGCTCAACGAAGTGCCTTCGACCGGCCAGCCCTGGCCGGACTTCAAGGAGCGCTTCGCCCGCCTGCGTGAATCCGTCGCGCTGATACGGGCACTCTGGACGCAGGAGCGGGTCAGCTTCGAGGGCCAGTACTATAAAACCGACAAGGCGACGATCTACGACCGTCCCGACAGGCCGGTGCCGATCTATATCGCAGCCGCGGGTGCCCTGGTGGCGCGCTACGCCGGCCGCTCGGCGGAAGGGTTCATCTGCACTAGCGGCAAGAAGCCGGAACTGTACACCGAGACGCTGTTGCCGAAGGTTGCCGAAGGGATTGCGGCCTCGGCGGATCCGTCGCGGTCCTACGATCGCATGATCGAGGTCAAGGTGTCGTTCGACACCGACAAGGCGCGTGCGCTCGAGGACACGCGCCACTGGGCGGCGCTGGCGCTGACGCCGGAAGAGAAGATGACCGTCGGGGATCCCGTCGAGATGCAACACCTCGCCGACGCGTTGCCGCTCGAGCGCGCCGCCAGCCGATGGATCGTGTCCAGTGACGCCGACGAGCACGTCGAGCGGATCGGTTACTACGTCGGTCTCGGGTTCCGGAATCTGGTGTTCCACGCGCCGGGACCGGACCAGGCGCGGTTCCTGAAGCTCTATGGCGAGCACGTGCTGCCGCGGCTGCGCAAGCGTTTTGATTGAGTGCGCGGGACCGACCGATGACACGTAGCAACGCCGTCGAGATCCTCGCCGTCCCGGGTATTCCGCTGGTGCGCAAAGACGACGATCTCGTCGCGTTGATCGGCCAGGGGCTGGCGGGCGGCGACATCGTGCCGCGTGGCGGCGACGTCTTCGTGCTGACGCAGAAGATCGTGTCCAAGGCTGAAGGGCGCATGGTTGATCTCGCAACTGTCGAACCCTCGACTGAAGCGGTCGAACTCGCTGCGAAAGTCCAGAAAGATCCGCGTCTCGTCGAGCTGATCCTATCGGAATCGGTGCGCGTCGTGCGGGCGAGGCCCGGTATCCTGATCGCCGAGCATCGGCTGGGCTTCGTGATGGCCAATGCGGGCATCGACCAATCCAATGTGGCCTCGCCCGATAAGCCCCACCGCGCGCTGCTGCTGCCGGTCGATCCAGATGGCACCGCGGCGATATTGCGAGGGCGCCTGTCGGAAAGGTTCGGCGTGACGGTGGCCGTGATCATCAGCGACAGTTTTGGCCGCGCCTGGCGGCGCGGCACCTGCGGTGTGGCGATTGGTGCCGCCGGCGTTCCGTCGCTGATGGATTTGCGTGGCTCGCCCGATCTGTTCGGCCGCGCGCTTCAGGTCAGCATCACCGGGCATGCGGACGAGATCGCCGCTGCAGCCTCGCTCGTGATGGGCCAGGGCGCCGAAGGCCGGCCTGTAGTGGTCGTGCGCGGCCTGACGTGGCGCGGTCCCAACAATACTGCGTCGGAGCTGGTGCGCCCGGCCGCCGAGGACGTGTTCCGATGAGCAAACGACTGGTCGTGGCGCTATCCGGCGGGGTCGGCGGCGCGAAACTGGCGCTCGGTCTGAGCCGCGTGTTGCCGGCCGAAGAGCTGCTCGTGGTCGCCAACACCGGCGACGATTTCGAGCATCTTGGACTGAGCATCTCGCCCGACGTCGACACGCTGACCTATGTTCTCGCTGGTCTCGACAATCCCGTCGCCGGCTGGGGCCGTCGTGACGAGACGTGGTCGTTCATGGACAGCATCGGCGAGCTCGGCGGCGAGGGCTGGTTTCGCCTCGGCGATCGTGATCTCGCGCTGCACGTCGAGCGCACCCGTCGACTGCGCTTGGGGCAGACACTGTCCGAGGTGACATCAGACATTTGCCGACGTCTCGGCATTGGCGTTCGCGTGGTGCCGATGAGCGACGACCGCGTGCGGACCCGGGTGCGCGGCGACGCGGGCTGGATCGACTTCCAGGACTACTTCGTGCGCCAGCAGTGCCGGCCAGTTGTCCATGAACTGGCTTTCGACGGTGCGACGTTCGCGCGGCCCCAGGCCGACATAATGGCGGCGCTGCACTCGGGCGATGTGCGGGCCGTGATCATCTGTCCGTCCAATCCCTTCATCAGCATCGAGCCGATTCTCGCGATGTCAGGCATGCGAGATGCGATCAAGGTGAGCGGCGCACCAGTCGTTGCGGTCTCGCCCATCATCGGCGGGCAGGCGGTCAAGGGTCCGACTGCAAAGATGATGGGCGAACTCGGCCTGGAGGCCAGTGCCGCCGGCGTTGCCGCGCGATATGGCGACCTGCTCGATGGCTATATCGTCGACCACGCCGACGCCGATGGGATCGGCACTGTCGGCGCGCGGGTGACCATCGCCAAAACCCTGATGACGAGCCTTCAGGATCGAGAGACGCTGGCGCGTGTGACGCTCGACGCGGCCGACGCGCTGGCGTCGCAGCGATGAACGACATCTGGGCGGTTATTCCGGTCAAGGAGTCCGATGGCGCCAAGCATCGGCTGTCGGGCTTGCTCTCACCGCCAGAACGCCGATGTCTCGCCGAGACCATGCTGACGGACACGCTCGACGCCGTTGCCGGCTCCCGGCTTCTGGCCGGCGTGATGATCGTGACGCTCGATCCGCATGCGACGGCTCTTGGCGAAAGGATCGGTGCGCGGATTGTGACCGAGGGAGCGCGGGATGGACATACCGGCAGCGTGAATGCCGGCCGCCGCCTTCTCGCGGGCGAAGGGCGCGCCGGCATGATCACGATGCCCGGCGACATTCCAGCCGTCCGCGCCGGCGAGATAGACGCGGTGCTGTCGGCACATCTCGCAGCGCCCTCTTTCACGATCTCGCCGGCGCATGACGATCTCGGATCCAATGCCGTGGTCTGCTCGCCGCCGGAATCGGTGCCGCTTCGCTTCGGCGATAACAGCTATTTCCCGCACCTCGACGCTGCGCGTCTTCAGGGCATCGAGCCGACGGTGATCCGTCAGCCTGGAATCGCGATGGACATCGACCATCCGGTCGATTTGGCGCTTTTCCTGCGCATGCCGCAATCGGCCGGCACGCGTACCCGCACGCTGCTCGACGAACTCGGCGTGCCCGCGCTGCTGGCCGCGCGGGGCATCGCCTAGCTGACCGCCGCCTTCCTGCGCGGCGGTGTCAGCACGATCGGCTCCAGCTCGGCCGCGATCATGGATGCCGCTCGACGCTCTTCCGGCACCGGCCGATAGAGAGTGTCGCGTTGCATCGGTTCGCGGCCAATCGAACCGATGAGCGCTTCCATCTCGTGAGGCGGAAACTCCTGGCCGTGCCGGGTGCCGGCGGCGCGCGAGATGCTCTCGTTCATTAGCGTGCCACCGAGATCGTTGGCGCCGGATCTCAGGCAGACTGCGGCGCCCGCCGGCCCCATCTTCACCCACGACGTCTGGATGTTGGGGATCAGCGGATGCAGGGCTAGGCGACCGACTGAATGCATGAGCACGGCTTCGCGGAACGTCGGGCCCGAGCGCGCCATGCCGAGGCGGTGTATCGGCGCTTCCATGTGGACGAAGGGAAGTGGCACGAACTCGGTGAAGCCGCCGGTCTCAGTCTGCAAGTCGCGTAGCGCGAGCAGATGTTTCGCCGACGAAGCTGACGTTTCGACGTGCCCATACATGATGGTCGAGGTGGTGCGCAGTCCCGCCTGGTGGGCGGCGCGCTGCACGTCGAGCCATTGAGCGGTGTTGATCTTGTCGGGGCAGATGATGGCGCGTACATCATCGTCGAGGATTTCGGCCGCCGTTCCGGGCAGGGTGCCGAGACCGGCCGCCTTCAGCTTCGCGAGGAACGCGTGGATCGCTAGTCCGAGCGTGGCCGCACCTTGCGTTACTTCCAGGGCCGAAAAGGCATGGATGTGCATCTTGGGGACGACCGCCTTGATCGCCCGGCAGATGGCCTCGTAGGTGGCGCCGGTGTAGTCGGGATGGATGCCGCCTTGCAGGCACACTTCCGTCGCCCCGCGATCCCACGCCTCGATCGAGCGACGCGTAATTTCCTCGATGGCGAGATCATAAGGCGAGCCGCGCAGATCCTCGTGCGTGCGGCCTTTCGAGAAGGCGCAGAACTTGCACCGGAAGTAGCAGATGTTGGTGTAATTGATATTGCGGTTCACGACGTAACGCACGACGTCGCCGCTGATTGCGCGTCGCAGCGCGTCTGCGGCCTGCGTGACGTACCGGTAATCGGTGTCGCGTGCCGCGAACAGGCGCACGATGTCGTTCGATGCGAGCCGTTCGCCCGATGTGGCCCGCTCAACGATTTTCGCGACTTCGGCGTCGACGCCGCGGGCGAGCACCAGCGGCGTCGGCGGCGGCTTGGTGTTGCCCGGTGCCCAGTCGTCGTCGCGCGCGAAGCCTTCAGCATCGCTCATGCGCCGCACGCGGGTGGCGAGGTCGGGAGCCAGCCACGTATCGGCGGCGTGCACAAAGGCGGGGTAGACGGGCAGGCGATTCACCAGCAGCTTGCCGGCGTCCGCGCTCTCGCGGGCGAGTTCGGCAATGGCAGGCCACGGCGCTTCGGGATTCACGTGATCGGGCGTGACCGGCGAGATGCCGCCCCAGTCGTTGAGCCCCGCCTCGATCAGCTTTTGATAGACTCCGGGCGACAGATTTGGCGGCGCCTGGACGTTCATGTCGGGCCCGAGAATCAGGCGCGCTGTCGCGATGGTCCACAAGAGGTCGTCGAGATCGGGTTCCTCCGAATCGGCGAGTCTGGTGTCGGGCTTGGCCCGAAAATTCTGGACGATGACCTCCTGGATATGACCATGGGCGGCGTGAAGATCGGCAATCGCCTCCAGCGCGTCGACCCGCTCGTCGCGTGTCTCGCCGATGCCGATCAGGATGCCGGTCGTGAACGGAACCTTCAGCTCGCCGGCCAGACTCATGGTCTGTAGCCTGACTGCGGGACGTTTGTCGGGAGAACCGTGGTGAACGCCGCCTTGCCGGCAGAGCCGCTCGCTGGTGGACTCCAGCATGATGCCCTGGCTGGCCGTCACCTCGCGCAGACCGGCGATGTCCTTGCGCGTCATCACGCCGGGATTGGCATGCGGCAGCAATCCGGTCCCGCGCAGCACAAGCGCACACATGGCGGTCAGATAGGAGATCGTCGTTTCGTGACCGAGCGCATTCAATGCGTCGCGTGCGGCCTGGTATCGCAGCTCGGGCTTGTCGCCCAGCGTGAACAGAGCTTCGGTGCAACCTGCGGCCGCGCCGGCGCGCGCGATGGCGAGCACCTCGTCGGGTGAGAGGTAGATGGGCTTGCCCGCGCGCGGCACCTGCGCGAACGTGCAGTAGTGACAGACGTCCCGGCAGAGTTTGGTGAGCGGAATGAAGACCTTGCGCGAATAAGAGATCAGCCGGCCGTGCGCGGAATCGCGCAAGGCCGATGCTTCCGCCATCAGTTCGGCCAGTGGCGCGTCGAACCGCTGCCGCGCCGCCTGTCTACCAACTGCTGTCATGATCCGTCTTCTCCGCCCGCAGAGGGTCGCATGCTATCGCGCGCTTGCCGCCATCCGCTAACGGCCTCATGGTGTCGCATCGACGCTAACGACGCAATGCGAGGAAGGATGCAACAAATGCTGATCGGCTTCAACGCACCGACCGCCGGACCCCTGTCGGCCGCGGATGAGCTTACGAAGATCGTCGTTGGCGGCGAGGCAATGGGCTTCGATTACGCGACGTTCAGCGACCACGTCGTGATCCCAACCGCGATCGCGGCCGAATATCCCTACAGCGCCTCCGGGGAATTCCCCAGCGGCACCCGCGGCGAGCGGCACGAACAGCTGACGGAGATCGCATGGGTCGCCGCGAAAACGACGCGGCTGCGTCTCGTAACCTCCGTCATGGTGGTGCCGCATCGCCCGGCCGTGTTGACCGCCAAGATTCTCGCGACCATCGACGTGCTCTCGGGTGGCCGGCTGACGCTGGGTATCGGTGCGGGCTGGATGCGCGAGGAGTTCGAGGCTATCGACGCGCCGGACTTCGATGCGCGCGGAACGGTGACCGACGAATATGTGCGCGCCTTCGTTGAGCTCTGGACGAAGGATGCGCCGAAATTCGACGGCAAGCACGTCGGGTTCTCCAATATCGGTTTCGCGCCGAAGCCCGAGCAGAAGCCGCATCCGCCGATTTGGGTCGGAGGTGAGAGCGGGCCGGCGTTGCGGCGAACTGCCCGCCTTGGCGATGCCTGGTATCCGATCGGTACTAACCCGCAGAATCCGCTCGATAGCCTGAGGCGTTTCAAGACCCAGGCGGCGCGCCTGCGCAAGATGGTCACTGAGGCAGGTCGTGATCCTAAGGCGGTGGCCTTAAGCTTGCGGGTTACGGTGTTCGGCGAGACCGCGCCACCGCAGGCCAGTGACGGCGAACATCGCCTGTTCGCGGGCCCGCCGGTGCTACTTGCCGCCGATATCCGGGCGCTGCGCGACATGGGTGTCGGCTGCATCGATTTCGGATTCGGTGGGTCGACAGCGGACGAAGTCCTCGCGACCATGCAGAAATTCAGGGCCGAGGTCTTGCCGCTCGTGTAGCCTCTCAGCTACCGAGCTGGCGGATCAAATTCGCCCAGCGATCGAGTTCCGGCAGGATCGTATCGGCCTTGGCGGAATCGAAGCTGACGACCACGCGTGAGACACCGTCATCTCTGTCGCGCTTGAGCAGGTCGAGGTTCTCTCTGGCGCCCCAGATCGTGATCGGCACCGACGCGAGATCGCGGCCCGCCTCGGTCGCCATCTCGCGAAACTTCGGCAGCAGGGCCTGCACATCGGCATACTGGGTGCGTGAGCGATGAGGCATCCAGCCGTTGCCGTAGCTTAGGGCTCGCCGCGCGCCGTACGGGAAGGCGCCGCCGACCATGATCGGCGGATGCGGTTTCTGGACCGGCTTCGGCCAGGTCATCATCGGATCGAAGTTCACGAATTCGCCATGATACTCGGCTTTCGATTGAGTCCAGATCACCTTCATGGCCTCGATACGCTCGTGCGCCAGCTTGTGGCGGCTCGCGAAGGCGGTGCCGTGGTTGGCCATCTCATCCTCGTTCCAGCCATTGCCCACGCCGAACAGGAACCTGCCGCCCGACACCTGGTCGATCGACGCGACCTGTTTGGCGGTCTGGATCGGGTCGCGCTGAGCGATCAGGCAAATGCCGGTCCCGAGCAGCAGCGTCTTGGTCACGGCCGCGGCCGCACTGAGCACCACGAACGGGTCCATCACGTCGTAATATTTCTTCGGCAGATCGCCGCCGCTGGGGAAGGGTGACTTGCGCGTCAACGGAATGTGGGAGTGTTCGGGCACCCAGAGCGAATCGAAGCCTCGCTCTTCCAGCGCCAGTGCCAGTTCGGTCGGCGTCATTGAATAGTCCGTGAAAAACATTTGCCCGCCGATGCGCATCGTTCTCTCCTCGTGGCGTTACTCGCGGACCAAATGGTGCGATGGATGTCGTGTCGTTATTTGTCGGTCGCGGTGACCTTGGGACGTTTCGGCCGGCGTGCCTCTGCGCGCGGCAGCACTTGCTCGATCAGCAGACGGGTCTGAGCCAGGATGGCCTCGTCATCGTCGCCGAGCGGCCGTAAAAATGAACTTCGACACGCCCGCGTCGACATATTCGGCGATGCGCGCGAGGATCGTGTCGGCGTCGCCGATCGCGAATGCATGTGTGGCGTCGCGTCCGGTGCGCTTGGCGTAGGAGCGCCCATCGCCCTGCCGATGCCGGGCGCGTCCCGGCTGCCGAAGTGAAATGCGAAGCCGGCGCCATAATGATCTTCGTCGATCGATCGGCCGGCTTCGGCGGCAGCTAGCTTGATCGCGGCCACGACGCGACCGGCCTCAGCCGGCGGGTCGCCGCCAGCCTGCCATCCGGTGCCGATGCGCGCCGTGCGCCGGATCGCGGCATCGGTCGAGCCACCGATCCACATCGGCAGATCGCCCTGCACGGGCTTCGGAAAGACGGTAGCGGCCTTCAGTTCGTAAAAGGCGCCGCTGAAGTCGACCGACTCCTCTCGCCACAAGCGGCGGATGATCTCGAGGCACTCGTCGGTCTTGCGGCCGCGCGTCTTCGTATCCACCCTGAGCGCCTGCCATTCGGGCGCCAGTGGGCTACCGATGCCGAAGGCCGGAAGCAGGCGGCCCTCGGACAGCACGTCGATGGTGGCGCACTGCTTGGCGAGTAGCACGGGGTCGCGGAACGCCAGCGATACGACGTTCATGCCGAACTTCATGCGCCGCGTGCGCCCCGCCAAAGCCGCCATCGTGACCATCGATTCAAGGAACGGCTGACGGCTGACGATCCGGTCGGTCTGCCAGATCGAATCCACGGCGCCGGCCTCGCACATGTCGATCCAGCGCCAGTAGGCCGCCGCGCCGGAAAACGGAAACTCCGCACAGCCCAGTCCGATCACGACACCCATGCGCCGTTCTTCCTTCCGACCTAGGCCGCTGCAGCCTTGACGCGCGGTGCCACGTCGCGCACGAAGCGCTCGAGACTGCCGTTCATCTGCTCCGGCCGCATGCCCGGCGGCACCGCCCAGGTGACGAGGTCGGTGATGCCGTATTCGCGCACGAAGGATGTCAGCTCTTTTACGCAGTGCTCGACGTTGCCGACCACCCATGTTTGCGGGATGCTGGCCTCGCGCGTGTTACCCAAGACGCCGCCGGCCGCACTCTCGGACTTGTTGAAGCTGCGATAGATCTGGCCGCGATAACGCTCGGCGGCGCGCACGGCCGGCCAATCGCGCTCGGCATCATCGGTCACGAGGCAGGAGCGGATGATGCCGACACGATAGTTGTCAGGATTGCGGCCCGATGCCTTCAGCGTCGCGCGCCACGGATCGAGCACTTTGTCCCGCGCGCCCTGCGGCAGGAAGTTGCTGTCATTGCGTGCCGCGCGCTGCGCGCCGGGCTCCGACATCGCCGCGATCCAGAGCGGCGGGCCGCCCGGCTGCACGTAGCGCGGCCTGATCACCACGTCGTCGAATTCGTAGCGCTTGCCATGGAAACTGAATTTTTCGCCGTTGAAACAATGGCGCAGCACCTCGATGCCTTCGTCTGTCAGCGAGACGCGGCGCGAGACGGGCAGACCGAAGCCGCGAAACTCGTGCGGCGCGTAGCCCATGCCGACGCCGACCTCGATGCGGCCATTGCTAATGTTGTCGAGCACTGCGAGATCCTCGGCCAGCCGCAGGGGATGGTTGAACGGCAGAAGGCAGACGTCGCTCGACAGCCGCACGCGTCTGGTGCGCGCGGCGATCGCACCCGCCATCGGCACCCACGAAGGCAGGTAACCGTCGTCGAGGAAGTGGTGTTCGGTGAACCACACGAGATCGAGTCCGAGTCCGTCGAGCATGACCACCTGGTCCATGATCGCGGCGTACAGGCTCGGCATGTCTATGCCGGATTCCGGCGTGTTGCGGAAATCGTAGACGGTGCCGACGCGAAGGGGTGGACGCATGACGCTGGTCTCCGTCAATTCAGCCGCGCGGCCTTGGCCATCACCTCGATAGCCTCGGACTGGCGCGACCGCACACTGAGAGAATCCGCGCCGCTGTCCTCCCGGGCGCGGTAGCGCTCGCGGATGCGCGCCGGCGGACCGACCGGCGATTTCAGATCGACCCACTCATCGGGCACGATGGCGATGGCTTCGTCCTTGTGGCCCGCGAGGTAGAGTTCCTGGATGCGCTCTGCGGCGTCGCCGAAGCCGCGCCGGACCATGATGTCGTTGTGAAAATTCTTGGTCCGGTGACCCATGCCGCCCACATAGAGAGCCACCTCTGGCTTCAGCCGCGTCAGCGCCCCTTTCACGTCGTTATCGACCTCGACATGGACGGAGGCCTGGATGGTGAAATCCTTCAGGCTCTTGCCGTTGCCGGCGCGGCGAAAACCTTCCTCCAGCCACGGGCCGTACTCCTCCATGGCGCCTGGCACGAAACCCATGGGCAACCAGCCGTCGGCGATCTCGGCCGTCAGCTTGACCATCGCCTCACCGCCCGTAGCGAGATAGATCGGGATGTCCGGGTTCATGTGCGGGATCGACTTTAGCGGCTTGGCGAGGCCAGCGGAGCCGTCGCCCTTGTAGGGCAGGCTGATCTCGCGGCCTTCATGCGTCACGGGTTCTTCGCGCTTGAAGGTCTTGCGCATGATCGCGACGTAGTCCTTAACCCGATAGTAGGGCTTGCCCCAGGGCTGGCCGTACCATCCCTTGACGATCTGCGGTCCCGAGACACCGAGGCCCGCGATAAAGCGGCTGCCGCCGGCCATCGCGTCAATGCTGGCGGCCGACATGGCGGCGTTGGCCGGCGTTCGCGCGGCGAGCTGCATGATACCGGTGCCGAGCTTGATGCGGCTGGTCTTGGCGGCCAGAAACGCGAGGGGTGTGATTGCGTCGGAGCCATAGGCTTCGGCCGACCAGACCGAGTCGTACTCAAGCTCTTCCGCGCGCTGCACGAGCGCGACCGGCAGGTCCATATGTGCGCCCGAGTAACCGATTGCCAGACCAAGCTTCATCGTCGTGTCCTCCGAGCCCCGACGATACGAAGCGCCAGGTCGCTTGAACAGGTGCGCGCGGGGAGGGTGCCATGAACACGGCTCCCCGATCCCCACGCCACGTGCCATGATGGCGTCTGGAAGGCGCCCTATCGAACGCCGCTCGAGAGGGGAGGAACAACAGTCATGAAATTCGCCCTGCACTTCGGTAACAATACGTTCTACGACCCTGAAGGCGCGCGTCGTCTGGTCCGCCTGGCCGAGGCGGCCGGCTTCGATTCGGTGTTCGCTGTCGAGCACTCGTGTTTCCCGACAACTACACCAGCGTCTATCCCTATGCGCCGGGCGGCCGATTACCGGGCGAGCCATCGACGAAACGGCCCGATCCGCTGATCTGGCTGACATGGGTCGCCGCCGCTATGTCGCGGCCATGCGCGCCTTGTGGGCAAGTGACGGTGCCAGCTTCGCGGGCGAGTTTGTAAAATTCGACAGGGTCAGCTGTAATCCAAAGCCGGTTGCGAAATCAGTGCCAATCATCGTCGGCGGTCACTCGGAAGCAGCCGCGCGCCGCGCCGGCCGCCTGGGCGACGGCTTTTTCCCCTCGATCGGTGCGCAAATCGACACCATGCCGCTACTCGAGGTCGTGCGCCGTTCGGCCGAGCAGGTTGGCCGCGAGCCGGCAAAGCTGGAATTGATCCTCGGCTGTCCCGGTGCGCTGCCGAAATCCGTCTCCGACCCGCGAGCGGCCGTCGAAGAGCGCATCGCGCAGGGCGCTGGCCGCCTTGCGCTTCCGGTGACGGCGTTCTTGCCCGATCTCGAAACGAGGCTGGCCCGCTTCGGCGAGGAGATCATCGGCCTTACGCGAACGAGTGAAGCCGAATCACGGCTCGTCTTGATGATCGGATCCATCGCTCTGCCATCAAAATCATGCGCCCGATCATCAGCTCGGTGAAATCGCAGATCGGAACCATGGGCCTAAGCGGGCAATCTCAGACGGCACGACGTGAGAATGAAGCGGCTTTGTCGCTTCTTGGCACATTGCGTCGGTTGGCGCGGTGCAGCGACATGTCCGGAGTTGAGGTAAAATCGGAAGTGGCTGGCCAACCGTCAAGTGACGCGATTGACCCGGAGCCGACCCAGAAGGCGCTACCCCAGACAGGCGGTCTCGATTAGGATCATTGCGAGGTGGGTAGCAAGGTGGCCACCATGGATGTCGAGGGTTGGCTGCGAAAGCTTGGCCTCGAAGAGTATGAGGCGGCATTCCGCGAGAATAGGATCGACGACACGGTCCTGCCGAGGTTGACGGCGGAGGACTTGAAGGACCTTGGCGTCGTATTTGTCGGGGATCGCCGTAGGCTGCTGGACGCTATCGCCGCTTTAAACGCTGAAGCAGGTGCACCGGCGCCGGCGCTATCCGATGCTGCTCCAGCAATCGACAAAGGCTCCAAGGACACCGCCGAGCGCCGTCAGGTCACCGTGATGTTCTCAGACCTTGTCGGCTCGACGGCGTTGTCTGCTCGTCTCGACCCAGAAGACCTGCGCGAGGTCATTTCGGCCTATCAAAGGTGCGTCGCCGAGACCGTACGCCGCTTCGGAGGCTTCGTTGCCAGATATTTGGGCGATGGCGTACTGATTTACTTCGGCTATCCCGCAGCGCATGAGGATGACGCCGAGCGTGCCGTTCGGTCCGGCCTCGCGCTGATCGATGCGGTCGCCGCGCTCCCGGCTCTTGAGCCTCTACAAGTACGGATAGGGGCGGCCACGGGGATGGTGGTGGTCGGGGATCTTGTTGGCGCCGGCGAAGCACAGGAGCACGATATTGTCGGCGAGACGCCGAACCTCGCCGCACGCCTGCAAGCCATTGCCGAGCCGAACACGGTAGTCATAGCAGAGGCCACGCGCAGGCTGCTCGGCAGTCTCTTCGAGTTGCAGGACCTCGGGTCAAAGGAACTCAAGGGGATCGCCGGGCCGGTACGGGTTTTTGCAGTACTGCGGGCAAGTTCTGTCGAAAGCCGTTTCGAGGCGATGCATCCCGGCGACCTGACTGCGCTTATCGGGCGGGAAGAAGAACTCGAATTGCTGCTACGGCGCTGGGCGAGTGCCAAGACCGGTGAGGGTCAGGTATTGCTGTTATCCGGTGAGGCAGGCATCGGCAAATCCAGGCTCTCCGCCGCACTAATGGAGCGCCTCGCGGCCGAACCGCACACGCGGCTGCGGTACTTCGGCTCGCCGCACCACACGGACAGCGCCCTACATCCATTCATCGCGCAGCTTGAGCGCGCCGCCGGGTTCAAGCGCGACGACGATCCGCCGACGCGGCTCGACAAGCTCGATGCTCTTCTCTCGCGGACAGCGACGCTGGCGGAAGATCGGCGGCTGATCGCCGACTTACTGATGCTGCGGGACGCCAAGCGGCTTCCCGCGCTCGATCTCAGCCCGCAGCAGCGCAAGCAGAGGACCTTGGAGGCGCTCGTCCGCCAGCTCGAGCGCCTGGCACGCCGCCACCCTGTGCTGACGATCTTCGAGGACGCGCATTGGATCGATCCGACGAGCCTCGAGCTGATGGATCGGACGATTGAGCGCATCCGACGATGGCCAGTGTTGCTACTTATGACTTTCCGCCCCGAGTTTCATCCGCCGTGGATCGGGCAGGCGCACGTCGCGATGGTGACGCTGAACCGTCTCAATCCACGCGAAGGGGTGGTGATTGTTGAGCGGATCGCCGGCAGCAGCGTTTTGCCCATGGAGGTCATCAACGAGATCGTTGAACGCACGGACGGCGTGCCGCTGTTTGTCGAAGAGCTCACGAAGGCCGTCCTCGAAGCCGGTCCCAATGTCAGCAATACTATTGGCGCGGTCGCGTCAGTCCCGATGCCAGCGTTGGCGGTTCCGGCCACGCTGCACGCCTCGCTCATGGCGCGTCTGGATCGTCTCGGCCCTACCACCAAAGAGGTCGTGCAGGTCGGCGCGGCGGTCGGGCGGGAGTTCTCTTACGAGTTGCTAGCGGCGGTGGCGCAGCGAACGGACGCGGAGCTACGAACCGCTCTTGAGCAACTTGTCGAGGCCGGTCTCGCGTTCTGTCGGGGTCTGCCGCCGCAGGCCAGCTATTTGTTCAAGCACGCGCTGGTGCAGGACGCAGCTTACGGAACCTTGCTCCGCACGCGGCGGCAGGAGTTGCACGGCCGTATCGCGACGGTTCTCGAAGAGCGCTTTCCTGAAATGGTCGATCAGCAGCCCGAACTTCTGGCGCATCATTGCGCCCAGGCCAGCTGGGTCGAGAAAGCGATCGCCTATTGGGGACGCGCAGGACGGCAGTCCCTCGCGCGCTCCGCGATGATCGAGTCGGCCGCGCAAGTCCGCAAGGGGCTGGACCTGTTGGCGCACCTTCAAGAAGACCCGGGGCGTTGGCGGCAAGAACTCGAATTGCAGAGGGTCCTTGGCGCGGCTCTGATCTCCTCCAAAGGGAACGCGGCGCCGGAAACCCTGCAAGCCTACGCCCGCGCCCGCGAGCTGTGCGAACGGCTCGGAGACACGGCTGGTCTCATTCCAGTGCTCGGCGCGCTGAGCACCTATCATCAAGTAGCTGGCGAGTACGCTGCGATGCGTCGGATTTCCGAGGATCTGCTGCGCATCGGTGAGCAGCAAGGCCACACGGCCGGTTCGTTGGTCGGCAGCCGCTCAATGGGGCTCTGCCTCTATCATCTCGGCGAGTTCGTGTCGTGCTTGGAGCGCGTACTCGATCTCTATACGCCCGAAGTGCATGACGCTCTTGTAGCCGTGACATCGTTCGACGTGCGCACCGCGGCGCTGTCGTATCAGTCGATGATCCTTGGTATTCAAGGCCAGCCCAAGCAAGCGGCAGTCTCCAGCCGGCAGGCATTGACTGTCAGCAAAAATCTAAGGAACCCGCATAACCGGGCGTTTTCGCTGAACTATGCCGTGCTTTCCGGACTGCTCAGACGAATCGAGCCCGCAACGGAAGAGCTGCTCGACGAGCTGCGGTCGCTCGCCATTGAGCATCGATTTCCGGTTTGGTTGGCAACCGCCAACATTATGCGCGGCTACGTGCTAGCCGGCCGTGATGAGACGGGGGCAGGCCTCGCGCTCGCCCGAAAAGGGTGGGCCGATTGGAAGGCAACACGATCAAAGTATCACGAAACGTACTACCTCGGTCTGCTTGCGCAGACGTGCGAACGCGCCGACCAGACCGACGAGGCGCTGAATCTCATCGATACGGCGCTGGCGACGGCCGACAGAATGAGCGAACGATGGTTCGAGGCGGAGTTGCACCGATTGCAAGGGGAGTGGCTTGCAGCCCATCGGCGAAAAGAGCGACAACGATCCGAAGCTTGCTTTCATCGCGCTATCGATGTCGCCCGGAGCCAAGACGCAACGATGTTCGAGCTCCGCGCCTCCACCAGCCTCGCCCGCCTCTGGCGCGACCAAGGAATACGCGGCGAAGCGCGCGACCTGCTCGCGCCGATCTATGGCTGGTTCACTGAGGGTTTTGACACGCGCGATCTGAAGGAGGCGAAGGCGCTGCTCGACGAACTCATGTGACGAGACCATCGAAAATTACCGCCGACTTCCGCTATGGGCACCTTTGAGACATGCCGACGTACCCTGCGAATGTCCGCTGCTCGGGGTAGACCGGAAATGGCTAGTCGACAGCCAAAACGACGCGATTGCGAGCCCATTGGCTCACTGACACAATCTCTTTTGGAAAAATGTTATGAAAAACCTCGCGATCTAACTGGGAGTCGGAGCAAGTGCGTTTCTCGTCACCGCTGCTTCCGTTGCACCGCTTTCTGCCGAAGTATCAGTCGCACCGGAGAACAACATTCAAAACGTTCGGATGGTCTGCAATGAAGACGGTCGTTGCTGGCGCAAACCTGGTGAACGCCGTGTCATCATTCGTGACCCAAGCGATTCATACGGATGCGCTCTTCCTGAGCGTTATATCGAGCGCCGGTGAAAAACGTGGCGGTATCGGTTTTCGCGCTCCTGGCGTGAGCGTAGGAATTGGGGCCGACCGCTATTAAGGAAATTGACGAAAGAGGTCGTATGCAAAAGGCCGCAGAGGACTCCGCGGCTTTTCTTGTGACGCAATCTCAAATGGCGCGGCCCGATTACGGGTTCTTCGTCTCAAAAATTAGCGGCGACCAAGTCGTAAGAACCTCTGCTTCCGCGAACGTAGACCCTGGCAGCGGCGGCGCATATCCGATCACGGTTGGAATCGAACGCGGTCAGAAAGCCCGACTCATCAGGACGGGCGTCTGGTTGAATGCGCCTCAACGCGCCTTCGTCTATGAAAAACGATGCCTCTATCGCACTATCGTGTCCCCAAAATCGCACGGCATGCCGCGTCCGGTCATATGAACGACTGTGATTTGGAAACTCAATCATGTGGCTGTGACCGATGAAGTTGTCGGTGTACGGGGGGGCACCGCGCCGGCTTGCAGAACCCCACCGAAGCATATATTCGATGGCCGTAGTTTGCCCTGACCCGTGACGCGCACGGCAAAACGATGTGCCGTTGGCCTATACAAAATCTGGCGCAGCGAAGGCTTCGCGCAACTGGAAAAGTGTTGAAGCGATCCGGCGGCGCTCAAGCGTAAATGGCTACTCCGGAATCAGATTACAAGCCTGCTCGATCATGGCCCGATAAATGAGTTGCAACCAGCCTCGTTATTCGGCGAAGCGTCACTATACCTTCCATATCACCGCGCGCTTCCCCGGCTGTCATCCGTGACCGAGAGCGTTGCGCTCACGCCGCGACAAAAAGGCGGCCGATATGTCCAATCTCCACAAATTCAGTGTTCGCGAGTGGCTGGTACAGCCGGCATTGCTGCCGATCTTTTTTGTGCTGCTGATCGCTGCCGCGATGCTCATTCAATGGTAGTCCACCTCGGCGGCCCGGCACTATCGGCTCAGGCGAACAGCTCGGTCGCTCCGACAAAACGAACCCGGCCATCGTTGGCCAGGGAGCTGGACGCCAGGGCCGTGGCCGCCTTGGATGAAGCTCGCGGGATGCCGTCGGGGAGATCAGCGCACGGGGGCGATGAACAGGGCAATGGTCCTGCGAAATGCCGCTGAAATGCACGAGCTTCTTCAGCAAGAGCGGCGCGCTGGCGCAATGAAGGCCGTTCAGCGCTACTTCCTTCCCGATTCACCGTTCACGCATCGTGATTGGCTTCGGGTATTCAGGAAAAGAGCGCCCTGACATGGATCATATGGGCGCCGAGATGCTTGTCCCAAATCGACCGCCTGCCCGAGTCGATAGCCGTTCCCGTGGACACCCATCCGATGGTACTCGATCCTTCATGCATTCCAGCCGTCGTTCTCATCGTCGAGGACGAGATGATGCTCCGCATGCGCGCGATCGACATGGTGGAAGACGCCGGCTACACGCCAATTGAAGCCCTGGATGCCGACGAAGCGGTCGCAATCCTGGAATCCAGATCCGACATCGCGCTGATGTGCACCGACATCCAGATGCCGGGCAGCATGGACGGCGTGGGACTTGCGCATGCCGTGCACGCGCGTTGGCCGTCGATCAAGATCATCGTGGTGTCGGGGCAATTGAACCCGCCGAGCATCGATCTTCCTCCCTGCAGCAGGTTTTTCGGCAAGCCACTCGAAGCTGGGCAAATAATTGCCCAGATGCGGAACATGATCGGCCAAGCCTGACGCCGGCAGTTTTCACGTCGAGTTTGCCACCAAAATCGCCTGATTGCGTCAGAGCCGTCGAAGATCGGTGCGGCAGCCAAGTCATGGTGATACAATTAGGGATGTCTGAAGGCGATCTCAGTACAGACCACAGCCTCGCGAGTGGCGCAGCACCACACCGGGACTTTCTGGAGGCAGAGAATGTCAGCCTGCGGCTTCTCCTCGCGCAGGCCGAGATCAATACTCGCAGTCTACTTGCCAAGGCCGGCATCGACGCCAAGGAGCGCGAGGCGTCCGACAAGCTGCAGAAGCTGATCCTTGAAGAGCTGCACCACCGTATCAAGAATACGCTCGCGACCGTCGGCGCCATCGTCTCGCAGAGCCTGCGCAACTTGCAGGGGGCTGAACACGCGCAGCACGCCATCGAGGGCCGGCTTCTGGCGCTCGGCCGGGCGCACGATCTCCTTCTGCAGGCAAGATGGACCAGCGCGGATCTTGGCACGGTCGTCCGCGGCGCCATCGAAGCCTTCGACAATGCCGACGAGCCGAGATTCTCGATCTCGGGACCCGATATCCGGATAACGTCGGGTGCCGTCATCGCCGTCGCGATGACGCTTAACGAGCTTTGCACGAACACCACGAAGTTTGGTGCCCTGTCGGTCCCGGAGGGACGCGTCGACATCGCCTGGGGGCTGAATCCACAGACACAGCGCTTGCACCTTGCATGGACCGAGGAAAACGGTCCGGCAGTTCACCCTCCGGAAAAGTGCAGCTTCGGGACGCGACTGATCGAGACGCTGGGCAAGCAGCTCAAGGGCGACGTGCGGTTAACCTATGATTCGTCCGGTTTCGTGTACACGTTCGATGTGCCGATCGCTTCTCTGACTTCGCCGGCGGCGTAAGTCCGTATTCAGATCGATTGACTGCGCCAAGGGATATTGCGGGTCTAGCTAAACAACGGCCCCAGCACGGGGGAAGCACTGGGGCCGTCATTCATTGGATACCGAGGGGGACGGCATCACCTCCTACCAAGTTGGTCCCGTGACACTGGTTCCAGCCACTATTCGAGAGCAACGGGCGCGAGCGTGAACCTTGGCACGCTCTGTGCCCACAGATAGCTACCAGAGGATTGCGGTGTCCGGATCTGACACAACGCCGCCAGGCCTTGTTCGACCTGGCGGCGCATGCGTTCTGGAGCATCCTAATTCCGGACTCTTGAGCCACCACAGCCATCGGTAGCGGTGCCTCGAGCACGCGCGGCCGCCCAAGTCACCAGCTTTTTCGGCGCGCGCGATCAACCTCAGTCGAATGCGGATGGAAGCTCGCCCTCGCGAAAGATGACGGCCGGCTCGTCGTCATAGTCACCCATCTCGGGATCGCCGGTGGATGAGAAGGCGATGACGCCGAGCTTGCTCAACGCCAGTCGCTCTGCCGTCCGAAGCGCGCCGGTTGCCGTTTTGCAGGCTATCGGAGTATCGGCTTTCAGGCTTCCTCCCCGCCCGGCGACGAAGGCCTGGACGAAGTAGCTTGTTTCGCGAGCCATAAGTTTCTCCTTGAGGCTCTGTCTTGCGCGTGCAGGTTACGCCGGGCGATTTCTGATTCAGGACATCGCGCGCATCAGCGCTGAAATCTTGATGGTCGCGAAGTTGGAGAACGTGTCCGATACGGCGTATGGCAAGATGATCTGATCATTGTGCCGCATCGCGCCGCAGGTGTAGCCACGTTGGGAACGTATCCTTCGCGCTCGGACGCTTCGGGCCGCAACAACGGTTCGCTCGAACGCGCCAGCACCCTGGAGGGGTCGCGCTTGTCGAGCAGCACCGCACCGATAGAATATTTTCGGACCGGGCCGACGCCATGCGTCAGCAACAGCCAGCCCTCTTCCAGTTCGATCGGCGATCCGCAATTGCCGATCTGGACGAACTCCCAAGGAAATTGCGGCTTCAGGATCGCCTGCCCCCCTTCCCATCTATACAGGTCGTCCGAATAGACCAGATAAAGATTCTCGTTGTCCTGTCGCGCGATCATGGCGTACTTGCCGTCGATCCAGCGCGGGAACAGCGCCATGCCCTTGTTGCGCGCCGTGGCGCCGTGCAGCGGCGACATTCGAAACGAGAGGAAGTCGCTGGTCTCGATCAATTCCGACCGGATCGCAGAGCCTTTGTAGGCCGTATAGGTCGCGTAATAGGTCGTCCGCCCCCCATCGCTGAATTCGACAAAACGGGCGCCTTCTATGCCGTTCGACTGCGATTCCGTAACCGGGAAGATGACGCGTTCGCTGATGTCTTGCTCCGGCTTGAAGATGACCTCGACTTCGTCGCCGATTGGTCCGGGGACCCGATATCCGACCCGGGGGCTCGAAGCGAGCCGGGCGGTCGGATCGACGGCAATACTGCCATCGGCTGCGACGGTTCCGGCGCGAAACGTCAGCGACGACACATGCCCTTCGCCGACGGCTCGGAGGCTGAGAATGAAGCGCAGGCTGCCTGCCGGGGTTCCCGACTGGTCGGGGTGCGGTACGATGCTGGGGTTGAACAGCGCCGATGCTTCGAACGAATATTCGTGCAAGAAATAGGCGCCGACGAGCTGGCGCTGGATTTCGGAAAACGTACCGTGCGCCGCCAGCGCCTGCTCCATTTCGTCGGCGCGGAGTTCGAACGTCTCCAGCAGGTTGCGATGCCGGCCCGCGAAATTTTCCAGCACGTCCGCCAGTTGGGCGGCCGCAGCCTTGGTGTCGAGAGCGAGCACGCGCTCAACGATATGGTTGGCGCGCGTCTTGTCGGTCGGATTGAGATCGCGCGGTTCAGTCGCTGGCTTGAACGGGCGCACGATCACGCGCGCGGGGTCGGGACGCAGATAGAGCGCCCGTCGATTTAGAAACGTGGCTTGTAACAAGGGATCCTCGGTTTGCCGGAGTGTGCATCGGATCAAGTCCCGATGGCCGAAGCGCCACGGGATGTGTCGGATGGAGGTTGACGCGCGCAAGCTGACGAATCTCGGCAAGTCCTAGCAGGTAGGACACCACCGACTCGCCTCCGCAATTTTCGTTGGCACGATCGGGATGCAATCCGTCACGACAACTGCCGGTCTCGGGATCGACCAGCGCGACCGACAGATCGTTGTTGCCGAGGAACCAGGAGAAGACCTTCTTTGCGATCGTCTTCCATTCGGCATCGTGGTCGGCGCGCCAAGCCGCCAGGCACGCCGCAATCGTTGCGGCGGCTTCCACCGGCTGCTGATCGAAGGCGCGAGGAACCGTGCGAAGTTTGCCGAAACTCTCGGTGCCGACGGGGCGGAAATGTCCCGTCGATGCTGTTTGCTGGGTCATCAACCAACGCAGTGTTCTCACACCGGCATCGAGATAGGTGGGCGTTCGCGTTGCAAGGCCCGTCACGATCAAGGCCTGCGGCAAGCGTGCGTTGTCATACGCGAGGACCCCCTCGAACCACTGCCAGTCCGATGTTTCGACCAACGCCAGGCCGGACATTAGCCTGTCGGCAAGAGAATGCCTGAGCTCGCGGGCATACCGATCATCGGGAGCCACGGCACAATAGGCGTTCAGGCCGAGAAGCGTGAAGGCAGATGCGCGAGGCGAACAAAAGCTCGCCGCGGGCGGCAGTGCTTCGGCGAACAAGGCGGTGGCCCATCGACGCCGCGACGGGCTGGCATCCTTGCGCGCGCACTCGCCCAGCGCCCACAAAGTTCGTCCATGGCTGTCTTCCGAGCCCTCGGCTTCGAGCCACGTGCGGTTAAAGCCTATGAAATTGCGAAACCGTCTTGTGTCGGGATTCCACGCATGCTGCACAAAGGAGGCAAAGCGGGCCGTCAGAATTTCCGAGAGGGGGTGTTCGCCGGCTTCATTGAGCGCGCAGGCCAACAGCAATGCGCGTGCATTGTCATCGACGCAATAGCCGTGCGCGCGGTCGGGCACCGAATGCACGGCGTGCTGGAACAAGCCGGTGTCGTCGCACATCGACAGGAAATGGTCCAAGTGCATGTCTGGCGCCGCGGGGCCGTGTGGCACGATCTCGTCAGGCGCGGCGCGCGCAATCACCCTCAGCCGGTGGCGCTGCCGCGCATTCTCGAAGGTGGTCAAGTAGCGCTTGGCGCTGCGCTCCCATGTCATGGAACGGCTTGCCAAATAGGCCTGCTCGCGCATCGCCTGCCGGCGAGGTTCGTCGGTGAGCAATTTCGCAATTTCGTTGCCGATTGCTGCCGCGTCGCCGAACGGAACGAGGACGCCGTGCCCATCGGAGC
Organism: Alphaproteobacteria bacterium; assembly: GCA_005884765.1. GTDB lineage: Bacteria > Pseudomonadota > Alphaproteobacteria > Rhizobiales > Xanthobacteraceae > Bradyrhizobium. Next base: position 30,540 of record VAZV01000149.1, read on the forward strand.
GCAATTCGCGTGCGTGCCAATAGGGCGTTGAGACCACCGGCTTTGCGAGGCCGAAGCTGTAGGCCAGCGTACCCGAGGTCATCTGCGCTTCGTTGAGATAGGGCGTGACGTAGACGTCGCACATTGAAATGAATTCGAGCAGCGTGGCCTGATCGACGAACTGGTCGAGGAACACGACGTGATCCTCGACGCCGAGTTCGCGCACGCGCGTCATCAGGCTTTCGCGATAGGCCTCGCCCTTGTCCCGAACCAGATTGGGATGCGTCGCACCGAGTACGACGTAGACCGCGTCCGGGCGCCGTTCCAGGATCGAGGGCATGGCGTCGATCATCACCTCGATGCCCTTGCTGGGAGACAGCAGCCCAAACGTCAGAATGACCGAACGGCCGCTGAAACCGAGTTTGGCCTTTGCCGCGTCCGGCCCGATAAACGGAAAGTCGGGAATGCCATGGGCGATGACCTCGATCTTGTCGTCCGGCACCCGATAGACGCCCCGCAGCAGTTCACGGCCCTTGTTGGCCATCACGACGATCTTCGAGGACGCCTCGACGATGCGATCCATCACGGCGCGCTGGATCGGAGTGGGCTTTTCCAGCACCGTGTGCAGTGTCGTGACGACCGGCATGGTAAGGCGCGACAGCAGCTCGAGGATGTGGGCGCCGGCTTCGCCGCCGAAAATCCCGAATTCGTGCTGCAGGCAGACGATGTCGAACCGGCCGGCGTTCAGAAACGCCGCCGCCCGAACATACTCTTCGATTGCGTTGTCCTTGATCTGCAGGACGACTGAACCAGGATAGTCATAGGTTTGATCGTGGTCGGTCATCGCCACGATGCCGGCCTGCAGGCTTGGCCTTGAATTCGAAATCGCGCGGTGCAGATCAGTGGCAAAAGTTGCTATACCGCAGCGGCGAGGCAACGAATTGCCGATCACCGCGATCCTGCAGAGCGGCGTCAAGTCCCCACCTCGGCCAGGCCGGTTAGTTTCGGAACATTGGGAGCGGCTGGATGAACAAGGTTGGTCGGTTGCTCGCAGAGCCGCTGCAACAGTGAATCGACCGGAGCGGCAGCCGGATACGCGATGAGCGCGGTCAGACCGCTACTGCCAACTTCGATGCTGGTACGGCCGCCGCCGGCGAAAATTGCCTGCCCAGTCGATACCGTGGCCAATCCGATCGCGGCGTGGCCGTCGAGAACTAGAATCCAGGTCTCCGGTTCTGCGACCAGCGCCCAACTTGAAGCTGCGGCCAGCTCAATTCGCTCGAGTACGAAATGCCGGCTCGCGACCAGAACCGTTCGTTCGTCGGTCAAGCGGGTCGGATTGCCGGGAGATCGAGGTGGCCAAGCGTGGGCAACGGCCACGCCGTTGTCGACCTGCAATTCACGCGCTCTGCCGTAGTCGAACAGGCGGAACGTCGTGTCGCTGCGCTGCTGGATTTCGGCTAACACGATGCCGGCGCCCAAAGCATGGATCGTACCGGCCGGGATGAAGATGACATCGCCTTTCGCAACTGGACGCCATTGAACCAGTTCGATGATCGAGCCGTTCGTTATCGACGCGCGCAATTCCTGCGGCGTAACCCGGCGCTTCAAACCAATGCCGACCTGCGCGCCCGGTTTCGCCGAGATGATGTACCAAGCCTCGCTCTTGCCGTTCGGCATTCCCATCGCGCGCGCGAAGGTATCGTCCGGATGGACCTGGATCGACAATGGCGCACTGGTGAACAGCAGCTTCAGCAGCAAGGCCGGCACCGGAGCATTTTCTCCATCAGCCCGCTCGAACCACAGCTCTCCCACGGCGTCACCTGTACCGTCGATGCTGCTCCATGGTTGGAGGTCGCTGACGCCCCAGGGCTTGTGCATGGCCCGTACGGAAGCGTGTTCGATGGGCATAGGTTGTCCTGACGCGTGACGCGCACGCCGGAGCGACGTGCCGTTGCTCGATCTCGTCGATTACGATTTGCGTGGCTAAGGTTGTGCGGCTCAGGCGTCGCGTTCCCCGGACACGCGTTCTTGCAAGAAGCCGGTGACGCTATCGCTCATATGGATACTCGGGCACCCGATAGCAAGCTTTGCGCGGTGCGCGCGGTCAATATAGTGGAACGGCGCTTACAGCCATTGCCTTGGTGATTTCTCTCGACATCGTGCAAGAAAGGGCGTCTGCTTCAGTTATCACCGTTCACCCTTGGCTGCTATCGGTGACTGAGAGACCAGTACTGCCGCCACGAAGAGGGCGGTCAGTATGTCCATCATCCAAACATTCAAGCTGCATGAGTGGATCGTCCCTCCAATAATGGTGCCGGTTTTCTTCGCTTTGGTGAGTGCCGCCGCGGTCATTATCCGGTGGTGATGCCGCGGCGGCGGATAATGCCCGGCGCGACGCGCCGTTGAGGCCCCGCTGCCGCGTCGTGGTGGGCGAAGGCCGCGTTCCGCGAGTTGCGGCGTGAACGCACGCCAAACAAGAGGAGGAGATCCATGTCGCTTACACAATTTCACGTCGATGACGGACCGCATGCCATGGACGGGTTACGGCTTTTTGCCCGAGATGGAACTGAACCGGTCGAAGCGTTCATAGGCCGCAAGGTGATGGACGTTTGGGCCGAGTCGATCGAGCACCTTCGAGGAAGACAAAGCCTGTTCCGCAATCAATACAACGCGCTTGGCAAGCTAAACCTTGCGGCGCTCGAGCGGATCGTGAGCGCGAAATACCAGCGCGGCGCCGCGGCCAACCGCCAGCATCCCTTTGTCGAGATTCTGTTCTCGGACATCACGGAAAGCCGCGAGGTTTTGAACTTGAGCGAACTCGTCCGTGAGCCCTTGCCGCCGGCATTTCAGCAGCTGTCTTGAGCCCGATCAGCTGAACGACGGCCAAGCGGCATCCCGGGCACGGCAGCTCCTTGCGGAGCAAGCCAAACGAGCGAGGCCCAGAAGGGCTCAAGCAGGATCATGATCGCGGCATCACAAAAGGAACAATGATGAAAAGACCCATTCTCTCGATTGACGAGCCAGAACCGAAGAAAGCCATACGAGCCGACCGGCCACCTACTGAAGGGTTTGCGACAATCGTCGACGGTCATTTCAAGTCGGAGTTTGACACGACCGACGGCGCAGAAGCCGCGGGTCGGGCACTGAAGTCGGTTTATCCGATGCTTCAAATCGAAATCTATGACGCCGCCACGAAGGTCCGTAGCGTGTTGAGCTAGCGAGCGTGACTATCGCGTCGTCGGCGGTAGCAGCTTGCTCGCCGGATCCGACGCCGCACATTTCTTGATGGTCCAGTCTGGATTGTCACGTCATTCCTGAAAATCGGCGGCGTCATTCAAGTGTCCACTTGACCCTGGGAGCGGTCGCCTCCAGGCGGCTATCGTCGTCGCGATAGACGTGCACCCAATGCAGAAAGGCCTGGCATCGCTGCCGGGCCTTTCTTTTTTGAACGCTAAACGGGTTGACTTAGAAGTCCATACCACCCATGCCGCCACCCGGAGGCATGCCGCCAGCGCCGGCGCCGGCGTTCTTCTTCGGCAATTCGGCCACCATGGCTTCGGTGGTGATCAGAAGCGCCGCAACCGAAGCCGCGTTCTGGATCGCGACGCGAACCACCTTGGTCGGGTCGATGATGCCCTTAGTGACGAGGTTGCCGTACTCGCCGGTCTGGGAATCGAAGCCGTAGGCATACTGATCCTTCTCCAGGATCTTGCCGACGATGACGGAGCCGTCTTCGCCTGCGTTGATCGCGATCTGGCGCGCCGGATAGGATAGCGCCTTGCGCACGATCTCGACGCCGGTCTTCTGGTCATCGTTCTTGGTGCGGATGCCCCTGAGATGCTCGGAAGCGCGCAGGAGCGCAACGCCGCCGCCCGGAACGATGCCTTCCTCGACCGCCGCGCGGGTCGCATGCATCGCGTCATCAACGCGATCCCTGCGCTCCCTCACCTCGACTTCGGTCGCGCCGCCGACGCGGATCACCGCGACGCCGCCGGCGAGCTTAGCCAGACGTTCCTGCAGCTTCTCGCGGTCGTAGTCCGAGGTGGTCTCCTCGATCTGCGCCTTGATCTGCGCGACGCGCGCCTCGATGTCGGCCTTCTTGCCGGCGCCGCTGACGATGGTGGTGTTCTCCTTGTCGATCATCACCTTCTTGGCGCGGCCGAGCATGTTGAGCGTCACGTTCTCGAGCTTGATGCCAAGATCTTCCGAGATCGCCTGGCCGCCGGTCAAAACCGCGATGTCCTGCAGCATAGCCTTGCGGCGATCCCCGAAGCCCGGCGCCTTGACGGCGGCGACCTTCAGGCCGCCACGCAGACGGTTGACGACGAGGGTAGCGAGCGCTTCGCCCTCGACGTCTTCCGCGATAATCACAAGCGGCTTGCCGCTCTGCACCACGGCTTCCAGCAGCGGCAGCAATTCGTTCAGCGAAGAGAGCTTCTTCTCGTTGATCAGGACGTAGGCATCTTCCATTTCAACGCGCATCTTGTCGGCGTTGGTGACGAAGTAGGGCGAGATGTAGCCGCGGTCGAACTGCATGCCTTCGACAACGTCGAGTTCGGTCTCGAGCGACTTGGCTTCCTCAACCGTGATGACGCCCTCGTTGCCGACCTTCTTCATGGCGTCGGAGAGGAACTTGCCGATTTCGGCGTCGCCGTTGGCGGAGATGGTGCCGACCTGGGCGATCTCCTCGTTCGAGGTGACCTTCTTGGAGTTTTTGACGAGGTCGGCGACCACGGCTTCCACCGCGAGGTCGATACCACGCTTCAAATCCATCGGGTTCATGCCGGCGGCAACCGATTTGGCGCCTTCACGAACGATCGCAGCTGCCAGCACGGTGGCGGTGGTGGTGCCGTCGCCGGCAGCGTCCGCCGCCTTGGAGGCGACTTCGCGCACCATCTGTGCGCCCATGTTCTCGAACTTGTCGTCGAGCTCGATCTCCTTGGCGACGGTGACGCCGTCCTTGGTGATGCGGGGTGCGCCGAACGATTTGTCGAGCACGACGTTGCGGCCCTTCGGGCCGAGCGTCACCTTCACCGCGTTATTAAGAATGTCGACGCCGCGCAGCATGCGGTCGCGGGCATCGACGCCGAATTTGACTTCTTTGGCTGACATAATGATCTCCGTTTTCAACTGGTCAGATCCCAAAAACCGCGCGACTCGGCGGGTTCTTGCGGGATGAGATTTGAATTGCGAGCCTCATCCTTCGAGACGCCGGCGACGCCGGCCCTCAGGATAGGGAAATTGGCTGGCGCTTAAGCGGCCTTCTTCTTGGCGGCGGGGAGATCGGTCAGAACGCCCATGATGTCGTTCTCCTTCATAATCAGCAGCTCTTGGCCATCGAGCTTGACCTCGGTGCCGGACCACTTGCCGAAGAGCACGCGGTCGCCGACCTTGAGATCGATCGGGATCAGCTTGCCGGATTCGTCGCGGCCGCCGGGGCCGACCGCCGTGATCTCGCCCTGCGAGGGCTTTTCCTTGGCAGTGTCGGGAATGATGATGCCGCCTGCGCTTTTGTCTTCGGCATCAATGCGTTTGACCACGACGCGGTCGTGCAGCGGACGGAATTTCATGCGATCCTCCTTGGCTTTTGTGATTATTTCTGGATTGGCACTCGCAATAAGCGAGTGCTAGCGACTCACCACATAAGCCTGCGGCACTGGGGCGCAAGGGCTTCGGCCCAGGATGTTCGACTTTAACTTGAGTCTCTTCAGGAGGAAGTCTGGAGCGATTGCTAGCAGGCGGACTGAGTAAGCTGCTAGGGCATTGATTGCTATGACCTATTGAACGTTTCGTTTTTGGCGAATTGAGAATCACGCAACTGCTTTGGTTGGGCGGGAGCTTGCCATGGTCGAGAAAGATGCGGTTTCCAGGGATTTCAGGAAGCATGTCTTAGGCTACGGGCTGACAACAGCGGAAATCGTTTATCGCCGTCCGGATCGTCACTGGTTGCTACCGGCTCACACCAGTCTGACGACGTTTTTGGATGGCCGGTAATGTCTGATACCGCGCAGACGGGAGAGAACTTTCAGCTGCAAAATTGTTTCTATGGGCCAATCCAAACGACCGACCTGCCCCGAATCCGGGGGGTTATCTGGACACACAGCGGAAGATCGACAGAGCGCTAAAAGGGACGAAAGCGAAGTAAGCCGCCGCCGCCTTGTGTCAGGCCCAATGCTGGCTGCAGCTTCTGTCGGACGTCGGACATAACGCGAGTCAGCTTTTTAGTATTGGGTAAGTCGGTTTGCCGCTACCGTTCCATCCCGAGGAGCGGGCAATGACCATTCACAGGCTGCTACAAAATATCCCATTAGAGCCGGAGGATATT
>VAZV01000034.1 GCA_005884765.1 Alphaproteobacteria bacterium
CGGCCGGCAAGCTGCCGACCTTGATCGGCGCCGAATACACCTTCTCGTTCGAGAACATGAACATCCAGCGTGGCCTCTTGTGGAACCAGGAAAACGCCGTCAACCGTGGTGCCCAGATGAATTACACCGCTGGTCCTCTGGCCTTTGCGTTTTCGTGGAACGATGGTTTTTATTCGAACCGATACACCTGGCTGTGGGGTTCTGCGGCCTATACGATAGATAGTGCTAATACCGTGTCGGTAATTGCCGGTGGCAACTACGCGCATACGACGAAGGCGACCCTGGCAACACCGTTATTTCAAAACAACGAAACCATCGTGAACCTGATCTATACCTATAATGCCGCGCCGTGGACCATCACACCGTATTTTCAGTACACCCATGTTCCGCAAGCCTCGTCGATCGGCGCGTTTACATCGGCATCGACTTACGGCGGCGCCATGTTGGCGAATTACAGCTTTGGCGAAGGCTCGCCTCTGCCCGGGGTCAGCCTGCCCATTCGCTTTGAGTACATCGCCAGCACCGGGAGTGCCGCGAACGGCGCACCTAATCTCCTTTACGGTCCGGGCAGCAACGCGTGGTCGATCACCGTGACGCCGACCTATCAGTACAAGATTTTCTTTGCGCGCGCGGAGTTCTCCCATGTCGGGACAACGAACACGACAGCTGGACTGGTCTTTGGTCCGGGCGGCACCAACAAGACGCAAACCCGCGCCGTATTGGAGGCAGGTATATTGGTCTGATGCCGTAAATTCGGCGCGCAATCAGCTTGGACCGTCTCCTATGGTGAGATCACGTTAGAGAGCCTGGCTTTTCGCCGGACGTAACCAAACGCGATCGCCGGCACGATCAGCCATTGCAGAAAGGGGGTAAGACCCGTGCCGAATGGCGGCAGGAGGGGCATTGCCTCGGTGTAGGACCAGCTCTGGCGGACTTGCGTGTTCAGCCACTCGCTGAAAACGGTGTAGCCAAGGCCGAGCAGAATTGCGGTCAGCGCCATGCGGTTCCCAAAAAACGGCCAACGCCCAATCCTGGCGGCCAGAGCGGCGAGCGCCAGCGCTAATACGGTTATCAGGAGATCGCCGGCCGTGCAGTGGATGATGGCGAAGAGGATCTCGAGCCGCGTGCCGGTCGACCAGATCGTATAGAGCGGCAGCTGGGCCGTTTCCCACAGGAAATGGCCTGCGCCAGCAAGAGCCAGATACGCAAGTAGCGTGCCTGATGCCACCTCGAGACGAAGATTCACGCAGCGGAGAGTGCGTCAATGATCGGACAAGCCGACAGCTCAGCCGCAGCGCAGCGTTTCACGGCATCCGCCAGGACGCGCTCCAAAGCCCGCAGGTCGGCGATTTTCGCCCGAACCTCGCCCAGGTGACGTGCCGCGAGCTCGCGCACCTCGGTGCACGCGCCTTGTCGATCATTCTCTGATAGCGCCAGCAGCGCGCGCACCTGATCCAGCGTAAAGCCGAGCTCGCGCGCCCGGCGGATGAAGGCCAGGCGCCGAACGTCGGCATTGTCATAGGTGCGGTAGCGGCCAGCGCTGCGAGGGGGTGCCGGGAGGAGACTTATCCGCTCGTAGTAGCGGATGGTCTCGATGTTACAGCCTGTCCGCTTCGATAGCTCCCCGATTTGAATTCCCGGGCTCCGTGCCACGACGACAATTTCCTTCTCTAAAATCGCTTGAGCCTGTAGCGGCTACAGGCTTTAGCATGGGGTTAGAGCTGGCTTTCTAAAAGGAGAATGGAGCAATGGCCCAAGGTCAAAGGCGAAAGATTGAGATTTTCACCGCCGGTTGCGCGACCTGTAACGAGACCGTGGAGCTGGTCAAGCGCATTGCGGGCTCGGCCCACGAGATCGAGATTCACGACATGCATCAGGCCCACATCGCCGCGAGGGCAAAGCAGCACGGGATTCGAAGCCTGCCGAGCGTGGTCGTCGACGGCAAGCTCGCGGGTTGCTGCGCCGGGCGCGGACCGGACGAGGCGATTTTGAAGGAAGCAATTGGCTGATCACGCCACGGCGTGACCTCAATTCGGCGGGCGAGGTTTGCGGTTGGCGCCTTCAGACCAGGCGCCTTTCGGTGCCGATCGGACGAACCCATAGCCATGTTAAAGTGCTCGGAGAAATTGAGGTCATCACCGTGAGCTGCTGCGATCACGATTGCCAGCCCGCAGAAACCGGCGGCCGCTACCGTCGCATTCTGTGGGTTGCCCTCGGCCTGAATGCCGCGATGTTCCTTATCGAGATCGTCGCGAGTGTGATTGCCGGCTCTGTCAGCTTGCGCGCCGACGCGCTTGATTTTCTGGGCGATGCGGCCAACT
>VAZV01000066.1 GCA_005884765.1 Alphaproteobacteria bacterium
GAAGGAAGCCGGCCTGCCGTCGAACGTCGATCCTTCCGACTCCAAATTGTCCGATCCGGAAGAGCGGGCACGCATGGCGCGGGTGTTCGATTCCGGGCTCACCACGCCACGCGGATTCGTGCTGCCGATCCAGCGCTGGAATGCTGACGCCGGGCGCTGGAAAAGCGAGCGCTGGAAACTTCGGCGCGGCAACCTGTTCCTGATGCCGGGCGATTCGCCGATGGGCTTGCGGCTGCCGATCTCGTCGCTGCCGTATATTCCCCCCGACGATTACCCCTACACTGTCGAGCAGGATCCGCTGGAGCCGCGCGAGGAACTGCCGGTTTACGATCAAAATGCCTCTGCTCCCGGCGCTCCACAGCAGGCGGTCCAGGAACAGCAGCCAAGATCCGGCGGCGTCCGCACCGCGATGTCGATCGAAATCCGCGACGGCGTGCTCTGCGCCTTCATGCCGCCGGTGGAAAAGCTCGAGGATTACCTGGAGTTGGTTACGGCGGTTGAAGCGACCGCTGAGGAAATGCAGATGCAGGTGCATGTCGAGGGCTATGCGCCGCCATACGATCCTCGCGTCGAAGTAGTCAAGGTGACGCCCGATCCCGGCGTGATCGAGGTCAACATCCAGCCAGCGAAAAGCTGGCGTGAGGCCGTCGATATCACGTTCGGCTTGTACGAAGATGCAGCCAAGGTGAGGTTAGGGGCCAACCGCTTTCTGGTTGACGGCCGGCACACCGGCACCGGCGGTGGCAATCATGTGGTGGTCGGCGGCAGCACGCCTCAGGATTCGCCGTTCCTGCGCCGGCCCGATCTCTTGAAGAGCCTCGTGCTGTACTGGCAGCGGCATCCGTCGCTGTCTTATCTGTTCTCGGGCATGTTCATCGGCCCGACCAGCCAGGCCCCGCGCATCGACGAGGCGCGGCATGATGGCCTTTACGAATTGGAGATTGCGATTGCGCAAGTGCCGCCGTCGGGTGGCGAGATCCCGTTATGGCTGGTCGATCGGCTGTTCCGGCACATCCTGGTCGACATCACCGGCAATACCCACCGCGCCGAAATCTGCATCGACAAGCTCTATTCGCCCGATGGTGCGACCGGCCGGCTCGGGCTGGTTGAATTCCGGGCGCTCGAAATGCCGCCGGACCCGCGCATGTCGCTCGCCCAGCAATTGCTGGTCCGCGCGCTGATCGCAAAACTCTGGCGCGAGCCGCAGCAGGGTAAATTCGTGCGCTGGGGCACCACGCTGCATGACCGTTTCATGCTGCCGCATTTCCTCTGGGAAGATTTCCTGGACGTGCTCGCCGAATTGCAGCGCTCCGGCTACGATTTTTCGCCGGAATGGTATCTCGCGCAGCTCGAATTCCGCTTTCCCGCGTTCGGCCGGGTGCATCACGGCGGCGTTGCGTTGGAAGTGCGCCAGGCGCTGGAGCCTTGGCATGTGCTGGGCGAGGAGAGTTCCGCCGGCGGCACCGTGCGCTATGTCGACAGTTCGGTCGAGCGGCTCCAGGTCAAGGCCGAAGGTTTTGTCGAAGGCCGCCACGTCGTCACCTGCAACGGCAGGCGGGTGCCGATGACACCAACCGGCCGCTCCGGTGAAGCGGTCGCAGGCGTCCGCTTCAAGGCCTGGCAGCCGGCGTCGGGGCTGCACCCGACCATCCCCGTGCATGCGCCGCTGACGTTTGACTTGATTGATACCTGGAACGGCCGCTCGCTCGGCGGCTGCGTCTATCACGTCACGCATCCCGGCGGACGCAATTACGAGACCAAGCCGGTCAATTCCTACGAGGCCGAGGCGCGCAGGCTCGCGCGATTTCAGGATCATGGCCACACGCCCGGCAAGATCGATCCGCCGCGCGAGGAACGCACAATTGAATTTCCTCTGACCCTCGACTTGAGAACGCCGCTCCTGCATTGAAATAGAGGTGAGGTGCGGAGAGTCGGACATGGCGGGACAGGCCGGCGAGGGAGGCACGCAGGGGAGCAAGACCCGTCCGGCCCACCGGCGGGTCGCGCAATGGACGCGCGATTATGCCCGCCTGCCGGGAATCCCTGACGAATACATTGCCCAGGACGGAACGCCGCGCGCGGTCTGGACGCGTTTTTTCGATGCCTTCGCAACACTTTCGCCGGCCGACATCGAGCGGCGGTTCGGTGCTGCCGATCGCCACCTGCGGGAGGCCGGCGTCACCTACCGCGCGCCCGGCGAAAGCGCCGACCGGCTGTGGCCGTTGAGCCATCTGCCGCTCCTGATCGGCGAGGCCGATTGGCAGCAGTTGACCGCGGGCATCGCCCAACGCGCGCAATTGCTGGAGCTCGTGTTGCGCGATCTCTATGGCGAGGGCCGGCTGGTCGCCGAGGGCGCGATACCTGCCGCGGCGATTGCCGGCAGCACGGAATATCTGCGCCCAGTGTGCGGGATCAAGCCGCCCGGCGGCCGGTACCTGAACCTCTACGCGGCAGATGTCGGCCGCGGACCGGACGGGCGCTGGTGGGTGCTGGGCGATCGCACGCAGGCGCCATCGGGGGCGGGCTATGCCCTCGAAAATCGGCTGGTGCTCTCGCGCGCGTTTGCCTCACTCTACAAGTCGATGAATGTCGAGCGCGTCGCGCCATTCTTTGAGGCGTTTCGCGATGCGTTGCGCGGCAGCGCCGATCGTGACGAGCCGCGCATCGGGCTACTCACCCCCGGCGGTTTCAGCGAAACCTATTTCGAGCACGCCACGCTTGCGCGTTATCTCGGCTTCCTGCTGGTCGAGGGCGATGATCTCGCCGTCAGTGGCGATCGCATCCACATCCGAACGGTCGCCGGCTTGAAGCGGCTCGATGTCTTGCTGCGCCGGGTAGACTCAAATTTTCTCGACCCGCTGGAGCTGGATGCCTCCTCGCATCTCGGCGTCCCCGGGCTGATCGACGTGCTGCGCAAGAACGGTGTGGTCGTCGCCAACATGCCGGGCTCGGGCGTGCTCGAGGCGCGGGCGCTGCTCGGCTTCCTGCCAAGCCTGAGCCGCCGCTTCTTCGACGAAGATCTGAAGATGCCGCATATCGCGACCTGGTGGTGCGGTCAGAAGGCTGCCCGCGAGGAGGTGCTGTCGCGGCTGGGCGAGGTCGCCATCGAGGGCGCCTATGGCCGGGGCGTGCCCGGCTTCCAGAGCCACGGGCCCGTGCTCGCGGGCGAGTTGCCGCCAGCCGAGCGCGAGCGGCTCAGGTCCGCGATCAACGACCGCGGCATCGACTATGTCGGCCAGGAATTGGTGCGGCTGTCGACGATGCCGGTGTGGGATCAGGGACGGATCACGCCGCGTCCCTTTGTGTTGCGCGTCTTCGCGGCCGCAACCCCGGATGGCTGGACCATCATGCCCGGCGGTTTCTGCCGGATCGCCGAACAGCTCGACGCGCGCGCGGTGTCGATGGGTGACGGCGCGCGGGCGGCGGACGTCTGGGTGGTTTCCGACAAGGCGGTCTCGACGGCGACGCTGTTGCCGACGGTGGATACGGTGCGGATCAGGCGCATCGCCGGCGTGGTTCCAAGCCGTGCCGCCGACAACTTGTTCTGGCTCGGCCGCTATCTGGAGCGCGCCGAGGCAACGTTGCGGCTGATACGGGCATTGGGAACCCCGATGCGCGACCCCGGCAAGGGGCCAACAACGACGCTGCACTCTGTCGAGCGCATTCAACGCCTGTTAGTGACCTGGGGGGCGACGTCGTTGGCCGCGCGGGCGCAACCCGCCAGGATCGCGGCCGAGGCGCTGCAGAGCCCGGAGCGGTTCGGTTCCGCGCTGTCGCTGGTGCGCTCAGCCCAGCGAACCGCGACGTCCTTGCGAGAACGGCTTTCGCCCGATGCCTGGCAGGTCATCACCGAGATGGCGGAGCGGTTAGGCCAGGAGGTTGAGGATGATGATGGCGTTGTCAGCGCCGCCGAATTGACGTTGCAGGAGCTTGCGAGCTTTGCAGGCCTCGCGCAGGAAAACATGAACCGTGCCGCCGGCTGGCGGTTTCTCGAGATGGGCCGACGCGCCGAGCGCGCCATCAACACGGTGCGCTTTGCGCGCCAATTTGCCTACGACGAAGCCGGCGACGAGGACCTCGATGTCCTCTTGACCCTGGTGGATTGCCAGATCACCTATCGCTCGCGCTATCTGGTCGGGCCCTTGCTTGCGCCGGTGCGCGATCTCGCCGTGCTCGACCCCTATAATCCACGCTCGGTGGCGTTCCAGGTATCGGCGCTCAACGAACACATCGCAGCCCTTCCAAGCCTGAAGGAGCACGGATTGATCGAGCGCCCGCAGCGCCTTGCCGTCGCGCTGCAGGCGACGCTCGCGACCACCGAGGCCGAGACGCTCGAGGTCAAGACGCTGTTTTCGCTGGAACAGGATCTGCTGACGCTGGCAGATGCCATCGGATTGCATTATTTCCCGCACGGCCCAAATGCGAGCCGGCCCGAAAAATTAACGGGCCTCGCGTGATCTACGACATCCGTCACCTCACCACCTACGCCTATGAAAATCCGGTGAGTTTCGCGCGCTGCTCGCTGCGGCTGGAACCGAAAAGCGCCGATGGACAACAACTGATCGCGCACGCCGTCGAGATCAGGCCGCGGCCAGCGGCCCGCGCCGCGCGCTATGACTTCTTCGGGACCCATACCGAGAGCGTCCTGATCGAAACGGCGCATCGCCATTTGCGTATCGACTCGAGATCGCGCGTCAAGGTCGCCCGCCATGCGCTCGACCGCGCGGCGCCAAGCAGGCCTTGGGAAACGGTGCGCGACGTGGCCTTTGAGGCCACGAGCCTGGGGCCGTCGTCGCCGATCGGCTATATCTTTGCGAGCCCGCTGGTGCCGGTGCTTGCCCCGGTCACCGCTTATGCTTCCATGAGCTTTCCGCCAGGCCGCGGTATCCTTGCCGGCGCAGTCGATCTGATGAACCGGATCCGAAGCGGGTTTAAGTATGATCCAAAGGCAACCGTGATCTCGACGCCGCTGCGGGAAGTCTTCGAGAAGCGCCGCGGCGTTTGCCAGGACTTTGCCCATCTGATGATCGCCGGCTTGCGCGGGCTTGGGCTGCCGGCGGCCTATGTCTCCGGCTATCTGCGCACCGTCCCTCCGCCCGGCAAGCCTCGTTTGCAGGGGGCGGACGCGACCCATGCCTGGGTCTCGCTATGGTGCGGCGAGGGGCCGGGCTGGATCGGCTTTGACCCCACCAACGATCTCCTGATCGAGAACGATCATATCGTGCTGGCGGTCGGACGGGATTTTTCCGACGTCTCGCCGGTCGACGGCATCATTGTCGGCTCGCGCAAGCAAAAGCTCGGCGTAGCCGTGGACGTGCTGCTGGTGGACTGAGGCAGGGTCAGACGGCGACGTCCCTCGTCAGCTGGCGATGCGCTCGGCAGCATCGGAACGCAGATTGTGGAAGAATTTCTCGACCTCACGCGAGAGCGTTTCCGCCGTGGACGTCAAATCGGTGGATGCCGACAGCACCGACCCTGCAGCGGTGTTGGTCTCGCTGATCGCATCGCGGAGCGAAGCGATGTTGGCCACCAGCGTCTCGTTCCCCTGGGCGGCCGACTGCGCATTGACGGAGATCTCGTGGGTTGCCGCGTCCTGCTGCCCGACGGCTCCGGCGATGTTGGACGTGACATCGTTGATGTCGCGCACCGCGCCGCCGATTTCACGCACCGCATCGACCGCATTTCGTGTCGATGCCTGGATCAGGCCGACATTCTGGGCGATCTCGGCCGTGGCCTTGGCGGTCTGCCCGGCCAGCGCCTTGACCTCGTGCGCCACCACCGCAAAGCCTCGGCCGGCATCGCCGGCGCGCGCTGCCTCGATGGTGGCGTTGAGCGCCAACAGGTTGGTTTGCTCGGCAATCGCCTGGATCAGCGTGAGGACGCCGTCGATCCGCTGGGTGGCGGCGGCAAGGCTTTCGATTTCGTTGATCGATTTTTCGGTCCGCAGGCCGGTTTGTTCGACCGCGGCGGCGGACTGGCGAACCTGCCGGCCGATCTCCTGCACCGAGGCTGACAGCTCTTCGGCGGCGCTGGCGACGGCGGATACGTTGCTCGCGGCCTGTTCGGTCGCACCGGCCGCACTGACCGCGCGCCCGTTGGCGTCCGATGTCACTCGGGTAATGGACTGCGCGGTATGGCGCATGTTGGACGCGTTGTCGGTAACCGCGCGCAGCACGGCTCCGATCGCGGCACGGAACTCTTCGACAGAGGTTTCAATGTGCCGGGCGCGCTCTTCACGGGCTTTCGATTCCAAGGAGACCTGGGAATTGAGATTGCGATTGCGTTCCATCGCTTCCTGGAAGATTTGGATCGCGCGTGCCAGCGCGCCGATCTCGTCCGACCTTTCGACGTGGGGAACCTCGACGTGATCGGCGCCCTCGGCGACCTGCTTGATCGTCGAGGTGATGACCGAAAGCGGCCGCGCGATCGAGCGGAAGATGATGAAGACGCCGATGCCGACCAGAGCCAGTTCCAGTACGCCGAGTAGAGTCAGCACCACCGAAAGCTGGCGATTGGTCTCGGTCTGCTGAACGATGCGCCTGCCGCGCTCGGCATAGACCCTGGAAATCGCTTCGAGATCCTTGTTCAGCGCCGAACGTACCTCGCGGTTCGCGTCATTGTCGCCCCATTCGCGGCCTGCAGCCGGGCTGACCTCTACCGCGCGGCGAACCAGCTCCTTGCGAAACTCCACGAACTGCTCGATCCGTTTTTTGAAGGTGGCGAACTGCTCGGCATCGTCGGTTCGGACGATCGCTTGCCACTTGTTCACGACGGCCATGATCTGGTCGTTGAACTTGAGCAGTCCGTCGCCGTATTTCTTCACGGTGGCGGGCTCCGTCGACATGTAGACGCCGCGGGATTCCATCACGACCGCGTAGACCAGCGAATTCACCCGTTCGACGTTGAGCGCCGCTTGATCGGCGATCTCGATCGATTCCGTCAGTTCCGTTGCGCGGCGGGTATTGTAATCGGACAGCGCGGTGATGGCCGCGGTCAGAAGCGCAAACAGCGCGAAAATCGAATAGAGCCGCGTCGCCAGCGAAAGTCGGGATGCAAGGGAAGCGATGGAAAAGTGAGTTTGGGTTTTCATAATGATGTCATCAGGCCGTTATGAGGAGGCCGGTGAAAACCGTCCACCGTCTAAGAATTATGCTGAATTTTAGTGGAGAAACCCTTAACGCTCGGGATGATGCCCGCTGCCGTGTATAGCGAAATATATTATTTATACCAATGGCTTATGGCAGTACTCCTGCTGTTGGAGTTGAGGCAGACGGATCCAACTGAGGTGACCACCTTGAAGGTGCATGTCGCAGCCAGGCGGGCAAGCCGGGTGGCTCGCATGCAATCGCGGTGCGGTGCCTTAAGCTTAGGCAATTTAACGGATGGTTCGCTCTTTTGTGACAATTCTAATGCGCAGCCCACGAATCGATCCGGAGAGAAAACGTGCACACTTGGTTGAAGAGCCCACTGACCTCTGCCCTAACAGCCATGATTGTTCTCACTGGCGCAGCCGCGGCGGCAGATGGCGCTAGCAAGGACGACGCCGTCGCGATGGTCAAGAAGGCCATAGCCTTCATCAAGGAGCAGGGGCCTGAAAAGGCCTATGCTGCATTTACCGGCAAGGACGGCCAATTCATCGATCGCGATTTGTACGTTGTCGTCTACCAGTTCGACGGCAAGGTGCTGGCCCATGGCTCGAACGCAAAGTTTGTCGGCAAAGACATGAGCGACGCGCAGGACGTCGACGGCAAGCTCTTCGTCAAGGAGCGCGTTGAGATGGCCGCCAAGCAGGCCTCATTTTGGCAGGACTACAAGTTCGTCAATCCGGTGGACAAGAAAGTCGAGCCCAAGCAGATGTATTGCGAACGGCTTGATAACACCGCGGTGTGCTCAGGCATTTACAAGTCCTGACAAGCAGCACTCGGGCGTAGTGCGACGATCGTTGTATCTAAGGACGGATATGCTCGGCTGGATCAAAAATATTGGCCTGTCCTGGAAAGTCCAGCTCGCGCCGGCGTTCCTGATCCTGTTTCTGATCGGGGTCGGTGCCTACGCCCTGCAAGCGCTGCGGTCGAACCAGGTCGCGATGGACGCGCTGGTCTCCGGTCCGGTGCGGCAATCGGAACTCGCGAGCGACCTTACCGTCGCAGCGTGGACGGCGCATGCTAGGCTGTATCGTCTCGCAGCTACCGCGGCCAATGAAAAGGATGAGAAAAAGGTCGAGGCCATGGTCAAGGAAGCCTCCTCGGCCGCCGCCAAGATCGCGGAGGCTCTGAAGGCGATCGAGGCTAGTCACGGCGAATTCAAGCCGCCGGCCCTTGAAAAGCTGAGGGCAGCCGTTACCGGTTACCTCAAGAAATCCAAAAACGCGATCGAGATGGCCGATGGTGACGCCGGATCGGCGCTGTTGTTCATCAAGGGCGCGGAACAAAGTTTTGCCGATATCGAGAAACTGACCGACGACTTGGTCACGGACAGCAGCGACAGTAAGGATCGTGAGATCGCGCGTGCCGGGATGAAGCTAGCGCAGCAGCAGCTGACGCTGATGGCCGTGCTTCTGGTGGTGGCTTTGCTCGGCATCGTCATTTCGTTCTTGATCGGCCGCAATATCTCCAGCCCCGTGGTGGCGATGGCGAGCGCGATGCGCGAACTGGCGGTCGGGAACCTTGGAGTTCACTTGCCGGGCCTCGACCGCGACGACGAAGTCGGCCAGATGGCCCGTGCGGTCGAAGAATTCAAGATACAGGCGGTTGCCAAGGCCGAACGAGAGACCGCGGAACGCGAGGAAAAGAACCGCGAACTGGGGGCCGCGCGCCGGATCGAGCTTCACAATCTGGCCGAGAGGTTCGAGACGGCCGTCGGCAATATCATCGAAACTGTCGCCTCGGCATCCAGCGAATTGGAAACTGCCGCGATCACCCTGACCAGGACCAGCTCGGCAACTCAACAGCTTTCAACCGTCGTTGCCGCCGCATCCGAGGAGACCTCGGCCAACGTTCAATCCGTCGCGTCGGCTACGGAGGAAATGGCGAGTTCTATCAATGAGATCGGACGGCGTGTGGCGGATTCGAACAGAATTGCCAATGAGGCTGTCGATCAGGCGAGACAGACTGACTCGCGCATTGCCGAATTGTCGCTGGCGGGAAATCGGATCGGCGACGTCACAAAATTGATTACGACGATCGCCGAGCAGACCAATCTGCTGGCTCTCAATGCAACCATCGAGGCCGCTCGCGCCGGCGACGCCGGTCGCGGCTTTGCGGTGGTTGCGCAAGAGGTGAAGGCGCTTGCCTCGCAGACCGCCAGGGCCACCAGCGAGATCAGTGCCCAGATTGCAGGAATGCAGGCTGCGACCCAGGATTCGGTGCTGGCAATCAAGGAAATCAGCGGCACAATCGGCAGGGTTTCCGAAATTGCCGCGGCGATCGCCGCCGCCGTGGAGCAACAGGGCGCTGCTACCCAGGAAATCTCCCGCAACGTGCAACAGGCCGCGCTCGGCTCTACGCAGGTTGCGACCAATATCGCCGATGTCAATCGGAGCGCCGACGACACCGGCTCGGCATCGTCCCAGGTCCTTTCCTCCGCGCAACTGCTTTCGAACGAGAACAAGCGCCTGAAGGCAGAAGTGGTCAAATTCCTGGCCACCGTCCGGGCTGCGTAGAATCCTTGAAAATGATAGTCTTGGCGGCAGCCATCGCGCCCTGACGGGCCGAGGGCCCCGGAGCCGCCATGGTCTATCGCCACGCCATCGATGCCACCACGTATACCTTCGGCGACCTGCGTGACCTCCTCGCCAAGGCGACGCCGCCGCGGTCCGGCGATCGGCTGGCGGGCGTTGCGGCCGAAAGTGCCGAGCAAATGGTCGCGGCGCGGATGGCGCTGGCTAACGTCCCCCTCAAGCAATTCCTCAACGAGGCTGTGATCCCCTATGATGACGACGAGGTCACTCGCCTGATCATCGATAGCCACGACGCCCCCGGCTTTGCCGCCATTTCGTCACTGACGGTGGGCGGCTTCCGCGACTGGCTGTTGTCCGATGCGGCAACTGCGGAAACACTGAAAAAGGCGTCACGCGGCATCACCCCGGAAATGGCCGCGGCGGTCTCGAAACTGATGCGCAACCAAGACCTCATCCTGGTTGCGAAGAAATGCGAGGTAACGAGCCGCTTTCGCAATACAATCGGGCTGCGCGGGCGGATGAGCGCCCGGCTGCAGCCCAATCATCCCTTCGACGACGCCAAGGGCATCACCGCCTCGATCCTGGACGGCATCCTGCTGGGATCTGGCGATGCCTGCATCGGCATCAACCCGGCAAGCGACGACCCGGCTGTGATCGGCCGCCTGCTGCGGCTGCTCGACGAGATCGTTGCCCGCTTGCAGATTCCGACGCAGGGCTGCGTTCTCACCCATGTGACGACGACGCTCGCCTTGATCGGGCAGGGCGCGCCGGTCGACCTGGTGTTTCAGTCGATTGCGGGAACGCAAGCCGCCAACCGCAGCTTTGGCGTGGATCTCGCGCTGCTGCGGCAAGCCCACGAGGCGGGACTGTCGCTGCGGCGGGGTAGCGTCGGCCAGAACGTGATGTATTTCGAGACCGGACAGGGCTCCGCGCTTTCCGCGGGCGCCCACCATGGCGTCGATCAGCAGACCTGCGAGGCCCGCGCCTACGCGGTTGCGCGCGCCTTCGATCCGCTCCTGGTCAACAGCGTGGTCGGCTTTATCGGCCCGGAATACCTCTATGACGGCAAGGAAATCATCCGCGCCGGGCTAGAAGATCATTTCTGCGGCAAGCTGCTCGGCCTGCCGATCGGCGTAGACGTCTGTTACACCAACCACGCCGAGGCCGACCAGGACGACATGGACAATCTGTTGACGCTGCTTGCGGCAGCCGGCGTGACCTTCATCATGGGCGTGCCGGGGGCGGATGACGTGATGCTGAACTATCAGTCCACCTCGTTCCACGACGCGCTCTATGTCCGCGACCTGTTTGGACTGAAGCGGGCGCCCGAATTCGACGATTGGCTAGTTCGCACGGGCCTTGCGGGAGCCGATTCTCGCCTAGCCGGGAATGCGGGCCTGTTACCCGATTTTGTGTCGCGACTGATCGCCTAGAGATTATCTAAGCTCGAACCAAAGCAACCATTGACGCGTCTTAGGGTTAGGATAGCTGCCACAATCTTGAGGAATTTCCAGCCCAGCCTCATCCTGGGCTGGATTTGCAAGGCCTTGCAGGGGAAGTTGAATGAGAGCTGAGCGCATCGAGACGGTTCGGCGCATCCTGTGCGTGTTTCCGCGCTACACGTCTGCTTTCGGTACGTTCGAATATTCCTACCCCCTCACCGACGGCGTGCAGGCCTTTATGCCGCCACAGGGCCTGTTGCTGATTGCGGCCTATCTGCCGGAAAATTGGCAGGTCCGCTTCGTCGATGAGAATATCCGCCCGGCCACGCAGGAAGACTTCGAGTGGGCGGAAGCGGTATTCGTCTCTGGCATGCACATCCAACGCCAACAGATGAACGACATCTGCCGCCGCGCGCATGCGTTCGATCTGGCCGTGGCGATCGGCGGCCCGTCGGTGAGCGCCTGCCCGGACTACTATCCCTCGTTCGATTATCTCCATGTCGGTGAACTCGGTGATGCGACCGATGAGTTGATCGCGCGGCTGGCGCGCGATACGTCCCGTCCGGAGCGGCAGGTCGTCCTTGAGACCACCAATCGGGTGCCGATGACCGAGTTTCCAATTCCGGCCTACGAGCTTGCCGAGGTCAAAAGATATTTTCTCGGCAGCATCCAGTATTCCAGCGGCTGCCCCTATCAGTGCGAATTCTGCGACATTCCGGGGCTGTATGGCCGCAACCCGCGCCTCAAGACGCCGCAGCAGATCATCGCCGAACTCGACCGGCTGCGCGAATGCGGCGTGACCGACACGATCTATTTCGTCGACGACAATTTCATCGGCAACCGGAAAGCCGCGGTCGAACTGCTGCCGCATCTGATCGAGTGGCAGAAAAGAACTGGCTACGTGGTTCGGTTGGCCTGCGAGGCGACGCTGAACATCGCAAAGCGGCCCGAGATTCTCGAAAAGATGCGCGAGGCTTTCTTTGTCACGATCTTCTGCGGCATTGAGACGCCAGATCCCGACGCGCTGAAGGCGATGCACAAGGACCACAACATGATGGTCCCCATCTTGGAAGGCGTTCGCACCATCAACAGCTATGGCATGGAGGTCGTCTCCGGCATCATCATGGGGCTGGATACCGACAAGCCGGAAACCGGCGAGGCATTGCTCGCCTTCATCGACGAATCGAAGATTCCTTTGCTGACGATCAATCTGCTGCAGGCGCTTCCGAAGACGCCGCTATGGGATCGCCTGGAACGCGAGAACCGGTTGAATCACGACGAGAGCCGCGATTCGAATGTCGAGTTCCTGCTACCGTACGACCAGGTCATCGGTTCGTGGCGCAAATGCATGGAGATCGCCTACCAGCCCGAAAAGCTCTATGCGCGTTACCAGTACCAGTGTGATTTCACGTATGCCAACCAGCTAAAAATGCCTGTGAGCCCGGAACAGAAGAGTTGGGCCAATATCAAGCGCGGGCTTATCATCCTGCGCAACATTATCTGGAAGGTCGGCGTGCTCGGCGATTACCGGAAGGTGTTCTGGAAATTCGCGCTTGGACGCCTGCGGCGCGGCGATATCGAAGGCCTGATCTCTTCGGCGTTGATCGCCCATCACCTGATCATGTTCGCGCGCGCGGCTTCGGTCGGCCAGCAGAACGCTTCGAACTACTCGATGCGGCTGCGCGAGGCATCGGTCCCTGCCGAGTAAGCCGAAATGAACACACCGGTGCCGCCGTCCCGTTCGATGATGGATTTGCGGGAGCTGACGCCGGCGCGCGTCGCGCTCGGCCGCGCCGGCGCAAGCCTGCCGACTACGGCGTTACTCGAATTCACGCTGGACCACGCGCGCGCCCGCGACGCCGTCCATGCCGCCTTCGATACCCAAGCCCTGATCGCCGCGCTGCGCGATTTCGGTCTCGAAGCCCTCGATGTCCGAAGCCGCGCCGGCAGCCGCGGTGACTATCTCAGGCGTCCCGATCTGGGGCGTCGGCTCGATCAAGCCTCCCAGCAGGCTCTCGCCGTCAAGAGCGCCGGAATGGGCCAGCTTGCGCTGGTGATCGGCGATGGGCTGTCGCCGGCGGCAGTCCATGCGCATGCGATCGACCTGGTTCGCAGCCTCGTTCGCCAACTGGCGGCCGATCAAATCAAGATCGCCGACATCGCCGTGGCGTCAGGTGCGCGCGTCGCGCTCGGCGATGAGATCGGCGCCATCCTCGGGGCGCGGATGGTCGTCATGCTGATCGGCGAGCGGCCAGGCCTCTCGGCCCCGGATAGCTTGGGCGCCTATCTCACCTTCGCGCCGCGCGTTGGCCTGACCGATGCCGAGCGCAATTGCGTGTCGAACATCCACGGCGCGGGGCTCTCCTACGATGAAGCCGCCTACAAAATCGGGTGGCTGATCCGCCAAGGCCTCGCACGGCAAGTGACGGGAGTCGCGCTGAAGGATGAAAGCGGCGACCGAACGCCGCGGCGCATTACCTGAGATTCAAGATTGAAACTCCAGCCGGTGTGACAATTGCGCGACGCGAGACCCGAAATCAGCGCACTCGGCGGATTTCACACCATGGCCCGCGCTTGCGAGACGCGGTGCGGACCTGCTAAAGGGTGTTCGGCAATTTTCTGCATGTTTTCAAGGGCTAGCGCAGATCGATTTGGTCCATCCAAGGCTCGTACGCGCCCTCTGAACTTTAAGCTATAAATCCTTGAGCCCAAACCGGTTGGGCCCAAAACTTGAGCCGATGTGAGAACTGGACAGAGCATGCTCGAAAAAGCCCGCGACAATGAAATCCATGTCGAGAAGGTCGAGGAGCCACCCAGGAAGAGCATCGCGTTCCGCCTGGAGCGGATCGGCCTGATCCCCATGAAGGCGCCGATCCTGTCCTGCATCATTCTGGTGGGGCTGTTCATCGGCGCGCTGTTTGGCATCGACCGCATCAAGATCGACGATTCGCTGAGCCAGTTGTTCCGCTCCAATTCCAAGGACTACCGGCAATACGAGGCGGAAACCAAGCGGTTTCCGGCGGTCGAATTCGATGTGCTGGTCGTGGTCGAGGGTAAAACGCTGCTGGCCCGCGACAATCTCGAGAAGGTGCGCGATCTCGTCACCGATCTGCAACTCGTCGAGGGCACGCGCGGGATTATTTCGCTGTTCTCGGCGCGTCAGGCGCCGGCGCCGGGCAAGCTGCCGGCGGCGCTGTTCCCCTCGGAGCTGCCGGAAGGCGCCGCCTATGACAAGTTTATCGAGACCGTCAAAAGCAACGAGATCATCCGCGGCAAGCTGTTGTCCGAAGACGGCACGCTGGCGCTGATCGTGCTGTCGCTCGAACCCGATGTGGTGGCCGGCAACAAGCTCACCAAGGTGATCGGCGAGATTCGAAAGGAGATGGCCGACGATCTCAAGGGCAGTGGATTGAACGCCGAACTATCCGGCGTTCCCGTGATGCAGCTCGAAATCCGCAACGCAGTGAAACGCGACGGGCTGACCTACAATATCCTCGGCATCCTGGCCGGCTGCATCATCGCGATCATTTTCTTCCGCAAGGTATCGTTCATGATCGCGGCGGCCTTCCCGCCGATCATTGCGATCGTACTCGCGCTTGGCGGCCTCGGTTGGGCCAATTTCAACCTCAACATGTTCCTGAACGTGATGACGCCGCTGATCATGGTGATCAGTTTTTCCGACTCGATGCAACTCACCTTCGCGGCGCGCGATCGCCTGATCGCCGGCCAGGACAAGTTCACCGCGTTCAAGAATGCCGTGCTGGTGGTCGGGCCGGCCTGCGTGCTCACCCATGGCACTGCCGGCATATCGTTCATTGCGCTGCAGTTCTCGAATTCCGACTTGATCCGCAAATTCGGCGAGGCCGGGCTTGCCGCCACCATCATCGCGCTGATCGCGGTGCTCTCGCTGGTGCCGGTGTTCGGGGTGCTCTTTGTCCGCAACGAAAAAGTATTCGCCGTGAAATTCCAGAGCGCCGACGCCGGTGTCCAGATGCTGCGCAACTTCTGCTATTGGATCGCGGTGCGCATGGTCAGCCGTCCCGGTCTGTTCAGCTTGGTCGCGGTGGTTTTTGTGGGCGGCCTCGCCGTCGTCTATGCCAATCTTGAGCCGCGCTATCGGCTCGCCGATCAGGTGCCGGACAAACAGCAGGCGGTCGCGGCCTCGGGACGCCTTGATGCCAAGCTGACCGGCGCCAACGCGATCGACGTGCTGATCGAATTCCCCAAGGGCGCCTCGCTTTATGCGCCTGAGACGCTGCAGACCATCGCCGAGGTTCACGCTACCGTCGAGAAACAGGCCGGGGTCGGCAATGTCTGGTCCCTGGAGACGTTGCGGCGCTGGCTTGCGGAAAAGGCCGGAAGTTCCGACGTCGCGACCTTGAAGGAATATGTCAGCCTGATCCCTGAGTATCTGGTGCGGCGTTTCATTTCCGCAGACCAGACGGCGGTCGTGGTGTCGGGCAGGGTGCCGGACCTTGATTCAAGCGAAATTCTTCCCGTCGTCGAGAGCCTCGATCAGGCGCTGGACACGGTACGCAAGCAGCATCCCGGCTATGAGATCGCTGTTACCGGTCTTTCGGCGATCGCCGCGCGCAACTCGGCGAACATGATCGAGAAGCTCAATCGCGGACTGACAGTGGAATTCGCGCTGGTCGCCATTTTCATTGGGCTTGCGTTCCGCTCCTGGGTCGTGATGTTCGCCTGCATCCTGCCCGGCATCTTCCCGGTGGTGCTTTCCGGCACGCTGTTGTACGCGCTGGGCGAGGGGCTGCAATTTGCGAGCGTAGTTGCGCTGACGGTGTCGTTTGGCCTGGGCCTTTCCGCCACGATCCACTTCCTCAACCGGTTGCGGCTGGAGAGCAAGCCCGGCGTCAGTTCGGCGGTCGCGGTCGAGCGCGCGACCGTGCTGGTCGGGCCGGCGCTGATCCTGACCACGGTGGTGTTGGCGTGCGGCCTGGTGGTGACGGTGTTCTCCGCGCTGCCGTCGCTGCGCCTGTTC
>VAZV01000125.1 GCA_005884765.1 Alphaproteobacteria bacterium
CCCGTGCCGTCCGACAGCGTGCTGGCGCCGCTTTATGTGGGCGCGGACTTGCTGGATGCGTTCGCGATTCACCTGCCGGCGGGGGCGAGCGACGATCTCGAAGTGCTGGCGCGCGTCCTGTTCGAACGGCAGGCGGGGTGGATTCGCGCGCTGACCTGGGTGCGCGATGCGGTGATGGCGACGGTCGGCGTCAAATCGTCTCGCGCGATTGGTGCTGCCGCGGCGGCGCGGGGGTCGGTGATCGGCTACTTTCCGCTGCTGTCGAAGAGTGCGGGGGAGTTGCTGGTGGGCGAGGACGACCGGCATCTCGACTTCCGAGTCGCGATCCTGCTGCGCACGGGCGCGACGGGCCGACGGGAGCTAGTCGTGGTGACAGTCGTGCATTGCCATAACCGGCTGGGGCGGACGTACCTGGCGGTGATCGCGCCGTTCCACCGCACGATCCTGCGGACGAACTTGGAACGGGCGGTAAGGGTGATGGAGGGCTAGATCGGTTCGACGGGGATGCCGAGGATTGGCGCGGCTTCCGCCATGCCTGGCGCCCCAAAAAAAGGCCCTGCCGTGAGGCAGGGCGTCCGAGGCTCTTGCAATCGATTGCTTTGCGTGCTCGATCGCCGATTGGAGTTTGGATCAGGGTTGCTCCGGCTCATTGCCGTTGTTGAAGGTGAGCAGCGGCTGCCAAGTAGCACAGAAATGGTCGGTCCTGAAGCTGTCGAACGGATGCGGCCCTCGCGGTGTAAGCAGCCCTGGCGGTGTGAGCGACTGGACATTCTGATCGCCATGATCGCGGTCATCGCCATCATGGTCGTGATCGCCCCGCGCATTGAAGTGCGGCCAGTGCGGCAGATTGGTGCGCGGCGCCCTTAGGCTCACCAAGATGGCAAGATCATCCTTGCGGTTCCTGTTAGGATCGCCGGTCTTCACGAAATTGGCCCAGTAGGTCTTCATATCGGTCGCCAGTGTCGCTTGCGCGGAGGTGAACGCCGAGCCGAAGTTGAAGATGTACTGGAGTTCGGCTGCGTGCTGCGAAGCCGTCGTGAAGCCTGAGCTATTCGCCCCCGGACCTGGGACGCCGGCCTTGTTCGGGGCATTTGGATCATTGAACTCGTAAGCAAAGACCCGGGTTCGCCCGGACAGGTCGCTGTTTGAATCAAAACCGTTACAGGCGAACACGAAGTCGGTGAAGATCTGTGAGAGCGCCTCATCGACGTTGCCGCCCATAAAGTTGTTGTTGAGGCCGGGGATCGTCCCGGTCGTCTGCGGAACGAAGTTGTGGAAGTTGGCGATCGGATATTCGCCCGCCGCGGCAATCGAAGCGGCTACGACCGCCTGGGTGAAGGGCGCGGTTGGACCGTTGTTGGACGGTGTCGCGGTCACGAGGGTCTGCATAAAGAAGGCGATCTCTTGTGCGTAGGTACAGTGCGCGGGCTGGCCGGCGAATGGCGGCGTCGCACACAGGCCGTTTGGGACCTGAAGGCCGAAGCTCGCCGGGCCGCCGGCGGCGACTATGTTCGCAGCGCTGACGCCAGGGAAGACAAGCGCCCCGGGGAAGAAGCCCGGCTCGAACAGCCGGCCCTCATTGGCGTTGGTACCCTGGAGCACCGGGACATGGTTGAACTGGCCGGTCGAGAAGGCCGTATGGAGGCCGCGCGGCAGGATTTTCGTTCCGAAGTTGGGCGCGATGCCGAAGCCGCCGAAGTCCTTTTCATTCGCGAAGATTTGCGCCGGAGTCAGTCCCTGGAGGCAGGCAAGGGTCAAGGTGCCGCCGCAGAATGCGTTGGCGTCTTGCTGAGCGAAAGTGTTGCTAAGGGTCTGGTAAGTGGCGAGCGATGGCAGGTCATGGTACATGTACGCGCCGCTCTCGATGATCGCGCCGCCGAACAGATCCCGGCCGGTGAGGCTCCTGAAGGTGTTCGTGGAGGCAAGATGCGTCGAGACGCTGAGACCGCCGGCTGATTCGCCGCCGATCGTCACCGCGTCCCGATCACCGCCGAAAGCCGCAATGTTGTCGTGAACCCAGGCCATCGCGAATTGTTGGTCCATGAGACCGTAGTTGCCGGCGTCGCCGACGTTCTGAAAGGCGTTGGGCGCGGTCGCCGCCAGCACGCTGGCTGCGAGGAAGCCGAGGCTCCCGAGGCGGTAGTTGATCGTGACGACGATGATGTCGTTCTCGGCCACCATCACGGAGGGGTCGTAGTCAGACCCGGCGCCGTTGACGAGCGCGCCGCCGTGAATCCATATGAAAACCGGCAGCCTGGACCTCGCGGTGGCGGTGGACGGAGTATAGACGTTGAGGAACAAGCAATCCTCGGAATCGGTTGCCCGTCCCTGCGTGCAGGTGTGGCCGATGGTTGCGGCGACGATCGATCCCTGGCCAGGATTGGGCGCCTGGGGCGGCTTCCAGCGCAAGGTGCCTAGCGGCGCCTGGCCGTAGCGGATGCCTAAAAAGACGTTGACTCCGCTCGTCGGATCTCCCGATAGTTCCTGGAAGTTCTTCAGGCCCTGATAGGTGCCGGTCGTCGTGACGACAGGGGCCGTCAGCTCGACCGCATTCGACACCGGCGCGGAAGCTAGGATGCAGGCAGCGCTCATCACGCCGATGACGCCAAGCCGCAAATGCCGCAACTGCTCTCTCATAGACTTCCCCCCCTTTTTTAAGGACCGATATTACCGGCCCATTTCCGGCGAGCTTCTGTGGCGCCGGTTATCCTTGCCGGCAGTCTTGCCGACAACGCCAGGATGACCGCGATCCAATCTGCACGCAAGCGAATCTTGTATGGAAATACCGTTTGGAAACGTCGGCTACGGCATCATCATAGCGGCATGGCGAACGAGTAGTGCCCGATCTTCATCGGCCGCGGCGCGCCACTTTACATTCTACGCCCGAGTACGCGGCGGCAGCCTCGGCCTAGCCGGAGGTGCGCCAATGTTCGCTCGGAGGCAGACTATTCGCCTCGTTTTGACGCTCCGTGGAAATCTGGCTATAATCTGGCCAGAATGCCTTTCGAGATCGTCCTTGCCCCCGAAGCTGTCGAAGACCTCACGAGGCTGACGGCAATGCGCGCGCGACTGTCCGGACTGCGCTTGAAACGCATCTGAGGCACGAGCCCAAGAAAACGCGCCGCAGTCGCATCAAGCGATTGCGAGGATTGCTCCGTCCACAGTATCGGCTGCGGGTAGACGAAGTTCGGGTTTTCTACGATGTGTCCGGCACGACCGTCGAAATTCTAGCAATAGTGCCCAAATCGGAGGCCACGTCATGGCTCGCACAATTCGGAAGTCCGGAGTGAAGGAAGTTCCTTTGTCCGAGATCAAGGATGATCTGTCTCGCTTTCTTCGAGAAGCTGAGACACAGGAGATCGTTATCACGCGCCATGGCAAGCCCGCAGGCGTGTTGATCGGCTTCGAGTCGGAAGAGGACTGGTTCGAGTACCGCCTCGAACATGATCCGCGCTTCCTGCGTCGGATCGAACAGGCTCGAAACAG
>VAZV01000067.1 GCA_005884765.1 Alphaproteobacteria bacterium
GGATCACGCTGCTCGACACCGGCGACTTCTACGGCATGGGCCACAATGAAATGCTGATCCGCGAGGCGGTTTCGGGCCGCGCCCGCGACAATTTCCAGATCAGCGTGAAGTTTGGCGCGCTGCGCGATCCGGCCAAAGCCTGGCTCGGCTACGATAGCCGGCCTCCGGCAGTGCGCAATTTTCTCTCCTATTCGCTGCAGCGGCTTGGCGTCGACCACATCGATATCTATCGGCCGGCGCGGCTTGATCCTTCTGTGCCGATCGAAGAGACGGTCGGCGCGCTGGCCGACATGGTGAAGGCTGGCTGGATCAAGCATATCGGCCTTTCCGAAGTCGGCTCCGACACCATCCGTCGCGCCCATAAGGTGCATCCGATTTCCGATCTGCAGATAGAATATTCGCTGATCTCGCGCGGCATCGAGAGCGACATCTTGAAGACCTGCCGCGAGCTTGGGATCGGCATCACCGCTTACGGCGTGCTGTCGCGCGGATTGATCAGCGGACACTGGTCCAAGGATCGTTCCGCCGGGCAGGATTTCCGCCGCGGCAGTCCGCGCTTCCAGGACGATAATCTCGACAACAACCTCGCGCTGGTCGAAAGGCTGCGCGCGATCGCCAGCGAGGCCGACGCTTCTCCAGCGCAGGTCGCGATCGCCTGGGTGGCGGCGCAGGGTAGCGACATCGTGCCGCTGGTCGGCGCAAGGCGGCGTGACCGCTTGACCGAGGCGCTCGGTGCGCTGCAAGTGAAATTGACAGACGCGCATCTGGCGGCGCTCGCCAAGGCGTTTCCGCCGGGCGCTGCGGCCGGTGCGCGCTATCCGGAGGCGCAGCTGGCGCATATGGACAGCGAGAGACCGCTGAAAGCGTCCTGACCTTCAGCGATGCCCGCTGAGATCGGTGATGGTGAGCGCATCGCCGTTCAAAATGTTGAGTGGATCGCGCGTATAGCGCAGCGTTTCAAACCGCATCGCGCGCGCGTCCACCATCAGCAGCCGCCCGACCAGGCCCTCGCCGAAGCCGACGATTTCGCGGATCGCCTCGAGCGCCATCATCGAGCCCAAGACGCCTGCAAGCGCGCCCATCACGCCGGCCTCGGCGCAAGGAGGCACCGTGCCGGGCGGCGGCGGCTCCGGAAACAGGCAGCGATACGTCGGGTTGAATTCGCCTTCGGCATTTCGCTCATGGGCACGGATCGTGGTCAGCGATCCATCGAACACGCCAAGCGCGGCTGTGATCAGCGGCCGGCCGGCGAGAAAGCATGCGTCCGAAACCAGATAGCGGGTCTCGAAATTGTCGGAGCCGTCGAGCACGAGGTCGTAACCGCCGATCAGCGACATCGCATTATCGGCATCGAGCCGCGTGGCATGGGATGCGAATGCGACGTGCGGATTGAGCGCCTGGATCTGGTCGGCGGCGCTGTCGACCTTCAGCCTGCCGATATCGGGGGTGGTGTGGATGACTTGGCGCTGCAGATTGGACAGCGAGACAACGTCGTCGTCGACCACGCCGAGGGTGCCAACGCCGGCGGCGGCGAGATACATCAGGGCGGGCGCGCCCAGGCCGCCGGCGCCGACCACCAGCACGGAGGCCTCTTTCAGCGCGGCCTGGCCGGGTCCACCGACTTCGCGCAGCACAATATGGCGGGCATAGCGTTCGAGCTCGTCGGCGCTCAGCATCGTCCTAACTGGTTTCCCCGGCCATTTCTCGAACCCTGGCGCAGTTGTTGCCGACCAAGCAGATGTGCTTAGTTACCGGCTTCGCAATAGTGCCCTATCGTCCCCCGGATTTGTCATGAGATCGATGCTGACCGCAACATTGATATTCATGGCCTTGGTTTTGGGGGCACCCGCGCATGCGCAGATGACGGCGCCGTCCACGGCCGGCAGCAAGCCGAAGACGGTCGCGACCGTTCCGATCCGTCCGCCGGGACTCCAGAGCCCCGCCGATACCGCGGGCGCGATGGCGCAGGCGGAACGGCTGTCGCTGCAATCGGACCTCGCCTGGGTCGGGCAATATAACGGGGCGATATCCGGTGAAGTCAGCGACCGCATGGTCGCGGCCATCAAGGAATTTCAGAAGGCCCACGGCAGCAAGCCGACCGGCGTGCTCAATCCGCAGGAACGCAGCGTGCTGGCCGAGACCGCGCGGCGGCGGCAGGACAATGTCGGTTGGAGGATTGTGACCGATCCCGGCACCGGCGTGCGGCTCGGTATCCCGATAAAACTGGTGCCGCAGCAATCGAGCGATGCCAACGGCGCCAAATGGAGTTCGCCGACCGGCACCGTTCAGGTCGTGCTGACGCGTCGCAAGGAGGCCAACCCCACCACGGCAAAGCTCGCCGAACGCGAGAAGAAAGAGCCCGCCGGGCGCAATATCGACTACACCGTGGTCAAACCGGATTTCTTCGTGCTGTCGGGCCTGCAAGGCCTGAAGAAGTTTTATCTGCGCGGCACGTTCAAGGGCGACGAGGTCCGCATCCTTACCATCCTGTACGACCAGGCGATGGAAAACACCGTCGAGCCGGTGGTGATCGCGATGTCGAGCGCGTTCAACCCGTTTCCGTCCGCAGCGCAGATCGGCGGTCCGCCGCCGCGCAAAACCGTCGAGTACGGCACCGGCGTTGTCGTCAGCGAGGACGGCGCGATCCTTGCCGATCGCGAGATCACCGATGGCTGCCTCGCCATTGCGATTCCTGGCCATGGTCATGCCGACCGCGTTGCCGAGGACAAGGATCACGGCCTCGCTCTGTTGCGCCTCTACGGCGCGCGTGGATTGCAGCCGCTCGATCTCGCGGGCAACGCCGCGAAATCCGCCGTCGAATTAACGGGCATTGCCGATCCGCAAAACCAGGGCGGCGGGTCAGCCGTGAGCAGCGTGAAGGCGCAGGTGACGCAAGTCGGCAGCGGCGGCGATCTCGCGCTGTCGCCATCGCCGGCATTGGGATTTTCTGGCGCAGCCGCGCTCGATGACGGAAAATTCGCCGGCGTCGCGCTGTTGAAGCCTGCGGTCGTCGCGGGCCCGGCCAATACGACGCCGGCGGCGCAGGCAGTGTTGGTCTCGCCGGACAGCGTGCAGGAATTTTTAACGGCGAACGGCATCCATGCGTTGGTTGGTTCGTCAGACGCAAAAGCCTCCGTACTGCGCGTGATCTGCGTGCGGAAATAATATCGACCCAACCCTCTCCCGCATCCGCCTTCGCCCGAAGGTGGGCTTCGGCGGACAAGAAAACGCGGCGAGGGAGTGCACCGTCTCGCTATAGGGTCAAGCAGCCTTGATGTTGCTGAGGAAGGACTCGATCTGCCCTCGCATCGTCTCGGATTGCCTCGACAGCTCATTCGATGCCTCCAGCACCTGATGGGCGGCGGCGCCGGTATCGCCGGCGGCTTGCTGAACGCCGGTGACGTTGGATGAAATTTCTCCGGTGCCGAGAGCCGCTTGCTGCACATTGCGTGCAATCTCCTGCGTCGCCGAGCCCTGCTCTTCCACGGCGCTGGCAATCATGGCGGCGATCTCGTTCATTTGATTGATCGTCCCGGAAATCCCCCTGATAGCACTGACGGCATCGCTGGATGAAGTCTGGATCGATGAAACCTGCGCACTGATTTGATCGGTCGCCTTCGCCGTTTGCTCGGCAAGACTCTTGACCTCGGCTGCCACTACCGCGAAGCCGCGGCCGGCCTCGCCGGCGCGCGCCGCTTCGATCGTGGCATTGAGCGCGAGAAGATTGGTCTGGCCGGCGATTTCGCTGATCAGCTTGACCACATCGCCGATACCGGCTGCGTCATTGAACAGTCCTTGCACCGTCGCATTGGTGCGATCGGCCTCCATGACGGCTTTCTGCGCTATCGCCGCCGATTGCGCGACCTGACGGCTGATTTCGGTGACGGAACTCGCCAGTTCCTCCGACGCTGCCGCAACGGTTTGCACGTTCGTTGAAGCCTCCTCCGTCGCCGCGGCGACGGCGGTTGCCTGGTTGCTGGTTTCCTCGGCCGTCGCCGTCATCGACGATGCTGTGGCCTGTAGTTCGGTTGAGGCCGATGCCACCGACTTCAGCACCGAGGATATGTCGCTATCAAACGCCTCGGTCAGCTCGTTTACCCGTGCCGCGCGGGCAATGCGGTCCTTGATCGCTTCGGCTTCCTTGGCGGCAAGCTCCCGGGCCTTGATCATGTTCTCCTTGAAGATCAGCACCGCCTTGGCCATCTGGCCGATCTCGTCCTTCTTGTCCGTTGCCGGAATCTCGACCGAGTGGTCGCCGGCGGCAAGCTGGCCCATGGCCCCGACCATTTTGAGGATCGGCGGCACGATCGAACGATTGGTCATGTAGACGACTGTCGCGGCGATGCCGATGCCTGCGCCCAACAGCACCCAAAGCAGCGTGGTCAGGAAATTGGTTTCGGCGAGAACCGCCGCACCGTCGGCCCGCAGATTGTCCTGCTGCCGCGAAACCATGCCCCCCATACGCGAGCCCATGGAGTTCTTCGCTCCCGCGAAGATATCGAGCAGCCTGTTGGCGCGCGGAGCGGCTTCATTGGTTAGAAACCATTGCGCCATGTTCCAGCGATCGGAGGCCCGGATCTCGAACATCTTCTGCGGTAGCGGTGAAAATTTGGCACGGGCCGCGACAAGCGCGTCGAAGGCCGCCTGCTGATCGGCCGTCATCTCCCGCCGCCGCTCCGACAGCGCGTCGAACTTCTTCTGGTTGAGCGCCCAGAGTTCCTCGAACTCCTTTTTGAAGGCGACGTCCGCGGTCAGCAGATAGGCGCGGATCGCCCCGATCGCCATCGCCATGCTGCCACGCATGTCGGCGAAACCGATCAACAGGCTCTTGCGCTGATCGGTCGAGGGGATCATGCCTTCTTCGTTGATGATCGAGGTCGCCTTCTGCAGCATCAGCTTGGCGAGTGGCGCGGCCTCGGTCGCAAGAATTTTTGCCGCGGGCTGCTCGTCGATGGTGTGCGCGATGGCTTCGGCTTTGTCTTGCGCGTTGCGCAACTCGTCGAGCAGCGGCTTGGCCTGCTTCCAGTCCAGCTTGTTTTGCTCGACCGTCCAATGGCCGGAAAGGCGATCCATCTCCGAGCCGTGCTCCTCAATACCTTTCCAAAGCCCGGCGCGTTCGGTCTTGAATGCCTCGTTGCCGGTGATCAGCCAGCCACGCAACGACGCCAGCGAGGCATAAACCCCCGCCACCAGATCATTCGCGGTCATGGCCGTCGGAACCCGCAGGTTGATCGTGCGCTCGGTCGAATCCCTGACCGTGGCAACCTTGATGATTGTGGTGCCGACAACGGCGGCCAACAGAACGCAGAGCACGCTGAAGCCGAGAATCAAGCGTCCCCGGATGTTCAATTGCAGAAAAGCCACGGTGAATTCCCCCCGGATGCAAGCCGACGATAGTCAACTTCCGAGGTAGGCTGTCCGTTAACCCTAAAGAATGGAATAATGACGGCTCGTACTAATACGGGCCTTTCGGCAAAAAAAACGGAATTGAGAGCCGCTGAGCGCCAGCATCTCTAGCAACGCGAGCGTGCTCCTACTCACATGTTATAGAGCGCGAGTTATAGAGCGCGAGGTTTAGTCTTGCGCAAGAACGTGACCGTCTCTTGGGAAAATGCAGCGCGGCAATTCGGATCTGATGGCTGCCTCTCAACTTCGTCAGTCCGGTATTCGTACGGAATAGATACGATCGTCACAATCGGCCATGATCGGAGCCGTACGTGACTAGGACCACGTGAGAGCCATGCGGCGCGTTCCCTGGGTGGGGGAGGAAGCGCGCCGCGTGGCTTTTTTTGATCGAGCACCTGGTTGTCGCCGTCAAACGCGCGCCTGCTATTCCGGCACGAGCTCACCGGAGCCACCGAGCTCGGCTGGAAAATCCTTCATCTTGGGCAGTCCGTCCTTCATGGGCAGCACTGTTTCGGCGTAATTGACGTGAACGCCAGGACGAAACTCGAGCGTGGGGATCGTCGCGGCGAACACGTCGATCAGTCCGGCAGGCTTGTGACCGGTCATCAGATGTCCGCCGCAGACGCTGCAATACATCCGCTGGCTGAAGGCCGTCTTCTCGAACGTCGCGATATGTTCGGCTCCCGTCTTGACCTGCACGGCCTCCGCCTTCCAGAGACTGAAGGCATTGACCGGGCCGCCCGACCAAGAACGGCAGGAACCGCAATGACAATAACCCATGGCTTCCGGCGAACCGGTAACCTCAAGCGTGACAGCACCGCAGAAGCAGCTTCCAACATGGCTCATGATTTTTCTCCCTGAATGGACAATCGAACAGAGCTGTTATCGGAGCTCTGCAATTGCAGTCCAGTTCACCAACTGTACCGCGTCACGCAATGCCGGTTGCGCTCGCGAGACGAGCCATCGACGATTCAGCTCGCAAGCTTGCGTTCCTTCGCGAACGGACTGAGACCGAGCCACGTCTGCATGGACGCCGTGAGCTGCCGGTCGCCCGTCAGCACCATCCGCTGGCTTGCGACCGCGGCGCGCACGGTATCCAGCCCCAGCCAGATCGCCGTCATGCTGCGCAGGTCGGCGGAAACATAGAGATCGACGTCAAATCCAGGATCGATCTTGCATAGATCGACTCCACTTTCGGGGTCGACGATCAACCAAAAGCGACGGTGCGTGGCCGGCAACTTCGGATAGACGAATTCCACCACGCTGCGGCGAGCCGGCATCGGGGTGATGTTCAGGTTCCGCCGCATATCCCACATCAGGAGATCGACATCGAGATGTTGCAACGACAAATTCGATTCGATCCGCCGCTGACCCCAGATTCCGAATGCCTCCACGAGCGGCCCGAGATCGCGTCCGGATTCCGTCAAATGGTATTCAAAGATGCCGGGGTCGGAGGCCGACGCCTCGCGCGCAACGATGCCGGCGGCTTCAAGCTCTTTCAGGCGCAGCGAGAGCAGCGCCGGCGACATCCTGGGAACGCCGCGGCGTAGCTCATTGAACCGCGTCGAGCCGGCAAACATCTCGCGCAACACAACGACGGTCCATCGCGGGCAGAGTATCTCCGCTGCCATCGCAACCGGGCAAAACTGCTGATAGCTCGCTGTGGTCATGGTTTCCTCCGCAGAAGAGATCGCCGTGAAAGCTACCGCCGGCGTTTGACCGTTGCTAGTTCAGATTCTGTATTGCGCCTGATTCATTTCCAGAACTGGAGGCACCGCCCTGCGAGGCCGCATTTGTCACGATCACGAGCGTCGGCCGTCATCCGTTTCGAAGGCGCGGCGCGAAGCGGCCGCGTCATTTTTCAGGTTGTTAGGATAGGCTTATGAGCAGGTACGAAAAAGATATTACTCTACTGATCCAGATCGCCGCGCTTGGAGCGATCGTGGGTCTCAGCTTTTGCATCGCGCCCGGTTTAGCTGCGACAATATCGCGCAGCTCGGATATCGAGGCCTCGCTCGTAGCGATTTGGTCGCTGATGGGACCATCCGATGCCGCCCGAAAATGGCTCGCGGCGCTTGATATGCACGCAACGTCTCAAGTCGCAGCTCTCACGGTTTCGGAGGAAAGCCGCCATGACCATCGTCCCTAATGCTTCCTCCGGCGCTGCCGGGCACCTCCTCGCGCTCACGCTCTTGTTCGGCGGAATCGGTTTTGTGTCGGGATTTCTGCTGTCGCTCGTCGCCGCGGCTTACAGTCTCTACAGCTGCACCGCGATGCTTTGAACGGCGTGCCCATCGCTCGCGTGAAGAGAGCGCGCCAGAGCCAAGGATAGAGCCGTCACTTTTGGCACTTCGGGCACCAGAAGGTCGAGCGGCCGTTCTGGGTGAAGCGGCGCACGATGCCGCCACAGCCCTTGGTCTGGCACTTCTCGCCTTCGCGGTCGTAGACCTGGAACGAGTGCTGGAAATAACCGAGTTCGCCGTTGGTCTGGCGGTGATCGCGCAGCGACGAGCCGCCGGCGCTGATCGCCTGATTGAGCACCGCGTGGATCGCCGTGACCAGCCGTTTGGCGTGATCGGTCGGCTCTCCCTTTTTTGTCGCGAGCGTCGCGGCTAACCGTCGCGGAGAAAGCTGCGCGCGATAGAGCGCCTCGCAGACATAGATGTTGCCGAGACCTGCGACGACGCGCTGATCGAGCAGCGCCGCCTTCAGGCTCGTCTTCCTGTTGGCGCAGGATCGCGCCAGCATCGCCGCATCGAATTCGTTGCCGAGCGGCTCGGGGCCGAGACCTTTCAGCAGCGGCTCATCATCGAGCGCATTCCGGGCGATGATCTTCATGTAACCAAAGCGTCTGGGATCGTTGAAGATCACATCCGCGCCCGACGACATCCTGAACATCACGTGGTCGTGCAGGCGATCCTCATTGCGCGGATGGTGGAACTGACCTGATGTCTTCACGCTGTCGCCCTCGACGACGCGGAACGATCCGGACATGCCCAGATGCATCAACAGCACGTCGCCCGAGGCAAGATCGGCCATCAGATATTTGGCGCGGCGGCCGAGCCCGGTCACGGTCTGGCCTTCGAGGCGCGCCACAAAATCTTTCTGAAAGGGAAACCGCAGATCTTTGCGCCGGGCTTCGGCTTTGACGATTTTGGAGCCTTCCATGGCGCCCTGCAGGCCGCGGCGGACGATCTCGACTTCGGGTAATTCGGGCATACTTGATCGTTCACCTTATGAAGGTGACGTGATAGCGCCATTGCGGCGGCCGCGCTATGGTCCCGCGATGCGAGCATGAGGGCGTAAAGTCATGGATCGGCCGGGCGAAACCACGCATTTTGGCTTCAGGGACGTGCCGCTGGGCGACAAGCAGGCCCTGGTGAACACCGTGTTTCACAGCGTGGCGCCGCGTTACGACTTGATGAACGATCTGATGTCGGCGGGCCTGCACCGGGTCTGGAAAAACATCATGATCAACACGCTCAATCCGCCGAAAAGCGATGCACCATTCGCACTGCTCGACGTTGCGGGCGGCACCGGTGACATCGCGTTCCGCGCGGCGAACGCGGCCGGCGCGAGCTTCCGCGCCACCGTCTGCGACATCAATCCGGACATGCTCCGCGTGGGGCGCGAGCGCGCCGCGGCGGGGCATCTCGACGATCGCGTGTCATTCGTCGAAGGCAACGCGGAGCGGCTCGGCTTCGCCGACCGCGCCTTCGATGCCTATACGATCGCGTTCGGCATCCGCAACGTCCCCCGGATCGATCTTGCCTTGAGCGAGGCGTTTCGGGTGCTGAGGCCCGGCAGTAGATTCCTTTGCCTGGAATTTTCTGTCGTCGACGTGCCTGGGCTCGACCGGCTCTATGAGCTGTTCTCGTTCAAGGTGATTCCGCCGCTCGGCCGCGCAGTCACCGGCGATGCCGAATCCTATCAATACCTCGTCGAGTCCATCCGCAAATTCGCAAGGCCGAACGCGTTCGCGGAGATGATCCGCTCCGCCGGCTTTGCGCGCGTCAACTGGCAAACTCTCTCCGGCGGCATCGTGGCGTTGCATTCGGGCTGGCGTTTGTGATCTCGGCTACCACCCACATCGCGCGGCTGGCCCGCGCCGGCTTCGTATTCGCGCGCGAGGGCGTATTCGGCGCCGTCGATCCGAGCCTGGTGCCGCCGCCCGGGCAGCTTGCGCTCAAGATTGCGCGGTTGATCGAACGGCGCGGCGCCAAATCCGGCCAGCGCCTGACCCGCGCGCTGACCCGAATGGGACCGGCCTACCTCAAGCTCGGGCAGTTTCTCGCCACCCGTCCCGACGTGGTCGGCGTCTTCATGGCACGCGACCTGGAAAGCCTGCAGGACAGGCTGCCACCCTTTCCGCAGGTGGAGGCCGAGGCGGTGATCGCGGCATCGCTGGAACGCCCACTGGCACAGGCGTTTGCGAGCTTCGGGCCCGCGGTTGCCGCAGCCTCCATCGCCCAGGTGCATCGCGGCGAGGTGGAGCGCGACGGCGTGCGCCGCGCGGTCGCGGTGAAAGTGCTTCGGCCCAATGTGGCCGCGCGTTTCCGGCGCGACCTCGCCGACTTCTTCTTTGTCGCACACCAGGCAGAGGCCTACTCGGCGGAAGCGCGGCGGCTGCGCCTGATCGAAGTCATCAATACGATGTCGCGATCGGTCGCGATCGAAATGGACCTGCGGCTGGAGGCGGCTGCGCTTTCCGAGATGGCCGAGAATACGAGGGGCGATCCGGATTTCCGCGTGCCTGCGGTCGACTGGGACCGCACCACCCATAATGTGCTGACGATGGAATGGATCGACGGCATCGCGCTCAGCGACCACGCTCGGCTGGAGCAGGCGCGGATTGATCTGCCCGATCTCGGGCGCAAGGTGATCCAGAGTTTTCTGCGCCATGCGCTGCGCGACGGCTTCTTTCACGCCGACATGCATCCCGGCAACCTGTTCCTCGACGAGGAAGGCCGGCTGGTCGCCGTCGATTTCGGCATCATGGGCCGGCTCGGCCTGAAGGAGCGCCGCTTCCTCGCCGAGATTTTGCTGGGCTTCATCACGCGCGACTACCGCCGCGTCGCGGAGGTGCATTTCGAGGCCGGCTACGTGCCACAGCACCATTCGGTTGAGAATTTTGCGCAAGCCATCCGCGCCATCGGCGAGCCGATCCATAACCGCACCGGCACGCGGCCCGAACTGATCCTGCTGCAAAAGACCATGGTGGTGGTCGAGGGCGTGGCGCGCGGCTTCGATCCGAAACTCGACATCTGGAAGATCGCCGATCCGGTGGTGCGCGAATGGATCGAGCGCAATCTCGGGCCGATCGGACGCATTGAGAGCGCATTGGGTGGCGCTGGCGACCTTGCTCGCGTGCTCGCAGGTCTGCCCGACGTTGCAGGACGCGCGGTCGCCGTGATCGAGCAATTGGAGGTCATGACGCGGGAGGGGCTGACCCTGTCGCCGGAGACGATCGCCGCGATGGGGCGCACCGAAGGCCGCAGGAGCCGCTGGTGGACGCTGGCGCTCTGGATAATCGCCGGGACCTTCATCGCGATATTGGTCGCTATCCGTCAGCTGTGATTGCAATGCAGTCAAATCTGAGATAGCATTGCTAGCACAATAGGCGGAGGCGTAATGTGGCCAATCTGACGATCCGCAAGCTCGATGATGCCATCCGCGATGAGTTGCGGCTGCGCGCCGCCCGTAACGGCCGCTCGGTCGAGGACGAGGTGCGGGTGATCCTGCGCGACGCCGCGCAGCAGCAGCCCCACGAGCCCCAAACGGTCCCCCGGACCCCTCTGCCAATGTTGGCGAAGTCGGCACTACCGGCCGGCGAGCCCGCTCATGGCCTGCCGCGTGTCACCCTTATCATCGGCGGCGGTATCGCCGCCTACAAGGCGCTGGACCTGATCCGCCGGCTCAAGGAGCGCCATATCGAGGTGCGCTGCGTGCTGACCAAGGCCGCGCAGCAATTCGTCACGGCGTTGGCGGCAAGCGCGCTTTCGCATCAGCGGGTCCATACCGACCTGTTCGACCCCGAGAGCGAATTCGATGCCGGCCATATCCGGCTGGCGCGCGACGCCGACCTGATCGTGGTGGCGCCGGCGACCGCCGATTTGATGGCGAAGATGGCCCAAGGCCACGCCAACGATCTCGCCAGCGCCATCCTGCTCGCGGCCAACAGGCCGATCCTGCTCGCGCCGGCGATGAACCCCCTGATGTGGAACAATGCCGCGACCCGCCGCAATGTCATGCAGCTCCGGCGCGATGGCGTTGCCATGGTCGGACCCAATGCCGGCGAGATGGCCGAAGCGGCCGAAGCCGGCGTCGGACGGATGGCGGAGCCTACGGAAATCGCGGCGGCCGCCGAGCACCTGTTGCGTCCACCGCGGTCGCGGCCGCTGAAGGGAAAGCGCGTGCTGATCACCGCGGGTCCGACGCACGAGGCGATCGATCCGGTGCGCTATATCGCCAACCGCTCCTCCGGCAAACAGGGCTTTGCCATTGCGGCGGCGGCGGAAGCGGCAGGCGCGGATGTGCTGTTGATTTCCGGGCCGGTCGATCTGGCCGCTCCCGCCGGCGTCTCGGTGACGCATTTGGAATCCGCCCGCCAGATGCTGCAACGGGCGGAAGCCGCACTTCCGGTCGATGTCGCGATCTTCGCGGCGGCAGTCGCCGACTGGCGCGTGGCGCATGAAGGAGAGCAGAAGCTGAAGAAGGCGGCCGCGGGTACGCCGCGGCTGGAGCTTGTCGAAAACCCTGATATCCTCGCCACCATTTCGAAATTGCGAGACAAGCGCCCGGGCCTCGTGATCGGATTCGCCGCGGAGACCGAAAACCTGATCGAAAACGCCAAAGCCAAACTCGCGCGCAAGGGTTGCGACTGGATCCTCGCCAACGACGTCTCGCCCGCGCTAGGGGTGATGGGCGGCGATCGCAATACGGTGCATCTCTTGACGCGCAATGGCGCGGAAATCGCGGTCGATTCGTGGGCCGCGATGACCAAGGAGCAGGTCGCCGCCAAACTGATCGCACACATCGCCAAAGCCGTGGAGAAGGCCTCGTGAGCGCCATGGTCAAGGTCGAGATCAGGCAACTGCCACATGCCGAGGGGCTCGCGCTGCCGGCCTACCAGAGCGCGGATGCGGCCGGGCTCGATCTTTTGGCCGCGGTTGCCGACAATGCACCCCTGGTTCTAGCGCCCGGAAAACACGCGACGGTACCGACCGGGCTCGCAGTCGCGCTGCCGCCGGGCTTTGAGGCCCAGGTGCGGCCGCGCTCGGGCCTCGCCGCCCGACATGGCGTGACCGTGCTCAATTCGCCCGGCACGATCGATGCGGACTATCGCGGCGAGATCAGCGTGATCCTGATCAATCACGGCGATGCGCCGTCTATAATCCGACGCGGCGAGCGGATCGCGCAGATGGTGATCGCGCCGGTGGTTCGTGCGGAACTCGCGGTTGCCGCATCGCTGTCCGCCACCGACCGCGGCAGCGGCGGCTTTGGGTCTACCGGACGGTAAAAACACGAATTCATTTTCGCAAAATTGCGCCAATCCATGCATTTTCATGTGCCGGGTCCAGCGTTCACGATCTGGACTCTTACCGGTCGACTCCCGTTGAGGATATTGTGTTTCGATTCGCGAACGGCGCGCCAATCTGGTCCGCGCCGGGCGCGTAGATTTGTGCGGTCTTGGGGCAACCATGTCGGGCGTAATCGTGGCGATGCGTCGGACGCTGCCGTCGTGCACATCACTGGCGCGCAACGGCCTGATCGGGCTCGCCACATTGGCGCTGCTGCCCGCTGGACCGGCGTTGGCCGGGGACCTCAACGTCCTCGGCGCGCTATCAGCTTTTTATGACCTCAACCGCCAGGAAATCGCGGCTATAACCACCGCGCTGGCGCTGCTTGGATTCTCCGTGGTGGCCGCGATCCTCTCGATGCATACCCGCGTCCGTGCGGCAAAGAACGAGGCACGGCTGCGCGCCGATATCGGGCAACTTCAGGTCCAGGCCGACCGTTACCGCGCGCTGTTGTTCGCCGAGCCGCAGATTCTGATCGCATGGGCCGCCGGCGACAACCGCCCGCAAATCAGCGGCGACGTCTCGCTATTGGTGCCACAGGAGCGCCCGCAGCGTATCCTTGCGTTCGGAACCTGGCTGCCCCCGGAACCGGCACTGCGGATGGATCACGCCGTGGATGCGTTGCGTGAAGCCGGCGAGGGCTTTGTGCTGCATTTCACGACGTCGAGCGGACATCCCATCGAGGCGATGGGCCGCGCCATCGGCGGCGAGGCCATCGTGCGGATTCGCGAGCTGAGTGGCCTGCGACGGGAGCTGGCGGAAACCAATTTGCGTCACAACGCGCTTTTGGAAGAAACCGAAATGCTGCGGGGCTTTGCCGCCGCCTCACCATGGCCGATCTGGGCCAAAGGCACCAAAGGCAGCCTCGCCTATGCCAATGCGGCCTACGCGCGCGCCACCGAGGCCGCAAGCGTCACCGATGCGACCGAGCGCAACCTCGAACTGCTCGACAGCGACGACCGCGCCGAAATGGAACGGGCGCTGGCGGGCTCGCAGACCTTCAGCGCGCGGCTGCCGATCGTGGCCGGCGGCGAGCGGCGGATTTACGACGTGCGAGCGGTCAGGATCGGCGGCGGCAGCGTCGGCGTCGCGATCGACGCCAGCGAGGCCGATGCCCTGAGCTCGGCGCTGGTGCGGATGGCGGAAGCACATCGCCGCACGCTCGATCAGCTCTCCTCCGGCGTTGCTGTGTTCGACGCTCAGCGCCGGCTCGCATTCTATAACGATTCCTATCGCCGGTTGTGGGACCTCGATCGCGCCTTTCTCGACGCCAACCCGGACGATTCCAGCGTGCTCGATCGGCTGCGCGCCGCACGCAAGCTGCCCGAACAACCCGATTTCCGCGCCTGGAAGGCAAAACTGCACGAGGCCTACCGCGCCGTCGAAACCGCCAAGGATACCTGGTACCTGCCCGACGGCCGGGCGCTTGGCGTCGTCACCACGCCCAATCCGGAAGGCGGCGTCACCTATCTGTTCGACGATGTCACCGAAAGCCTCGATCTGGCGCGTCGGTTTGACGGCCTGATCCGGGTC
>VAZV01000068.1 GCA_005884765.1 Alphaproteobacteria bacterium
CGAACGGCATTCGCAAGCCCCGAACGCTTTCCCGATGTGCCTCTCGTCGCCGAATGGCCTGACGTGGCGCTGCCGCCGCTCAATGTCGATCCCTACACGGCTTTTGTCGCGCTCACCCACGATCCCAAGATCGACGACCCCGCGCTGCTGCACGCCTTCGAGCGCGAGTGCTTCTATATCGGCGCGCTCGGCTCGCGGAAGACCCATGCCAAGCGTGCCGAACGCCTGCGAGCGCAAGGCGCGAAAGATTCCGACATCGCGCGTATCCATGCGCCGATCGGACTGCCAATCGGGGCGGTTTCGCCATCGGAGATCGCGGTCGCGATCATGGCCGAGATCACCGCGCAATTGCGCCTTCCTCCGAAAGAAAAAGAAGAAGCGGCATGAAGTTCGGTCCTGCCAGTCCGGCCGAGGCGATTGGCGGGGTCACCGTACATACGCTCCGTCAGGGATCCCTGGTGCTCAAGAAGGGCACCACGATCGGACCTGCCGAGGTCGAGGCGCTCAACAAGGCCGGCGCGGCGGAAGTGGTCGTGGTGCGGCTCGAGGAGGGCGACGTCTCCGAAGACGAGGCCGCTGCCAGCATCGCGCAAGCCGTGACCGGCGAGGGCATCATTGCCGAGCGCGCCTTCACCGGGCGGGCGAATTTGTTCGCAGGCAGGGCCGGCGTGCTGGTGGTCGATCGTGCAGCGGTCGACCGCATCAACGGTATCGATGAAGCCATTACGTTTGCGACGCTGTCCGCCTTCAAGCCGGTGGTCGAAGGCGAGATGGTCGCAACCGTGAAACTCATTCCGTTCGGGGTCGAAGCAAAGCTGCGCGACGCGGCCGTCAAGGCTGCAGGCCACGGCGCACTGCGGATCGCGCCTTATGTCATCAAGCGGGTTGGCGTGGTCTCGACCTTGCTGCCGGGGCTTTCGCCGAAGGTGGTGGAGAAGACGCTCCGCGTCACGTCGGAGCGGCTGGCGC
Source organism: Alphaproteobacteria bacterium (assembly GCA_005884765.1). Classification (GTDB taxonomy): domain Bacteria; phylum Pseudomonadota; class Alphaproteobacteria; order Rhizobiales; family Xanthobacteraceae; genus Bradyrhizobium. Next base: position 970 of record VAZV01000068.1, read on the forward strand.
CGGCCGGCGCCACCATCATCGGCGAACGCCGGGTGCCGCATGACGAAGCCGAGCTCGCAGCCGCGGTCAAGGAATTGCTTGGGCTTGGCGCAGAACTCGTGATCGTGTTCGGGGCATCCGCGATCGCCGACCGGCGCGACGTGATTCCGGCGGCGATCACGAGGATCGGCGGTGCCGTCGAGCATTTCGGCATGCCGGTCGATCCCGGCAATCTCCTCTTGATCGGCAACGCCAACGGCGTGCCGGTGCTCGGCGCGCCGGGCTGCGCCCGCTCGCCGGTCGAGAACGGCTTTGACTGGGTGCTGATGCGGTTGCTGGCGGGACTGAAGGTCACACGCGCCGAACTCACCGGCATGGGTGTCGGCGGATTGTTGATGGAGATCGTGACGCGGCCGCAGCCGCGCGCCAAGCCGGAGGCCGAAGATAGCCGCAACGTCACCGCGATCATCCTGGCGGCCGGGCGCTCGACCCGGATGGGCGGTCCCAACAAGCTATTGGCCGAGCTCGACGGCAAGAAGCTGGTGCGGATCGCGACCGAGCAGGCGCTGGCGTCGAAGGCATCGGAGGTTGTGGTTGTCACCGGACACCAGGCTGAGCTGGTCGAGCAGGCGCTGGAGGGGCTCAAGGTAAGGTTTGTGCGCAACCCGGATTTTGCCGGCGGGCTTGCGAGCTCGGTCAAGGCCGGCATCGCCGCGGTGCCCGAAAATGCCGACGGCGCCGTGATTTGTCTGGGCGACATGCCGCTGATCGATGCCCATCTGATCGACCGGCTGATCGAGACCTTTGCGCCGGACCGCGGCAACCTGATCGCGGTGCCGGTCGCCGACGGACGGCGCGGCAACCCGGTCTTGTGGTCGCGGCGATTCTTCAAGGAGTTGATGACGCTCGATGGCGATATCGGCGCCCGCCACCTGATTGCCAAGCATGCCGAAGCGGTCGCCGAAGTGCCGGTCGAAGGTAGCGGCGCGTTTCTCGATATCGATACGCCGCAGGCGCTCGAAGCCGCGCGCAGATCGTAGCTATTTCAAGCTTCCCGTTCACCAAGTGGAAACGAGCGGCGGGTAGATTGCTCGCCGGCTACCTCGGGGGAGGGGATATTGATCGTTTCGACAGCACTCGCGCAACGCCGCGCGATTTTCGTTTTGACGCTGACTTTGGTCGTGGCCGGGTCGCGCTTCGTGACCGAGAATTTCGTGACAACGAGCTGGGCGGCGGGCGCGTTTGCGATCGGCAAATGCGGTGCTTATGGCCAGGCCTACGACTATGCCGGTGAGGCCGGCGCGCGGGCGGCGGCGCAAAAACAGTGCAGGGGCGATTGCAGGACGGTGACCATGAAGCGCTCCTGTGCGGCGCTGTCGGTCGACGCGAAAAATCCCTGCGGCGCCCACGGCTATGCGGTCAGGCCACATATTTCCGGTTCGCTGAATGCCGCAACCCGCGAATGCTACAAGTTCGGCGGCAAGGAATGCGTGATCCGCGCCTGGGCCTGCGACGCCAAGGGGTGATTTTCTTTTTCAGTCATTCCGGGGCACGCGTTAGCGTGAACTATGGTGCGCAATTGTGCACCTGAGAATCTCGATACTATTATTCCAGGATTCCGGGTGTGCGTCTTGCGACGCATCCCGGAATGACGCGCTGGAGCAATCATGCAATTCGAGACGAAAATCGCGGTCGTGATCCGGACCGAGGCTTGGCAGAAGCTCAACGTGGCTTCGTTTCTCGCGGGCGGGATAGCGGCCGCTTTTCCGGAATGCATCGGCGAGGCCTACGAAGACGGATCGGGGACCAAGTACCTCTCGCTGATCGGCCAGCCGATCCTGATCTACGGAGCCGACCGGCCGCAGCTTTCCCGCGCGCTCGAACGGGCGCTGGCGCGCAACGTCAAGCCTGCGCTCTATACCGAAGACATGTTCAAGACCACGCATGACGCGGCCAACCGCCAGGTGGTGAGGGCGGTGATGCGCGCCGACCTCAACCTCGTCGGCCTCGCGATGCGCGCCGAGCGCAGGGTGATCGACAAGATCGTCGATGGGCTGAAGTTTCACAGCTAGGGGAACCCTGGCATCGAAGACCGCCTGACATCTCCGGCGCAACCGGTCCATTCAGGTTGAGCAACATCAATCACGGGTATTGCGCGCACAGGCATCCTCTTGGGGCGGTCGGCTGACCGCCAAGCGATTATGCCGACGGTTGGCGGTGCTTTCCCGGAGTAACGACGACGTGATCCATCGGTTCATCTGGTAGTTTCTTGACAATGACTGACCAGTCAGTCATATTCGAGCCATGGCAAATGCACCGAAATCAGCTGGTCGTACCAAACCCGCCCATCGCCCCGAACCGGGCAGGGCGGCTCCGTCCCGAGCGTCGAACCACCGCGCCGAGCGCGCGGCGGAGCGGCGTCAGGCCATCATCGATGCGGCGCTGGATGAATTCATCACCCGCGGCTTCACGGCAACGCGGCTCGACGATATCGCCAGGCGCGCCGGGGTCGCCAAAGGCACGATCTACCTGCACTTCAAGGACAAGGAATCGATGTTCGAGGAGCTGATCTCGACCGCGATCGTGCCGCTGCTTAGCCGCCTGATCCCACCGCCGTCCATGAGCGGTTCGGTTCGCGACGCGCTGGAGGGGTTTGCCAAGGCTTTCATGCAGGAGGTGGCGACGACGCGGCGCGGCGAGATCATCCGCTTGGTCGTGGCCGAGGGTCCAAGATTCCCGGCGATCGCCGATTTCTATTACCGCGAAGTGATCTCGCGCGGGCTCGCTGCCATGCGCGCGCTGATCGAGCTCGCCATCGCACGCGGCGAGATCAAACAACCGGAGCTCGCGCGCTTTCCGCAGATCGTCGTGGCGCCCGCGATCGTCGCGGTGATCTGGAAAAGCCTTTTCGAACGGCATTCACCGCTGGATGCAACCGAGATGCTTCGCGTCCATCTCGATCTGATTTTCGGCGAACGGAGGACGACATGACTTCGTCGCGAATGACGGCAGGCATTCTGACCGTGCTGGTGCTGGCCGCAGGCCTTGCCGGCTGCACCGACGCCCGCGATCCACGTTTTCAGGGTTGGGTCGAAGCCGACATGATCTTTGTCAGCCCGGACGAAACCGGACGGGTGACCAAGCTCAACGTCCGCGAGGGCGACGAGGTCAAGACGGGCGAGCAACTCTATTCCGTGGACGATGATCTGCAGCAGGCTGACTTGAACCAGAACAAGGCCACGCTCGCCAACGCCCAGCAGACCTACGACCGCGCATCCTCCTTGAGCAAGACCGGGTCCGGCACCCAGGCCAATCTGGATTCGGCGGTCTCGGCGCTGCGGGTCGCCGAAGCACGGGTCAATACGTCGCAGACGCGGCTCGCGCGGCGGATCGGCTTTGCGCCGGTTTCCGGCACCATTCAGCAGATCTATTTCCGCGAGGGCGAGATGGTTCCGGCGCAGCGGCCGGTGCTGTCGATCATGCCTCCAGGCAACATGAAGCTGCGCTTTTTCGTGCCGGAGACGGAATTGCCGAAGCTTGCGATCGGCGACGAGGTGCGGGTGACCTGCGATAATTGCGCGGCCGACCTCACTGCGAAAATCTATTTCATCGCGACATCGGCCGAATATACCCCGCCGGTCATCTACAGCCTCGATGAGCGCAACAAGCTGGTCTATCTGATCCAGGCGCGCCCGTCGCGGCCCGATGCGCTGCGCGTCGGCCAGCCGATCAGCGTGTACCTCAGCCCAAAAATACCGGTTGCGAACAAGCAATGACTGCAGCACCTGCCAACGGCATCGCCATTGACGTCAAGGGACTGTCGAAATCGTTCGGCGGCCGCGAAGTGGTCCATGATCTTTCGATGCAGGTGAAGCGTGGCAGCATCTACGGCTTCCTCGGCCCAAACGGCAGCGGCAAGACCACGACCATCCGCATGCTCTGCGGCCTGCTGACGCCCGACAGCGGCGAGGGAAGTTGCCTCGGCTACGACATCCGCCGCGACGCCGACCGCATCAAGCGTCAGGTCGGCTACATGACGCAGCGCTTCTCCCTCTATCAGGATCTCTCGGTGCGCGAGAACCTGGAATTCGTCGCGCGCCTTTATGGCATGCAAGATCCGCGCGGCGCCGCGCAGGAGATGGTCAGGCGGCTCGGCCTCTCGGGGCGCGAGGGCCAGCTTGCCGGCGAACTCTCCGGCGGCTGGAAGCAACGGCTTGCGCTCGGGGCCTGCACGCTGCCCAATCCGCAATTGCTGCTGTTGGACGAGCCGACTGCCGGCGTCGATCCGAAGGCGCGGCGCGACTTCTGGAACGAAATACACGCGTTGGCAGCGCACGGGCTGACCGTGCTGGTCTCGACCCACTACATGGACGAGGCCGAGCGCTGTCACGAGATCGCCTATATCGCCTACGGCCATCTGCTGGCGCACGGCACCGTGGACGAGGTGATCGCGAAATCGGCGCTGACGACCTATACGGTCATCGGTGACGACCTTCAGCTGGTCGCCGCCGAACTCCCGGGAAAGCCGGGGGTGGACATGGTCGCGCCGTTCGGCACCAGTCTTCACGTTTCTGGCCGTGACACCGCCGCGCTGGAGGCGACGATTGCCCCGTACCGTGAACGTCCCGGTTTGCATTGGCAGCACGGCGCGCCGTCGCTGGAAGACGTCTTCATCGAACTGATGAGCCGATCGAAGGACAATTTCCAATGAGCGTCATCGCAGAGCAATCAAACCCTGAACGCGATGTCAGCGAGCCGCGGTTCGGCTTCTGGCTGCGCAGCTATGCCATGGTGGTGAAGGAATTCATCCAGCTCAGGCGCGACCGGGTGTCGTTCGCGATGATCGTGATGATCCCGGTGATGCAGTTGTTGCTGTTCGGCTATGCCATCAACACCACGCCGCGAAATATGCCGGCGGCCGTGCTGTTGCAGGAGGATTCTGACCTTGCGCGCTCGATCCTCAAGGCGCTGGAGAACACCACCTATTTCCACTTCACGCGCGAAGTGCACGATGTCGCCGAATTCGACAACCTCCTGAAATCGGGCAAGGTGCTGTTCGGCGTCGAAATCCCGCGCGGGTTCGAGCGCGCGGTGCGGCGGGGCGATCATCCCTCGCTATTGGTCGCAGCCGACGCCACCGATCCGATCGCGGCGTCTTCGGCGCTCGGCTCGCTCAGCGTCGTCGTGCAGACTGCGCTGGAGCATGATTTGTACGCCGGCGATCCGCCGTCGCTGCCGTTCGAGATCCGCGCGCACGCGCGCTACAACCCGGCGGCGTCCTCGCGGCTGAACATCGTGCCGGGCTTGGTCGGCACCATCCTGACCATGACGATGCTGATCTTCACCGCGCTGTCGGTGACGCGCGAGATCGAGCGCGGCACCATGGAAAATCTGTTGTCGATGCCGATCAAGCCGGTCGAGGTGATGTTCGGCAAGATCGTTCCCTATGTGCTGGTTGGCTTCATCCAGGCCTTCCTGATCATCGGCATCGGCGTGTCATTGTTCGGGGTGCCGATCCTCGGCAACGTATTGACGCTTGCGCTGCTGTCGACCTTGTTCATCACCACCAATCTTTCGATCGGCTATACCTTCTCCACCATCGTACAGAACCAGCTGCAGGCGATGCAGCTATCGATGATGTTCTTCCTGCCGAGCATCCTTTTGTCCGGTTTCATGTTTCCATTCGCCGGCATGCCGGTCTGGGCGCAGTATCTTGGCGAGGGCCTGCCGCTCACGCACTACATACGCATTGTCCGCGCCATCATGCTGAAGGGCGCAACCCTGCAAAACCTGCAATATGACACAATTGCCTTGATTGCATTGATGCTGCTGGCAATGACCATTGCCGTGACCCGCTTCCGCCGCACGCTTGATTGATGCAAGATGGAATGACGGTGTGATGTGATGGCTGAATTCCGGGGCGAGACAAACGAAGACCGGTCGGCGACGAAGGATTTCGACCATGCGCTGATGCGCGAGGTGATGCGCACCGAACTGGTGCGAATCAAGGCGCTGATCGCGACCTCAGTGCTCCTCAGCCTCTTTATCACAGGTCTCTACCTGTTTGATCCCTATGCGGTGACGCACCTCTGGCACGGCACGATGCGTCCGTCCGCGCTGTTTTATATCCTGATTCCGTTCGTACTGTTCGAGCTATGGGTCCATGCCACCATCAGCCGGCATCTGAAGATGGACCGCGACATCCCCTTCTATAGGCGCTATATCGGCGCGCTGATCGAAACCACGATGCCGACGATTGCGCTGGCGCTGCATATCCAAAACATGGGGCCGGTCGAGGCGCTCGGCTTCGTCGGGCCGCTGGCCTATTTCATCTTCATCATTCTGTCGACGCTGCGGCTGGATTTTTGGCTCTCGACCTTTACCGGCTTTGTCGCGGCGGCCGAACTGTTTGGCATGGCGATGTTCTATCATCCGGCAGGTCCGCCCGATGTCCCGCCCGATGCCTATTATCACGGCGCGCGCAGCGCGTTCGTCCTGATCTGCGGTGTGCTCGCGGGCGCGGTCGGCGTCCAGTTGCGACGGGGTTTTGCCGCGAGCATTCGGGCTGCGACCGCGCGCGACCGCATCACCAACCTGTTCGGCCAGCACGTCTCGCCCCAGGTGGTCGAGCGGCTGATGAGCGAAGGTGCTACTACCGGAAGCGATATTCGCCGCGTCGCGGTGATGTTCGTCGATTTCCGCAGCTTTACGGCCGGCGCGCGGTCGCGCCCCCCGCAAGACGTCGTCGACCGCCTCGACGGCGCGTTCGCGGTGCTGGTGGAAATCCTCGACCGCCATGGCGGCATCGTGAACAAATTTCTCGGCGACGGCTTCCTCGCGCTGTTCGGCGCGCCGTTCGAGGCCGAGGAGGCGCCGCACCGCGCGGTCGCCGCCGCCCGCGATATGCTGGTCGCGATGAACGACATCAACGAGGGTGCGAGCTGGCCGCTGCGCATCGGCATCGGCATTCATTTTGGCGAGGTGGTGGCCGGCAATATCGGCTCGCCGCGACGCAAGGAATACACCGTGATCGGCGACACCGTGAATTTTGCCTCAAGGCTGGAGGCGCTGAACAAGGAGTTCAACTCGCAGCTCCTGATTTCAAGCACGGTTCGTGACGCGATCGGCGAAGCGTGCAGCGATGCGGTGCCGCTTGGCGCGGTCGCGATCAGGGGCTATGACCGGCCGATGATGGTGTGGCAGTTGGGATAGGGAGTACGCGATGCAGCGACGTTATATCACCGTGGACGTGTTTACCGACCGCGCCTTCGGTGGCAACCCGCTCGCCGTGGTGCTGGATGCCGGCGGGCTGTCGACGGCGCAGATGCAGGCCATTGCCACCGAGTTCAACTATTCCGAGACCACCTTCGTATTGCCGCCGCGCGATTCCAAAAACGACGCGTGGGTGCGCATTTTTACCGTGAACCGGGAGCTTCCGTTCGCCGGTCATCCCAATGTCGGCACCGCCTTCGTGCTGGCGAGGCAGGCGGCAAAGCCGCCGGAGCAGGTTTTGTTCGAGGAAGGGGCGGGCCTCGTGCCGGTCGCAATCCTGAAAGAGGGCGGTAAGCCCGTCGGCGCCGAACTCACCGCGCCGCAGCCGCCGAAGCGCCTGACGCAATTTTCTGCCGAGCAGGCCGCCGCCTGCCTGTCATTGTCGCCGGCCGATGTGAAGACCGACGGGCACAGGCCGCAGATCGTCTCGGTCGGGCTGCCGTTTCTGGTGGTCGAGCTGGCTTCGCGCGAGGCCGTTAGGCGGGCAAAGCCTGACGCGGCGGCGTTCGCCAAAAACCTCCCCTGCGATGGGAGCGATGCGGTTTATTTCTACACCCGCAATGTTCCGGCGAGCGAAAAGCCGTGCGATCTGCAGGCGCGGATGTTTCATCCGGGTTCGAGCGGACTTTCGGAAGATCCGGCCACCGGCAGCGCGACTGTCGCTGCCGCGGCGCTGCTCGCCGATCTCGACGGTACAGGCGACGGTGAACTGAAACTGCGCATCGGCCAGGGTGTCGATATGGGGCGGCCAAGCTTGCTCCTGACGCGGGTGCGGAAGCAGAACGGCGCCATCGTTTCGGCACATGTCGGCGGGCGTTGTGTGCTGATGATGGAAGGGACGTTTTGGCTGAAGGGCGAGGAATGAAGCGACGTCCGTCGTCATTGCGAGGAGCAAAGCGACGAAGCAATCCAATCCCTTCTCGGCCCTGGATTGCTTCGCTACGCTCGCAATGACGATTACACCTGCTTCCCGACCAAATTCTCCACCTTCACCTCGTCGCGGTCTTCGATGATCTCCGCGATCCATTGCCGGTGGCAATGTGAGTGGTCGCGCTCATAGCAGAGAAGACAGACCGATCCCGACTTCTTCACCAGGCTCGACAGCTCATCCATTTCTTCCTTGGCTTGCGGCGTCTTCAGGTGTTTCGCATAGATCCTGTGGAGCAGATCGTACTTGCCGCTGCGCGCAGCCAGCCGCCCCTCCTTTGGCGTGCCAAGCGCGGCAAGGTGCAGATACGCGATGCCGCGTTCGTCGAGACCTGCCGCGAGCTGGTTCTTGGAAAAGCCCGGCCGGCGCGATGAGGTGACGGCACGCACGTCGACCAGCAGTTTGACGCCGGCATTCTCGAGCTCGTCAAGCACTGCCCTGGACGGCGTCTGTTCGTAGCCGATGGTGAAAAGCTTTTTGGCTTTGGCCACGGCTCACTCCGATTGCTTCACGCGAGCAATCAATTCCATTGCACCGGCCGGTGCGCGCACCTTGCCCTCATGGATGACGTAGGCGAACACGTCGCGCGGCGTTTTCGTTGGCTTGGTCTGGTCGACGCGCGGCAAATCGTCCGGTTCGCCGCCGCCGGCCCACGCCGAGAACCGCTTCGCCCAGGCGTCGAGCTGCTTCGGCGGATAGCAGGTCTTGAGCTCATCATTGCCCTTCTGCAGCCGCGCGTAGACGAAGTCGCCGACGACGTCGGCAATCCCGGGATATTTGCCGTGCTCGGCAAACACGACCGGGATTTCGAACTTGCGCAACAATGCGACGAATTCTGCCACACAGAAACTGTCGTGCCGGACCTCGACCACATGACGCAGCGCGCGACCGTCGAGCTTGCGCGGCAGCAGTTCAAGGAATTTGCCGAAATCGGCCCCATCGAACTTCTTGGTCGGCGCGAATTGCCAGAGCACCGGACCCAGGCGGTCGCCGAGCTCGAGCACGCCGGAATCATAAAACCGCTTCACGGAATCGCCGGCCTCCGCCAGCACGCGGCGATTGGTGGCAAAGCGCGGCCCCTTGAGCGAGAACACAAAGCCGTCGGGCACTTCGCGCGCCCATTTGCGAAAGCTCTCCGGTTTTTGCGAGCCGTAATAGGTGCCGTTGATCTCGATCGACGTCAGCTTTGACGCGGCGTAGGAAAGCTCTTTCGCCTGCGCAAGTTTTTCCGGATAGAACACCCCGCGCCATGGCTCAAACGTCCAGCCGCCGACGCCGATGTAGATGTTGCCGGAGCTTGCTTTGGTGTTGGATTTCTTGGTCACTTCCTGGGTACTTTCATAGGGAGCGGTCGACGGAAGGAACGCCATTCATATCGGCTTGCCCGGATCAGAACAATCCTCCACTCCCGTTGCGCCGTTACGACCTGCCGAGGCGAAAGCCCGGGTCAAAGCCGAGCACGTGCTGCGCCTTCTCGGTCGAAAGATATTCGCAGGGCTCGGCGACGTTGTAGATGCCGGGCGGCGCCTTTTTGACGGCAAGCAGGGCGGCCGAGGCGGCCGCATCAACGTGCAGCGACGGCGCCCCCTTGGCTCGATCGCTTCCCGTGTTCGGCCCGTACAGGAGGCCGTAGCGAAGCACAACACCTTCGATTGGCGCCGACGAAAGCATCAGCTGCTCCAGTACCATGACGCCGGCCACGGTGATGCCGCGCGACCCCTGTGCGCCGACATTGAGCGGGTCCTCTTCAAAATGCGGTTCCGGCCCCGGCGCGTACATCCAGGCGATGCTTTGCGCGACCAGCCGGCGGGCACCTGATGCGAGTGTCGCTGCAAGAAGATTGCGGGTTCCCTCTTCGCGCATGCGGGCGTTGCGGCGCGCGCCTTCTTCCATCCGGCTCGGATCGAGCCCAGGCGGAAGGTCGGTCAGCTGGTGCATCACAACGTCAGGGCGCGCCACTGAAACCGCGCGGGACAACGCGGCTCCGTCGAATACATCGACGACCACGGGTTCGACCCCCTCGGCGCGCAGAGCGTCGGCCTTGGCGGCCGAGCGGCTCGTACCGACGACGTCGTATCCAGCGTCGCGCAGCAGAGGCACCAGACGTTTGCCGATTGCGCCGGTCGCACCAGCCAGGAATATTCTCATGATGATTGCTCCATTTGCGAAATTGGCCCCGGGGAAGCACTCGCTGACTTTCTCAGAGCGGCTTCATCAGGTCGGCTGCCATCGCGCCTTTTGGAGCGATGTAGATTGCGAGCAATGTCGCCGGCTCGGTGGAACTCGCATTGCGCGAGACCCGATGAACCGCGCCCGGAGGTTCCCACCACGCCCCTCCCGCCTTGAAGGTCTGCTCTGGCCCGTCGCCAACCTTCGAGGTGACCGCTCCGGAAACGACGAATGCCATGACGCCGTTGGCGTGGAGGTGGGCGGGGGAGCCCGTTCCAGGTGGATACGTCACTTCAATGAGGGTCAGTTCGCGCGTGGGCTCGCCGGGCAATTCCTGTTTGATTACATCGCGCCGCGCTGACGCGGTCGTGGCGGGCTGCGGTTGGGCGGAGACCTCTCCTTCAAGCGACGTCGCGATGGCGGCGGTCAGAAGGGAGAGGAGGGAGGCGCGATTGAACTCTCTGCGGCTATGGGCGGACTTGATTGGGACTTGCATCGTGTTCTCCTTGGACTTCGTCGCGAAGGGAGGCGGTGAGGCAGCTTGTTCCCGTGCGCGGCGGGTTCATCTCGTCGCGCTTTGAGCTAACCTCTATTGGCCTATCTGATAGAGCCAAGTTCTGGTAAAATGACTGGGCCATGACGTTATCCAGGAAACGCGCCGTCGTTCTGGTGCGGGGCGACGGCGCACCGTTTTATCGTCAGATCTATGATCACTTCCGAACAGCGATCGGGGTCGGCCAGCTTCGGCCCGGTGACCGCCTGCCGTCCGCGCGTCGCCTCGCCGAGGAATTCACGACCGCCCGCGGGACCGTTGACGCTGCATATGCAATGCTCGCGGGGGAGGGCTATATTGTCAGCCGCGGACCGGCAGGCACCATGGTCTCGCCCGACCTCCGCGGCGCGGCAGTCGCCAAGCGCACCGTAACACTCAGCCTGGCCGGCGGCCGAGAGCAGCAAGCCGCCGCGGGCCCAAGGCCATTTCAGATGGGGCTGCCTTCCCTCGATGCATTCCCACGCAAGATTTGGTCGCATACCGTGGCGCGACAGGCGCGAGAATTTTCCTCCATCGACATGGCTTATCCCGATCCTGCCGGATTCGTGCCGTTGCGGGAGGCCATCGCCCGGTATCTCGCGACTTCCCGCGGCATCACCTGCACCTCGCAGCAAATCCTGGTAACCAACGGATTCCAGGATGCTCTTGGCCTTATCGCCGATGTATTGCTTGATCCAAACGACAGGGTCTGGTTGGAGGATCCGTGCTACCCGTTGGCGCGGGCGGCGCTCGAGGCCGCAGGCGCCAAGCTGGTGCCGATCTGCGTCGATGACGAGGGATTACAGGTAGCCGAAGGTATGGAGCGCGCGCGGCGCGCACGCCTGGCACTGGTCACGCCGTCGCATCAGAGCCCGCTCGGTGTCGCGCTGTCATTGCGGCGACGGCTCGCGCTGCTGTCGTGGGCAAGCGCCGCCGGTGCTTTTGTCATCGAGGATGACTACGATAGCGAATTCCGCTACGTCGGCCGGCCGCTGCCTGCACTCAAGAGCATTGATAGCAATGAACGGGTGGTCTACGCCGGAAGCTTCAGCAAGGTGTTGTTTCCCAGTCTGCGGCTCGGCTATCTCGTCGTTCCTGACGAATTGGTCACGGCTTTCGCGCAGGCCAACCGGCATCGCAACTCTGGGGCCTCCACGCTCGCGCAGCGCGCGGTAGCCACTTTTATGGTCGAGGGTCATTTCGCGCGCCACATCAGACGTATGCGCGGCCTGTATGCGGCTCGACGCCAGACGCTGGCCGAGGCGTTATCGGCAGTGTTCGGCGATGCCGTCGAGGTGGATGCCAGGCCAGGCGGCATGCAAATGATCCTGCGGCTTGGCGATGGCGTACGCGATGTCAAGTTGGCAAAGCTTGCCCAGGCCGCAGGCCTCGCCGTTGAAGCGTTGTCCAGCCGCGCCATCGCACATGCGTGCGGCGAAGGATTACTGCTGGGGTTCACGAACGTCGCCGAGGCGGACGCGATGGACCTGTGTCGGCGGCTCGAGCGCGCGATCGGCACGCAATTGGGCCGCCAAGCGTCAAGATCGAAATAGCGAGCCAGTATTGCTCCGCGCGTGTAGTCGAAGTTCAGTGCGCGGTTTGGGTCCTCATCGCGAGGCGCTCCAGCGGCTTGAAGAAGCGCCTGGCAAGCTCGCTGTAAAGTCGCCAGATCTTCTGCGAGTCGGCAAGGAAGGTCTCGCAAGACTGCTTGGCGAATTCGCTCTGGATCTCGACGGTCTTGTCGAGCGACCGCGCGGCGCTGAGTTTCTCGACAAACGATAGCGTCTCTTCAAACGACCTCAAGGTGTAGGCCCGGTAGGCATTCGCGATGGTTTGGACTCCGATCATGAATGTGTCGAAGGAGTCGGCTAGGGCAACCGGGGAGGCTGCAATTGGCACCAGTGCGCCTTTCGAGGGGCTCCCGGTCGATGCGACCTCTGGTTCGATTGCGGCAGCGTCGGTTGAAGCCTGTGATTCTGCCAGGCAAGCCTGTGATTCTGCCAAGAACGTTTCGGTCGGCGCGCCTGCTGTCTCGATCAGCTCTTTTTCATCTCGCCGTCGGTCACTCGGTTGATCCGGTTTCGAACGCTGCCGTTGATCAGGTTTCTTGCCTTGCTGTTTCGGCTTCGCCTTGCGCTGGCCCGGCTTTCCCGACGGCTTGTTGTGGTCCGTACTCGACATCCCCTAAATCTCCGCTCTTTGCGAATCAATCAAACGCCCAGCCTCCGTCATGTTTGCGCTGGAATCGCGGTGCCTGCTTGTTCCTCGCGCGGCGCTCGTGTGTTGACACTTGGAAGAGTGGAACAAGCTCAAGCCGCTTTCAGGGCTATTCCCGCTGTCCGTTCTTCCGTGATATCAATCCGTCCTCGAAAAGGGGGCTGTTGCGCATGACGTCGGAGTCGGTAGCGGGTATTTTGGCGGCGATCATCGCCTCCGTCGTGTTGGTGGTCGCGATCGCCTATGGGCCGATCGGACAGTTCGGAAAACCCGCCAAACAAGCGCAGCAGCCGGCCCAGGCGGTGCCTGCAGCGCCCGTGCCCCGAGGCCCGGTGATAAAAGATGTGCCGAACTAGTTGACCCCGCGAGCTGGATACGCTCCCTTGCGGAACACGGAAAGCATCCCCAGTTTATTGCCAACGGCGACGTCGATGCTTGCAAAAAAGCTCCGGCGCCGGGACGACCACTGAATAATTTGGCGGCGCCGGATGTACGCGCGCCTTGTTGTTCGTGGTCGTTGGCATTTTTAAAGCGTTTTCAAGCTCGTTTTGGTGCGTTTTCGTTGATCTTCCACAGCCCGTTTTCGGAACTGCGCCTTGGCATGGCGGGAGGCGGCGGATATACGCTTGCCCCATGAATGAAGCCATCAGACCGGGCCCCGAAAACCCAGAGCAGGCTTTGGCTCGACAGGCCTCAAGTCAACAAGCCTCAAGCCAACCCCCGACTCAACAAGCCTCCGGGCCACAAGCTTTGGGCCCGCTTCTGCTTTCGGTCGTCGTTCCCACTTTCAACGAGCGCGACAACGTCACCAAGCTATTTCACAAGCTGGAGGCAACGCTCGCCGGCATCGCCTGGGAAGTCATCTTCGTCGACGACAATTCTCCCGACGGGACCTCGGAGGTGGTGCGCGGCCTGGCGCGGCAGGACAGCCGCGTCCGCTGCATCCGCCGGATCGGCCGGCGAGGGCTCTCCGGCGCCTGCATCGAAGGCATTTTGGCATCGAGCGCGCCCTATGCGGCCGTGATGGATGCCGACTTGCAGCACGACGAGTCGCAACTGCCCAAGATGCTGGCGCTCTTGCAAAGCGGGCAGCGAGAGCTTGTGGTCGGCAGCCGTTACGTCGAGGGCGGCAACGCCGACAGTTTCAACAAGCAACGCGCTGGCGCCAGCGCGATCGCGACCGAACTCGCCAAGCGCGTGCTCAGCGTCAGCATTGCCGATCCCATGAGCGGCTTCTTCATGATCCGGCGCGATCGCTTCGAGCAGTTGGCGCCGCAGCTCTCGACGCAAGGCTTCAAGATCCTGCTCGATATCGTCGCGACCGCTCGCGGCGAGCTGCGCACGGTCGAAGTTCCCTACAGTTTCGGCTCGCGGCTGCATGGCGAAAGCAAGCTCGATTCGATGGTGGCGCTGGATTTTTTAGGGCTGGTGCTGGCAAAGCTCACGAACGACGTGGTGTCGTTGCGCTTCTTCCTGTTCGCGATGGTCGGGGGGACCGGGCTGTTCGTGCATCTCGGGACGCTCTACTTTGTGCTGAAATTGTTCGAGGCGCCGTTTGCGCAGGCGCAGGCTGCCGGCGCGTTTGTCGCGATGACCAGCAACTTCATCCTGAACAACTTCCTCACCTATCGCGACCAGCGGCTGAAGGGTTTTGCGATCCTGCGCGGCCTGCTCGCGTTCTATCTTGTTTGCAGCGTCGGCCTGTTCGCCAATGTCGGCGTCGCGTTCTCGGTTTACAAGCAGCAGCCGATCTGGTGGCTTGCGGGCGCTGCGGGCGCGCTGATGGGCGTGGTGTGGAACTACGCGATGTCCGGACTGTTCGTCTGGCGCAAGCGATGAAATCCAGATGAGCCCGAGCGACGCGCGGCTCGCCCGTGACACCACGCTTGCGGTTCTCGCTCTGGTCGCGCTGCGGCTGGTCGCCGCCGCCTGGACGCCGCTGACCTTCGACGAAGCCTATTACTGGATGTGGTCGAAGCATCTCGCGTCGGGCTATTATGATCATCCGCCGATGGTCGCGTTGGTGATCCGGCTTGGCACCGTGATCGCTGGCGACACCGAACTTGGCGTTCGGCTGGTGTCGATATTGCTGGCGCTGCCGATGAGCTGGGCGGTGTATCGCGCCGCGGCGATCCTGTTCGGCGGCATGCGGCTTGCGGCAACGGCGACCATCTTGCTCAATGTCACGCTGATGGCGGCGGTCGGCACCATGATCGTGACGCCGGACGCGCCAGTTCTGGTCGCCGCGTGCTTCGTTCTGTTTGCGCTCGCCAAAGTGCCGGAGACCGGCCGGGGCGCTTGGTGGCTCGCGGTCGGCGCCGCCGTCGGCGCGGCATTGTTGTCGAAATACACTGCCTTGTTCTTCGGCCCGGCGATCGCGATCTGGCTCGTAAGCGTTCCGAAATTGCGGGGCTGGCTGCTTTCGCCCTGGCCTTATTTTGGCGGTCTCGTCGCGCTGGCGATCTTTGCGCCGGTCATCTTCTGGAACGCCGATCACCAATGGGTCTCCT
>VAZV01000126.1 GCA_005884765.1 Alphaproteobacteria bacterium
TCGCTGGTGCTGCACAATTCAAAATATGAGGCGGCCGTGCCGCTGGAGGTGAAGGTGCGCAGATGAGGTTTGCGTCACTCCGCGGCGCGACTGAACCGCCCTTGCCTGTCATCCCGGAACCTACTCGGCTTATCGATCGCCGCGTCAACGCTCCACAGTCCGCCGCCGGCCGTCGACAGGTAAAGGCAGGCGAAGCAGAACAGGATCGCCGCCGTGCCTCCATTGATGAGCGGCAGGAAGACAGGCTGTCCGGACTTGAACATGTGTCCGAGGAAATAAGCGAACGCCATTTCGCCCGACAGAATGAACGCGGCTATCCGCGTGAACAGGCCGATCATCAACAGCCCGCCCATTACCAGTTCGAGTCCCCCGGCAGTCATGATCAAGGGGGGAACGTTGGCGAAAGACGGCACCACTGGAAACTTAAAGATTTTTGCGATGCCGTATTGGAACAAAAGGAGTCCGGTGATGAATCGGAACAGGCTCAGCACATAGGGCTGATAGGCCGCGCCAAGCCGGTCCAGGTTCTCGAGTCGATCTAGGCTCATGGTGCTCTCCACGAACTGCCCCGAGGCGATCAACAATTGAGGCGGCCGTTGGTTCATGGAACGCGGCGAAAACACCGGACCCCCGCACCGCTGCGCGTTGCGCCCTCTGTGCTCGTGAGATGGAATAGGATGCTTTCGTCGGGGTTTCAGCACCAAGCCCTGGGTTGTACGGGCGGAAATGGGGAGGGTGCAATGGCTGCGCATGACGAGCCGAAGCTGATTTTTCCGGGCCTTGCGGACTTCTACGAGCGCTTCTCTCCGTTTTCCTACGCCCTGATGCGCTTTGCTGCCGGCGCGATCCTGGTGCCGCACGGAATCCAGAAGATCCTCAATACTCCGATCGCGAAATTTGCCCCGAATATCGCGGCAAAGGGCCT
The DNA here is from genome assembly GCA_005884765.1 of Alphaproteobacteria bacterium. Taxonomy (GTDB): domain Bacteria; phylum Pseudomonadota; class Alphaproteobacteria; order Rhizobiales; family Xanthobacteraceae; genus Bradyrhizobium. Next base: position 926 of record VAZV01000126.1, read on the forward strand.
GCCGTTTGCCGAAGGACTGGCCTATTTGACCTACTTCGCGGAATCGGTTGCTGCCGCCTGTCTCGCCATCGGCCTCTTCACTCGGATCGCCGCCGCCGTGGTCGGGATCGAGATGCTGATCATCGTCTTCTTCTTCCAATGGCAGTTCGGATATTTCTGGACCAATCGCGGCTACGAGTTCGCGTTGCTTTGGCTGCTGCTGTGCATCGCCATTTTCTTCAAAGGCGGTGGCCGGTATTCGATCGACCGAATGATCGGCAAGGAATTCTGATCGGCGGCCCGTCTACGCTGCCGTACCCGGTTTCGGTCTTGCGAGCAGCGCATCGAGGCTCCATGGCCCGCCGCCCGCGAAGGCGAAATAGAGAAACGTAAAGCACAGCGCGACAGCGAGATCACCCTCGCTCTGTGCCGGAAAGAAGCTGCGCGGGAAATGCTCGATGAAATAGGCGAAAGCCATTTCACCGGACAGGATAAAAGCCGCCGGCTGGGTGAACAGACCGAGGATTAGAAGTGAGCCGCCGATCAGTTCGAAGAACCCGGCGATGCCGAACAGCGAAGACCACTTCAAATTTTCGAACATCTCGACCGCCGGAAAACCAAACAGTTTTGCCAAGCCGTATTGCAGCAGGATCAAGCCGAGGACGATCCGCAATAGACTGAGGATCCGTGGCGCCCACACTTCGCTGGGTATCATGGCCCGTGCTCCAGCCAAAACCTGCTGCAGCATGGGCCGGTCTCCGGCGCGTCGTCAAATCATCATTTGCGGCCGATCAGCGCGTCGGCACTCCACGGACCGGCGCCGGCGAACACGAAATAGAGGAAAACGAAGCAATACAGCGCGGCGAGCTCGCCGCCGTTCAATACCGGATAGAATCCTTTGCCGGCGTGGGCCATGAAGTAAGCGGCGGCCGTGAAGCCGGATAGAATGAAGGCGACCGGCCGCGTGAACAGGCCAATGGTGAACAGGATGCCTCCGACCAATTCGATCAACCCTCCCGCTCCAGCCAGCGAGCCGATCTGAACGTGCGCGAAGCTCGGAACGGCTGGAAAACCGAGAATCTTCCCAGTGCCGTGCTCAAGCAATTCGAGGCCAGTGAAGATTCGCAGAACGCTGAGGAAACTAAAAGCGCTGAGGGCGCGCGGCATCGCGCCCGACGAATTGAGCAAAGCCATCTCGATAGATCCGTTGTTGATTGATTATAAGATATAACTATCAACACCGGCGGTGCGGCGATGCCAACTCACAATGTCGTCAGCGCGAGGTGATCGCCGTAGGTCCAATGGCGAGGCTAAAAAAAGGCCGCTCATCCGGCGGCCTTTTCCAGAATGATGGGGGACGGTCTTCCTAGCGATACTCGACCTTGGTGATCTCGTAGGCCTTGGCGCCGCCCGGTGCCATCACTTCCACCGTCGCGCCCTTCTTCTTGCCGATCAGCGCGCGTGCCAACGGCGAGGTGATGGAGATACGGCCCTTCTTGGCATCGGCTTCGACCTCACCGACGATCTGCCACACCGCCTTCTTGTCGGTGTCTTCGTCGATCAGCGTCACGGTGGCGCCGAACTTGACGGTGTCACCGGAGAGCTTGGTGATGTCGATCACATCGGCGCGCGCCAGCTTGTCCTCGAGCTCGGCGATGCGGCCTTCGTTATGCGACTGCTCTTCCTTGGCGGCGTGATATTCCGCGTTTTCCGAAAGATCGCCGTGCGAGCGCGCTTCCGCGATGTGCTCGATGATGCGCGGACGCTCCACCGATTGGCGCTTCTTCAATTCGTCTTCAAGCGCGGCATAGCCGAGCGAAGTCATCGGAACCTTTTCCATCATCATGTTCTGTCCTTCAATCGTGCGGGCCGCGCGGCGGCTCGCACGAAACGTCTTCCAGATTAGGCTGTCGCGACTGGAATCACAGCCCGTCTATTAACTTTCGGCCCCGCGGAGGGCCGATTCAACATCCATACAGGCGGTGAGTTCCAGCCAACTGGCTTTGTTGCCAATCATTTAGCGGGCGCTACCGGCCCGCCAACGATCAGTTCTCGGAAAAGTAACTCTGCAGCGTACGGACCTCAAGGTCCCCGTCCCGGTAGGCGCGGATGCCCTGGGCTGCCGCCACGGCACCGGAAAGAGTGGTGTAATATGGCACTTTATGCAAGAGGGCAGCCCGCCGTAGCGAACGGCTGTCGGCCAAAGCCTGCGGCCCCTCGGTGGTATTGAAGACCAGTTGGACCTCGCCATTGGTAATGGCGTCGACGATGTGCGGCCGCCCCTCCAGCACCTTGTTCACCTTTTCGGTGGGCACGCCCTTGTCGGCCAGGAAGCGCTGGGTGCCTGACGTCGCCATCACCTTGAAGCCGAGCGAAAACAACAGCCGCACGGCATCGGCGATCCGGGTCTTGTCGATCTCGCGCACCGAGACGAACACCGTGCCCTTGCGCGGCACGCGGGTGCCGCCACCGAGCTGGCTCTTGGCGAACGCCACCTCGAACGAGCGGTCGATCCCCATCACTTCGCCGGTCGATCGCATTTCCGGACCGAGCACGGTATCGACGCCCGGAAAACGGGCGAACGGGAACACCGATTCCTTGACCCCGACATGACCGAGCTTGCGCTTCTTGAGATCGAAATCCGCCAGTTTTTCGCCGGCCATGATCCTGGCTGCGATCTTGGCCACCGGCATGCCGACGACCTTCGCCACGAACGGCACGGTGCGCGAGGCGCGCGGATTGACCTCGAGCACATGGATCTCGCCGTCCTTGATGGCGTATTGCACATTCATCAGCCCGACCACGTCCAGTCCGAGCGCCAGTTCGCGGGTCTGCCGCT
>VAZV01000150.1 GCA_005884765.1 Alphaproteobacteria bacterium
GAAGGTCAGTGGCGACCCCGCAGGCAAGACCAGAATGCACACCGATTGCCGCGTACAGATCGCTATATGTTGTTCCCATGACAGCAGCAGCGGCTGCTCCGGCCGAAAGTCCACCAACGTAGATGCGCTTTGGATCAACCGAATAGTCGCGCATGATTTGCCGGGTGATGCCGGCGATAAGTGACGGTTCGCCTTTGCCCCGCTGCTGGTCAGCTGCACGAAACCAGTTCCAGCATTTAGCCTGGTTTGCCTCGCGGGGCTGTGCAGGATAGACCACCAAACAAGTTTGTTCTTCTGCGAAAAAATTCATCCTCGTACCGGCGGCGAAATCGTCCGGCGACTGGGTGCAGCCGTGTAGCATGACGACCAAAGGAAGCGGTTGCCCCTGGTAACGGCTAGGGATGAAGAGCTTGTAATCAAGCCTTCCCGCCCGATTGCTGTAACTACTCTCGATGAACTTTGCGCCCTCCGGCGCGATGTCCGCCGGGGACGGCGGGGCACGCTTGATCAAACCTCGCAATGCGAGCCCAGGGCGGTCCTTTGTGCGATCGAGGAAGGCGCGGAGCGTTCGCGGTTGAGGGGATGTGGTCCGCTCTAAGTGCGGCCTATCCGTGTCCTCAACAGCATTGGCCTTCCCGTCGACGATTATCGGCTCGCGTTCAGGAGGAGCGATGTGGCCGGCGGTACCCAGTGTCGCGTCTGGCGCGCTCCCACCACGAAGCATGCGCTGAAGGAGCGCGGTGGCCTCAACGAGTTGGCCGGCGCGGGTGAGGCGTGTGGCCTCGCGAACTATGCTTTGTTTCAGCATCGCCTTCACCGCATCCTGTCCGCGAGAGCGGCTTTTACGGCCGGACTGGCACGCAAGGCTCCCAGCACGGAGACTGATGCAATTGCGGCGCGAGCAAGCTCGGGCGTGACGTCTTGGGCGATACTGGCAAGGCCCAGAACGTTGATCTGCAACATCTCTCCGGCTCCCCGCGCGGCTTCGAGATCCTCGCGGCTGTAGTTCCGGAGACCCAGCTCAAGGTTCTTCCGAGTCGTGGACTGCCTGACGACGTCGGCGTGACGATCGAGTTGATTGCGGATTGCCGTTCGAATGAAATCAGTGCGGTTCGAGTAGAACCCTTCCTGCACCATTAAATCGACGTGACCAAGATCGACATAACCGAGATTGATCGTGATCTTTTCGGTGTCAGCGGGCTTCGGTCGGAGTTCGTGGACATTTTCGGACATTGGCTTGTTATCATCCCTATACCATCTGATTGGATGGCATATGGATGTTCGATCGGCATTGTCAAGGGTCCGAAAGTCAGCCGGCCAAAAGCTGAGCTCAGTTCTCGCGAACGCCTGATGGCCGCTGTAGTCACTTCCGCTTTATGCCCCATGACCAGACGGTGGCGCTCTAGTTGTCGATCAACCGTAGGCGCGAGCGGGTTCGCGAACGCTCGGAGAAACGCGGCTAGCCGATGGCGGCGCTTGAGCAGTTATTGGTGATGCCTGAGCAGAATACGTTTCGGGAAGGTCTTGCGCGCCGGTGTGAGCTAGGCTTATGTGCGGCGCGGCTAGCACTCGTTAGCGGTGATTGCTAAGCGAAAAGCGAAATCAAATACTAAAAGGAGGATCTCATGAAATTCCGCCCGCTTCACGACCGCGTTGTGGTCAAGCGCATCGACGCCGAAGAAAAGACGGCAGGCGGCATCATCATTCCCGACACTGCCAAGGAAAAACCCTCGCAGGGTGAAGTCATCGCCGTCGGCCCGGGTGGCCGTGACGAGAGCGGCAAGCTGATCCCCATCGATATCAAGGTCGGCGACCGCGTGCTGTTCGGCAAATGGTCGGGCACCGAGGTCAAGCTCGACGGCCAGGAACTCCTGATCATGAAGGAGAGCGACATCATGGGCGTGCTCACCGACGTCCCCGCCGCCAAGAAGAAGGCCGCCTAAGCGGCAGCCAATTTTCCCTATCCTGAGGAGTCGGCGCGGCCGGCGTCTCGAAGGATGAGGCCCGCGAGTTCAAATCTCGTCCCTAAAGAGCTCGCCAATCGCGCGGTCTTAGGGATCTGACCAGTAAAACGGAGATCGTTATGTCCGCCAAAGAAGTCAAATTCGGCGTCGATGCCCGCGACAAGATGTTGCGCGGTGTCGACATCCTCAACAACGCGGTGAAGGTCACGCTCGGCCCCAAGGGCCGCAACGTCGTGCTCGACAAGTCCTTCGGCGCGCCCCGCATCACAAAGGACGGCGTCACCGTCGCCAAGGAAATCGAGCTTGACGACAAGTTCGAGAATATGGGCGCCCAGATGGTACGCGAAGTCGCTTCCAAGGCGGCGGATGCCGCCGGCGACGGCACCACCACCGCGACCGTGCTCGCGGCTGCGATCGTTCGTGAAGGCGCGAAGTCGGTTGCCGCCGGCATGAACCCGATGGACCTCAAGCGCGGTATCGACCTGGCGGTGGACGCCGTGGTCGCCGACCTCGTGAAAAACTCCAAGAAGGTCACCTCGAACGAGGAAATCGCCCAGGTCGGCACCATCTCCGCCAACGGCGACGCCGAAATCGGCAAGTTCATCTCTGACGCCATGAAGAAGGTCGGCAACGAGGGCGTCATCACGGTTGAAGAAGCCAAATCGCTGGAGACCGAACTCGACGTTGTCGAGGGCATGCAGTTCGACCGCGGCTACATCTCGCCCTACTTCGTCACCAATGCCGACAAGATGCGCGTCGAGATGGAGGACGCCTACGTCCTGATCAACGAGAAGAAGCTGTCCTCGCTGAACGAACTGCTGCCGCTCTTGGAAGCCGTGGTGCAGAGCGGCAAGCCGCTCGTGATTATCGCGGAAGACGTCGAAGGCGAGGCGTTGGCCACGCTGGTTGTCAACCGTCTGCGCGGTGGCCTGAAGGTCGCGGCCGTCAAGGCGCCGGGCTTCGGCGATCGCCGCAAGGCCATGCTGCAGGACATCGCGGTCCTGACCGGCGGCCAGGCGATCTCGGAAGATCTTGGCATCAAGCTCGAGAACGTCACGCTCAACATGCTCGGCCGCGCCAAGAAGGTGATGATCGACAAGGAAAACACCACCATCATCAGCGGCGCTGGCAAGAAGGCTGACATCGAGGCTCGCGTGACCCAGATCAAGGCGCAGATCGAGGAGACCACCTCGGACTACGACCGTGAGAAGCTGCAGGAGCGTCTCGCCAAGCTCGCGGGCGGCGTCGCGGTGATCCGCGTCGGCGGCGCGACCGAAGTTGAGGTGAAGGAACGCAAGGATCGCGTTGATGACGCGATGCATGCGACCCGCGCGGCGGTCGAGGAAGGCATCGTGCCGGGCGGCGGCGTCGCCCTGCTGCGTGCCTCCCAGCACCTCAAGGGGCTGCGCACCAAGAACGACGACCAGAAGACCGGTGTCGAGATCGTGCGCAAGGCGCTGTCCTATCCGGCCCGCCAGATTGCGATCAACGCAGGGGAAGACGGCTCCGTCATCGTCGGCAAGATCCTGGAGAAGGACCAATATGCTTACGGCTTTGACTCGCAGACCGGCGAGTACGTCAACCTTATCTCCAAGGGCATCATCGACCCGACCAAGGTTGTTCGTGTGGCGATCCAGAACGCAGCCTCGGTTGCGGCGCTATTGATCACCACCGAAGCCATGGTGGCGGAAGTGCCGAAGAAGAACCAGGGCAGCGCCGGCATGCCTCCGGGCGGCGGCGGCATGGGTGGCATGGGTGGCATGGACTTCTAATTCCTCAGAGACACACAATGAGAAAGGCCCGGCAGCAATGCCGGGCTTTTTTCGCAAATCCGCCCCTGATTCCATTTCAGCGCTTCACTCGCTCTTCCAAGAGCGATTCAAACCCCGGCAAGTTTGCGCTACGAATTATGGCTCTCGCCCTTCACTTTTCTGAACCGTACTAAACCGACGCAGTACTCCTGGAGAAAAATGCCCTCTCCAGATCGACTGTCCCGCCATCCGGGCTGAGAGTTCTGTTTCGTTTCGGAATCTATTGAGCCCGATTGGGCCGCTGGCCATACTGTCGGCGGCCCTTTTTATGGCCAGTGGCAGCTTTTTTCCTTCAGCGAAATTTTAATGTCTCTTGCATGAAACCTGCTCGCCATGCTGGCGTTTTTGCTCGACGGGCTGGGGCAAGAAAAACCCAGAGAGGAGACAAACGATGGCTGATCAAAGCATGGATGCACGCCGCATCGCCCGTGAGCAAGAAAGCCGCATCGCGGCTGCCGCCGCCGTGGGGCTCAACGCGGCCAAGCCATTGTTCCAGTATCAGACCTCGATGCTGAGACTCGTAGCTGATAATTTCGAGTTGCTTGCGCGCAACTATGAGCGCGGTGTCGAGGCGTTTACCAGCGCCGTCGAGGAGCAACATGATCAAGCGCGTCAGGCGGCAGAGTAGCCGCGTCCCAACCCGCTCGATTCAGTCGGGCGGGTTTTCCGTTGCGCGCTATAGTGCTCCACTCGGCAACAAGCCCAATCTCCAGCGGCTTCACTCCCCGGCCCAGTCGGCGCAATCATAGGGCCATGACTTGAGCTAGTCCAAAAGATCCTTACCGCCTCAGTGACTCCGGCAGACCATTGCGAGCGGTATGGTGTCGAGGACTCGCCCAGCTTCATCCGCGATCACAAAGGCATCTGGAACCTCGGGCCTACCTTCCTTGATGGCGTGAGCCGGTTTGTTCTCAGTCTTTGATAAGCTGGCCAAGCGCCTTAAGGTGGAAAAAATAAAAACCATCGGCGATGCCTACATGGCAGCCGGCGGACTGCCAGAAGAAAGTCCTGGTCACACTTTCGGTTGCGGAGATGGCGCTTGGCATGATCGATGCCGTGCGTGAGACCGGGAAACGCTTTGACGAAACTCGAAGTGCGGATAGACATCCACTCCGGGGAAGTGGTCGCTGGCCTCATCGGTCAGCACCGGTCGATCTACGACGTCTGGGGAGATACGGTCAACGTAGCAAGCCGCCTCGAGTCCACCGGCTTGCCCAACCGTATTCAAATATCGGAGAGCACTTACCAACGAGTCAAGGATGGGTTCAATTGCGAGTTGCGCGGTCCGGTCGCATTGAAGGGTAAGGGTACAATGCTGACTTATTTTCTGGGCGAACGCGTCAAATAAGCGATACTGCCGTAGGAGGCATAATGTCGGCTAGCACAATCGAAAAACTGGATCACGAATTCCATTCACACGGCTTTTATCAAATACCCTGAAGGCGATGGGGGCCCGCATTTGGACTATGAGCGGATTCCGCCTGAACAGAGCTCGCATATCACCAAGGCAATCCTCATGGATCTGGAGGCCAACGGATTTAAAATTGTGAAGCCTTAGTCGTTCGCTCGCCGCGACAAGCTCTGTGCCCGGGCTCTTTCTAGCGAGGTCCGCTCCCATGCGACCGGCGGCGTTCGTACCCGCCTCGGGTAACGAGCACAAAGGTTCGAGATCAGCTTTGTCGAGTGGCTCTGATGAGGATCGACGAGTCACTGGTAAGGTTGACTCGTTAGGTTAAATCTCGATCTCGGTTGTATTGCTTTGCATCCCCATTCAAGATCTCGGCGTCTTTGAGAGGGTTTATTGTTGGCCAAGAAAAGAATTTCGAGCATTGACCTGATTTGGATTTTTCGGGAGAAGCTGTCGTCGTTCGCTGAGTGCCCGGCATCAATCAAGATTGCGATTGTACCAAGCGATGAGAGCTGGACGGTGGTTATGACCCAACACGAGCGAAACAGACGCCCCCACTGCGTCAAGCGTATCGAGCAGATCCAGAAGCAGCTTCGTGAAGTCTACGTCCTGGCAAAAGATTGAGAAGTCCACTGCGCCATCTGGCGCAACAGAGATCTGCGGAGGCCGCCCGCGATTGAGCTGACGGGACACGCGGCTGATCGAACCCAAAGATCGATAGCGCGCCGACGGCCTGCGACCTTCGCCGATCAAACTCGCCGATCAGATGTTACGGAAGAATCGGGGCCAATGGCCTATTCGGCGCAGTGGATCCTGCGGTCTGAAGGCTACAATGACGAATGCTCCGATCAATGTGGCAACGCCTATTGCGATAAGGCCTAAGAAAAACTTGGTCATCTACTCGGGCGGTTTCAATTCGCTGCTGTTCAGCCAGCCCACCATGCGCGACTTAATCGGCTCCTCAGCCAGCACTTTTTGAACGTGCTCGCACTTCGGACATTCGAACGTCCGAAGAACGGAGCCGGCAGGGCCGGCTTCAATACGGACCAGCACCATGCGACCTTGGCACCTGCGCCAGCGTGGTCGCTCGATCGGGATAAGCGATGGCTCGACGCGATCGGGGCCAAACACGTGGTGCTCCTGGACCAGGCGGTGAGGATCCGAGCCTATTCCAGTGGACTGCGAGTTTGTGTTCACTTGTCTAACACAAGGTCGCGGCCTTCCTTCCGGCGGCAACGCGCGAACCCGTGATCGATCTAAAATTCAATTTAATGGTGTCGGCGCGGATTTCGAACTTACATCTCCATCGGGGCGTGAGTTTTGATGGAGCTTCCCCATGTCGAACACCGCGGTAAAAGTCGCTTCAGTATTTTTCGTGGTCTTGGCCTCAACTACCGCTTCATTTGCGCGAGGCGGAGGCTCGGCCGGAGCGGGACATTTAGGAGGAGTCCGACCAAACATTGGCGCAATTGGCGCGGCGGAAAGTCAGATGGTCGATCCGAGCGGGATCGCAAACGCTAACAAGGTCGCTCCGCTACCGCCGCCGCACATAACCGTCCCGGTGGTTCCGAAATTCAAGTGATCACGGAGAGGAGAGCAAAAGATTTAGCGGCTAAAGATTTCAACTCTGCCCGCGGTAGGTCAATCGACCTCGTCCTGACACTACTTTCGGGCATGTTGGTGCTTGGTGCCGCCTGTGCCCTCATCGTCCCCTTCGTATCGACGACTGCCAGTTTGAGCCAGTGGGTGCACTGAAAGAGCGACGCCCATTCGGAAAAGCCACTGCTGGGCTGAGATGGCTAGCGGCGACTCAGCACAACTCGTGGTAAACTTTCCCATGGCAAAACGATCTCGCGGTTAGGTCATGGTCGAGCAGCGGCGTGCTCAGCGGGATCGCGTACTGAAAGCCGGAACAATTGAGTTCGGCGGCGGCGCAATGGATTGCATCATTCGCAACATCTCGAATTTTGGGGCCGTGCTTGAAGTGGTAAGCCTCGTCGGCATCCCGGAGAATTTCACGTTGGTCATACCGACCGATAGGGTGCGCCACCAGTGCAGCTTGGTTTGGCGGAGCGAACGCCGAATCGGGTTGGTGTTCGAGCTCGCACCGCCATAGGTGCCCAAAACAGTGCAAGTTCACAAAGCGTGCTCTATCCTAGCCGTCGACGCAGTGCGAGCGTTCTCGGCTTCCATCGGAGTTGGCTGCGGAGTGGCTGAAGTCGCCAGCTAATTCCCGACCCCGCTCGCCTGACTTGCCAGTTGTAGCGATTGACGTCAGCCGGCCGATGCCAGCGGCCGCGTCGAGTTGCGCTGCACCGACTGTGAAGGCCTGATCCGCCAAATCGCCCAGCGGTGGATCGAAGGGGATTTGAAGCCGCCGGAAAAGTGCGACGGACCGGCTGTAGGTGATCGCCCGGTAGTGGGTCTGACCCACTACCGATCGCCCCCTGCCCCGGCGCACGATGAGTCGAAGATATGTCCGGCGTGGTAAACCCGCACAGGCGGCCCCGCGCGGGCCGCTAACGATCATGCCCAGCGCCCTCGGCAGCCAGCCAGAGCTTCCAAAATAAACCCCCGGAGCTGTGGGTCTCCGGGGCTCATTTCGGCTCGCCGAGATCATCCGCCAGCGGCTGAATCGCGTCATTAGGCGCGTGGTCCAGGTAAGTGTGGCAATGCGGCATGGGTTGGAGGAGACGTCAAAATGATCGATTATGCCTCTACACACTTGGAAAGGATGGACACTTCTGGATGAGTGTCGAGGGCCGCAAGCCTATTCAGCCCGTCCGCGTCGTGGTCACCCAGTCGGACCACTCCAAAGCTATGTCAGATCGTCGAAGGTCAGTCTGATGGCTAGCATTCCTTCGTATTTGTCTGCGTCGAACCCGCGGCTATCAAACTTGCGGCTTGCGGCGGCCTCGATTCGAGAGCCGAACCGATCGAAACACTCGAAGAGCGGCGGGCGAATCCGGGGCGTTCGTTGGATCGAGCTGCGAAAGAGCCTCATGCTCTCGGTCCGGCTTTTGACGTCAGGATGCCGAGGTGCTGCGGCATGCCGCAGAAGAGGTTGTGATGCGGCTAGACCCGGCAGGAAACAGGCCATCGAGGCTGTTACACTATCGACGCCGGACGTATGGCGCCCAAGAACAAAACATAAGTCAGCAGTTCTGGCGGGATCGAGATGGCAATTTCTTGGAACAGAGACGCAATGTACCGGACCAATCAGATCGGCAGGCGCCGCTCGGCGTCGGCTTGCTGCTGGGACAGCGTGGGCTGAACGCGAAACGGGCACCCCCATGGACGGAATATCTTCAACAGTGGCGGCATTCATGTCGCGATCGTCCGCGGCGCGCTATCTTCGACCTCAAAGCAAATAAGATCCACGTGCTAAGAGGCATCAACATTTACAAGCTTTCCGGAGAGCTGGTTGGACGTCTGGCGACTGGCGGCGCCGACAAGCACTTGGACAAAGCGATGGATAGGTTGGTTCCGACTAGTTGATTTGCCGATTTGACAATTCCCCGGATGGGGACGTGATCGCAATGCACTCCGCCACGCTCTCCAACAACCTGCCGGCCACCTCCCTGGAAATCTTCATCCCATCGCGCGCGGATTTTCACGAGCGGGTACCACGATGCTTCATGATGGTTCCGCGCCTTTCATTTTTTTAACATTTCCTTTCAGCCTGTTGCGACCGTTCGTTCCCGGCGACCGACGGGTATTCTTGCCGTCCGACCCTCGCTCCAAGCGCGTTAACCTTGGAGGAGGTTCAGCATGGAGTACCGAGGCAAACGATACACGGTCGTTCAAGGCATCGAACCCGCTTCATGGAAGTGGACGGTCTATCTTGACGAACACACCGTAAGATCGGGAAGCGCCCCAACGCGGGAAGCAGCTAAGGTCAGGGCGATTTGGGCTATCGACAAAGCGCGGACTCGCAAGAAACCAAAACTCACGCCGCCTAAGGACGACTCGGTGTCTTAATATTCGGATTGTCCGGCGCTCACAATGCGCCTTTCGCTTTCACGACGGCCAAATCGCGCAACGCAAGGGCCGCTGCGGCATCATCGAGCAATTGAAGTGCGGTAATAAAGGCGGGTCATTTGAGATAGGAGCCAAGGCTATTCCCCTGGAAACGGTGGCGGATTTCCCCCTCCCAGCCATCAATAAGTTTGTGCTAAATAGTCCACAATCTTGCCGACGTCCGCCTCATCGATTGGCGCCCCGTAGACCTTGATCATCTTGGTCACTTCAGCCTGCCAGAAGTCTTGCTTGAATTTCGGGCCGCGAGGCTGAGTCTGGACATAGTCGGCCGAATGACACGCCGTGCAGTTGTTCTGCACGATCGCCAGATTGGGGCCGGGCTTGAATGCCGCCGCCTCGTTCGGAAGCTCGTACGAAATCGGCTTGGCGCTTACTTCAACCGGACCTGAACTGCAGAAGCCGACCATCAGTCCGGCGAAGCCCGTCAGCGCGACGAGTGTTGATCGCTTCATGATGGTTCTCCTTAAGCCGCCGTGACGCGGACGGTCTCGACCGCGTTGCGCAGGTAACCCGCTGGGTTCCAGAGCGGCTCCATCGGCTGCACCTCGCCGCCGTTGCTGGTCGCGCGTACCTTCAGATCGTATTCACCAACTGCCAGCCTGACCGACATCTGCCATTCGCGGAAGGAATATTTCCCCAGATCAGCGCCGAGTTTGGCCTGTGCCCAGGTGTTTCCTCCATCTGTGGAGATTGCAACAGCCTTGATGCCCTTGCCGCCGTCGAATGCAATACCTTTAAGCGTGCTCTGTGTGCCAGCCTTCAATTTTGCCCCATCCGCGACGTTGGTGATGAAGGACCTTACCTTAACGCGGTTGATCGGAATGGTGGCTTTCGGCGCTGCTCCGGGCTCCACGCAGTTGCAGTCGTTGTCGGGGATGCGGTACGCGGTCTTCATCCAAAATCCGTCGAAGACATTGTCGATCACGGTGATTTCGTTGAGGTGCTTCACCCAATAGGTGCCGTAATAGCCTGGCACAATGAGACGCAGCGGAAAGCCGTTGAGCACGGGAAGATCCGTTCCGTTCATCGAATAAGCGAGCATGACGTCACCGTCACGCGCATGATCAATATCGAGCGCCTTGATGAAATCGGGAGTCTTGTCGGTCACGGGCCCATCCAAACCATTGAACGTGACCTGGCGCGCGGCCCGCAGGACGCCGGCCTTGTCGAGAATGGTCTTGAGCGGCACCCCCTTCCAGCGCGCATTGCCCATCGCGCCGTTCCCCAACTGTCCGCCTGCGACGCGGGGGTTGAAGAAGCCGCGGCTGTTGCCGGAGCACTGGTTGACCGCCACGATGTCGACGGCCGGCATCTTCTTGATGTCAGCCAACGATAGTTTCATGGGCTTGTCGACCTTGCCTTTGATCTCGACCGAGAAGGCATCGGGATCGATGTTCAGCGGGACGTCCGCCAGATGGTAGCGGACGAAAAAGGCATCGTTCGGCGTGACGACATTCGCATTGAAGACGGAGAATGGCGTTTCCAGCTGTGGCGGCCTGCTCGTCAGCCCGATCATCGGACGCTTCTGCGGATATTTGACGAGCGGCCGTTCCCCGTTCTCGAACGGTAGCACTGCCGTGGCCGCAAGGACGCGCAAGGAGGGGGCTGTCATTCCGGCACCGAGCGCTGCGATGGCAGCCCCGGAATGCTTTATGAGGCTGCGCCGATCGATCATAGCGTTTCTGCCTTTCCATCTTTGGCCGCGGGCGGCCGGACGCCTCAGCTTTCCCGGCCGTCGGTCTCCTCGTCTATTTAAGGCGTCTCGCGGAGCCGGCAGCCGATACTTGCGTTCGGGCCAAAGCTCGGGTCACAGCGCATACCTTAAGTCGTGAAATTCTCGCAAGCCTAACGTGCCGCGGCCTGTTCCGCCTTCGATTGGGCGAGAAATTTCATGAATTTTGCGAAAAGCAGTTCCCGTTCGCTGCTAGAGAGCGTCTTTTGACCGGACGAAGAGGCGTACTTCTGCATGAATTTCTCAAACGCCAGCTTCAGCTCGGGAGAAGATTGGTCGAGCGTGTTGTCCGGGTTGGCGGACACGGCTTGATTCCGGTGGGAGGCGAGCCATTCGGCCGCAGGCTTAAGCCGCACCCAACCAGGCATTTCAGCCGAAAGATTGACTTCGCGCCACTTGGGATGCCTCGATGGGTTATTGAATTGATCGATCTTGCTGAAGAACGCGTCGATGAACTTGGCGACCCTCTTGTAGCGGGGGGAATCCTCCGGCCAGGTATAGGCGACGAGCAGCGCCCGGTTCGCGATGGTCGGAACGGTGGTCCCCTCAGCGATCAGGTTCGGATAGTGTTCATGGGTGAGATCCGCGGGAAGATAGTTTGCGAACAGCTCGCCCAGTTTGTGATTTGGCAGGGATTCCTGGTCGAGCGGGAGGAAATGCACGCCGTCTTCCTTCTTCACCTTCGCCAGCATGGCCTGGGGTGCTCCCGTGAGGATGATCATTGCTGAGATTTCCCCCGAGATCAGCCTCTTGAGCGCCTCGTCGTTGTCGTAGTACGAGCGCTGCGTCTGCATGTTGAGCGCGTTGAAGACCATGTCGGCGGTCACCTCGGTCTGGCTGTCCTTCAGGTTGAAGTTGACCTTCTTGCCGCGCAGGTCGTCGTAGGATTTAATGTCGTTTCGCGCGAGGACCTGAAACTCGGAATTATAGAGCTTCGTGATGTATTGCACGCGTTGCTCGACGTTGGCGTACAGCACCGGATCCTTCTTCTTGAGGAGCCGAAGATTGTCCTCGTCGACGACGGCCATGTCTACGTTCTTGAGGAACAGCACATCGTTTACGTTTTGAAGTCCGCCGACGCCAAGGATCGGCAAGACGCGGACCCCGTCCGGCCCCAGATCGTTCACGACGTTCCGGATGTCCTCGGTGAACCTGGCGCACGTACATGAGAGGCCGGATACGATGACCGTGACCGCGATATCGTTGGCCTGGCGTTTTTTTTCCTCATAGCGGACCACAGGCTTTTGGCCTTGAGCCAAAACGGGACGCGAGGGGACAATTAGGGATGTAAGAAACAACAAGAACGACAGGCCCACGAAGAGATTTCTAACAGTCGCGTTGGAGACGCCCATAACATTGCCCTTTGCTGTGATCTGCTGCACGTTGAATGTGCCGCGTCCGGAATTCGGTGGACCCGGCCCGTTCGCGGTCGTTGAAGCGTGTCGTGTGGCTCGCCGATTATTGCCGCTTGCTTGCGAGCATTTCGAGCCGTTGAGGCGCTTCCGCCGATCCGAATTTTCTGGCTTTCTCGTACCAGCTTCGCGCCATGGCTACGTCCGGCACCATGCCGTGGACGCCCAGTTTCGCCAGATTCGCGGGATCGTAGGTTCCCGCGAGCGTCATGGCGGCGCCCGCATCTCCAGCGTCCGCCGCGCGCCGCAGCACGAGGCGGGCCGCGGCGACATCGCCGCTCGCGATCAAGGCATCCGCGCGCCTGAGCAAAGAGGCGATTACATCGGGATCAAGGTGATGGATCGCATCTGCCGGCGTGGTCAGCTCCGCGACAGCATCAGTGGCCGGGGCGCGGCCCTGCAGCGCGCTCTGATAAGCCATCTTGATCTCCTCGCGCGCGGGCTCAGCGGCGGTCGATGTGACGCTTCGACCAATCGTCTGATTCTCCGGCGCCGATGGCCGAGCGGGAACATTCTGTCTGTCAAGTGCTGTTAGTTGCGTCGGATCGGATTGCGCGGCTGCGGATGGAGCCGGAAAAACAGCGGCCATTGAAGCTCTGACATTCACGACAATAGCGCGCACGACAATATCGCGCGTGGCATCCGAAGAAAAAAGCGCGACCAGAATTGCTACGGCTGCAGCCGCGCAAACACCCGCCAGAACTCGTAACGAAATGGAACCTCTTCGCTTCTTCAGCAAGGGAGTGACGTATTCGCTCGGATCCGGTTCGCCGTTACAGTCGGAAAGAAACAGTGGAACGGAATTCTCAAGATAAAGATCCGTGCGGGCTGATCTTCGTAACTTGTAGGGCGCTACTCGATGATCGGCCGTGTTTTTGTCGAACGCATCGACGTTAGGGTCGCCTGATCTATACTGAGGTGCCTGTTCCACCATGGTGAAGCTCCCTGTACTCTGACGCAACAATGGGGCGTTCCTAAAACTGCTTCTTATTTTTCTTGTTATCCAGAAGCGTCCCGCTACCGAGCGTGCACTCAGCATCTCGAATCGGTCCAAAAAGCGACTAGGGCCGGGACGATCTAGGTAATCCTTAGGTTTGAGTGTGGCTTCTACCGGTAGTTGTGCCGGGTACCGTGAATACGGCCGCACGATCGGGTTGCCCGCAACGAAAAACACGACTGGAATGGTTCTGGTCGCCGCCTTGGCAGCGAGCGTCGCGAGCTGCTCGCGCTAATCAGCTCGAATGCGTGGTGATATCCATGATGGCCCGGAGCACAACACGTTCCAATCAGAGGCCGGATACATTGATGCAAGGGCAAAGAAAAAAATGAATCGGAACTGACCACCGGTATCTAGAGCAGCCGCAGCATCGCCGGCGGCCAATGTGGTCCCGTTTGCCAAGGCGCGATACATTCGCCGCAGGCACAAGGTGCTCAGGTCGAAGCGCGGCGAGTGACTCGACCGTGCGGCCGGACTTCAATTGGAATCAGCAGCCGGTCGCGGCGATGGGTTATCGTTATGGATCAACCTGCCCCCGAAATCCGGCGTTGGGCGCGCCAGACCGGCCTTACCGTCAGAGCCGTTGAGTCAGACTGGAGCGTCTTTAGGATCGGCCCGCCACGGGTTTGGACTCAACGGGAACAGGCCGAGGAGCCAAATGCAAGGGCTAGAGCATCCCGGCCGCTTACCGTTTCAATTGCATCCAGACAGGAAACGCTCTTGCAATCTTCTGATCGCCATCGAGCTGCAGCGCAGCTCTGGCCGCGTCGCTCCATTTCGTTTGGCCAAGATAGACTTCGACGTAGTCACGGATATTGCCGCGAAGCGTGAGATCGACAGCAAATCCAGGGTCCTTCATGCACACGTCGACAGACGATCGTCCGAGGATCAGCCACATGATCCGAAATTTCGTGCGGCTCGCCGGCACGCCTGAAAATTCGAAGCGCAGGACGACGCGGCGGTCCGGCAACGCGTTCACATCGACACGCCGGCGCAATCCCCAGACCAGTAGGGCGGGATCGAGATCGGAGCGTTTGATCCGATCGTGGGTGTAGGTCATTCCCCACTGGCCGAGCGCGGCCATCACCGCGCGCAAGCCCTCGCCGGCAGGCGTGAGGCAATACTCATGTCCCTTGCCGTCCCGGGCAGCGTCTCCGAGCCGCGCCCCGCGGGACGATCATTGTCCCAGGCCCAGTTGGCGGCGGCGAGATCGGCCTTGTCGAGCTGGTCTTCGGGCGGGTAACCCGCCTTCACCGTCAATACGCCCTCCTCGGGCTGCAGCAGGACGACCTGTACCCTGAGCATCAGTGCAGTTTGATAGGCTGTCGCCCACAATACGTCGTCGAGTGTGGCGGTGCCCGCGAGCTTGCGGCTGAAGGCGTACAGCGATTCCGTGGTCCGCACCCTGCCGATAGCGGAATCGGCTTGCGTGCGCACCCGCGCGGCGACGTTGGAAACCAGGATCGTGATCAGCATGAAGAAAAAGAACGCCGCGACGTTGGTCGGATCGGTGATCGTGAAGGTATAGATCGGCGGCAAGAAGAAGAAATTGTAGCAGAGCGACGCGGCGACGCTGGCCAGGATCGATGGCCACAGACCGTAGCGGACCGCGACCCCGATCACCGCGGTGAGGAAGACCAAGTCGACATTCTCGATGCCGAAGATCGGCTGGATCATTTCGCCGGCGCCGAGGCCGATCGCGACGATCACCAGCGCCATCAGGTACGGCCGCGGATCGACTGTCTCTGTCGAGCGAATTGCGATGGATCAACGGCTCTAGACGCTGATCGCGCGACCGTGAGGTGCCAAGTTGCGTATAGGTTTTCGAGATGGCTGACGCGCCAACGTTATAGGGATTCCATAAGTGTGCCGCCGAGTGTTGCAGCAACCCATTGCAACAGAGACACTATTCGGATCACGCAGGGCTCGCTGAGCTGGCAGTTAGGACGGTGCGCGACTTGGATCGTTCTAAAGCCTCAGCCTATAAATTCCGTACGCCCCGGGCCACTTATGGTGCGTTTATATCTTAAGGCGCCTTTCCATCTCGAATTCAAACGGCCCTTCCCTCACCTTAAGCGGCGTTCACATTGTCGCGCGGGAAATGCATTGAGGGAGGACGCCGTGTTACTTCACCCCCTTCGCTCGGAGCAGCTGGAAACACTTGCGGACCAAGTGAGGACTACAGATGAACCAACGTCAGAGCTGGTTTCCGCCGTTTTGGTCGGGACCGCGCGGCGGCTATCGCTCCCGAGTTCGGGTGCCGATGCTGTCCAGCTACGGCAATTCATTGATGCTGGCGCTTTGACGGAGGCAGCGTTGGCGCTGATCGACGCGGAACTACCCCAGTGGAAGCTCCGCCGCATCACTTACGATGAAGGTGAGTGGCACTGTGCGTTATCGCGCGAACGCGAACTTCCCGACTGGCTGGACCAGGCAGTCGAGGTCAGACACGCCAGCCTCACGCTTGCAATCTTGAGCGCTTACATCGAAACAGTTCGGCAGATCGAAATGTCAAGAGAGCCGAGTCGCCCATCGGTGCCACAGACGCCGCGAGAGCGAGAGCAATACGAGCCAGTTTGCTGCGATAACTTCGCTTAGCTCGCTGCGATACAGTGACTTGAAGATCGATCCAATTAGTCGCAACCGATAGAGTTTCGAATCTTGGCGCAACTCCCGAATCTGCCGCGAGAATTGAGATCGGCCCAGGTGCTCGCTCGGTTTTGCCTGCGAACGATTATCCTGCTCGTTTTCGCCGCGTTTAGCAGCATCGGATTCGGCAGAAGCTTCTCTGCGTTGCTGTGGATGGCGATCATCTTTAACTCGATCATCGGCCTCGTAAGACGAGAGCCTCCGTTCGACATTGCGCTCAATCACTGGGACGAAACCGTGGCCTACGTGGCCTTGTTTGCCCTAGTTAGCATCTTCAACCATTCAGCTCCGGTTTGATAGCCTCGCGCGGCCTTATGCGGCTCCTATGAGATCGCCGTCTGGTCTCCCTCGAATTCATATCCGGCCAGGCAGATATTGGGAGCATGAGTAAAGCAGTCTCCCGACCGACGCCAGCATCCTAGCATTCGCACCCGGCGACGAAACGTCCGCGGCCTCGGTAGCACGCGTTACTCGGCATCAGAAGGAATACTAACGTGAAGCTTGTCGAACCTCCATCGTGCAGATCTGCATCTTCGATCGTCTTTATTGGCAAGAACAGGCGCGGCCACTGGGTCGCCCGGGAGCAGAACGGTCTCTATGGCGGCCTGTTCGTCAACCGCGCGCAAGCCGTCAAGTACGCGCTGTTCGAGAATGGTCGTCATCCCGAAACAATCGTCGAGCTGTCGCGCGAAGTCGAGCTGGACATGGGCGGCGAGCTCCCCTCCTCCGATCGCACACCCGGCGCCAGCACAAGGCGCGCCGCATGACAAACCGACCAGCCGTCCAGGAGAGCCAGATGGTTCAACCTCATTCCTGTCCAAACCGAGAGCAGGTCGTCGATACCATGATCGGACTCACACGCCTGTCCATTCCGGATCGCACCATCGTCGCCGGTAGCGATAGCCCGGAGCTGTATGTTGCGCTCCGGCGACGCGGATTCATCCGCGTGGCCACCACCGCGACGTGCCGCGTTCCAAGGGGACAGCACGCAGTCGGGCTGATCACTGGTCAAAACTCGATTCAAGCCATCGAGGCTGCCCTTGCCCAGATATCGCCGTTCCTCTGCACCAGCGCGGCCATTGCCGTCCTGATCGACTCTCGCGAAAGCACCTTTAGCCTCAGAATTCGCGCGAAGCTGGAGCAGATGGGTTTTCGGATCGAGGCGGGTGTCAGGTGCCAGCAGGGTCTCGTACTTTCTGCGTACCGACAGGGCTTTGGTCAGGTGGAAAACGCGGCGTGAAATCCAATGACATACCTTGTAGAACCCGCCACTTGGCTGGCGGGCTACATACCCGATCTTCCCACGCCGTTCGATGAAGACGATCGAATCGATATAACCGCGCTTGCGAAGCTTCGCGAACGCCAGATCGGGGTGGGTGTCTCAGCAATCGTCGTCGCCGAACTCGCCGGCGAGGATTCAACCCTGACGCCAGCCGAGCACGACACCATCGTCCGCACCGCTGTCGAAATCGCAGCCGGCCGTGTGCGCGTTATCGCCGGAGCGGGTTCGAACTCAACCAGTCAGGCCATCGAATTGACCCGGCGCGCCGAAGCAGCGGGAGCCGATGCGGTCCTTTCAGTCGTACCTTATTACAACAAGCCGATGCAGGCCGGGATTCATGCGCACTTTCAGACGATCGCCGACTCGACCGCGCTCCCCATCATCCTGCACGACATTCCCTCGCGGACGATCCGCGAACTATCCGATGACACCCTCGCGCGGCTGGCGGAGTCGAAACAGTTCATCGGATTGAGGGATGGGACAGGCGACATTGCGCGTCCGCCGCGCTTGCGGCCGCTGCTGCCACCCAGGTTTCGACTGTTGTCCGGAAACGACGCACCCGCGCTGGCCTTTTTCGCCAATGGCGGAGACGGATGCATATCGATGATCTCGAACATCGCGCCAGAACTGTGTCAGATAATTTTTTCGAGCTGCAGGCAGGGACGGTTGCAGTCTGCGCGATACTTGCAACATCGACTTGCGCCGCTGACGGCCTCACTCTCCAAAGAAAGCCCGGCTGTCCTGAAATATGCGCTGTGCCTCCTCGGCTTTATGTCGCCAGCCACCCGCCTGCCGATCGTTGAATTGGCCGATTCAGCAAAGGCTGAGGTCGCAAGTGCGATCGCGGAGATCAGCGACGAGGATCTGGCCTGTCCGATCGAAAGCTGGCGCGAGCCTTACCTTCGCGAAGGTTCAGCCCTCACACCGTAGAGGCATTCAGGATGAGTCCAGATGATTTGGGAATGGAATGGCACGCCAGGACGCTGCGTGCCTGGCAGCTTGCCATCCTGCGCTTCGCCGTGACATGGGACAACGCCGATAGATTGGCTGTCATGGCAATCGCGAACGAGATCGACAGGCTTGGTCTGCAGCACAACGGCAAGGCCGCTTTCAGCTTTTTCCGCAGGACTAGTGCGGAGTTATGCGCCGCCATTCTGATGAACTTGCCTTCGCGCTCTTGCGCCAATACCTTGCGCGGATTGACGAAGGCCGCCTCAGGCGCGTGTTCGCCCCTGCAATAGAAGAGAACCAGCCGAAGGTCTCGCCGGCCAAAGAGCCTCCCAAGCGCGACAATGGCTTATGGAGAGGACTTTCTTCTCGAGCCAATCATTAGACCGAACGTGTTGTCGCCCGTGAGTGGCGCGAGCTCAGGTGCCGCCGCAGATGCGCCGTCGAGAAAGTGCTTTGCCCGCCATTTCGGCCCAGGACCGCGCATATAGTGATCCTCGGGCCGATACTTCCCGGCTGGCCCAGCCCAGAATGGGCTCAGGAGGCTCGCTAACGAGCCGGTGGCCTTGCGAAGAACTGAGACGAGAGCGGGCGCGCTCATCGCGAATGCTCCGCGGGATCAGATTTGTGCACCAGCCAGCTTTCGCTTGGCCGATCGTAGTGGATAGCGCGCAGCTCGAGCTCGCCCTGCATCCGACGCAGCTTAGCATCGGCGATAACTTCGATCATGTTTCTAAAATAGCCGTTGATCCGGCTTAATGCAGTTCGCCCGCGAACAGATTTTGCGTGCGTTCTGCCAAACCGGTAGGCGCCTAGAGGCGATCGATAATCATCGTCGTGGATCAAGTCGCTACATTTTTCGCCGCCTGGAAGTAAATGAGCCATCTTGCATCTCCACCGTCAGCTCACATTGCGAGCGAGCGGTCCGAAGATGCGCATAACGACATAAGAAATCGAGTCGGCCTCCTGCTCTCTCTCATAGGCGTTTTATAAGCGTCGGGAGCGGATTAGAGCGGCGCTGTTGCCGTCCAGGATTGTTTATATCTCTCTTATGAGATGGAAAGCCCAACCATCTCGCATTCCTATGGCGTCGTTGGCACATCATGACCTTAGATTCGTGAGGAGACCGCCATGGCCGCGATCACTTTCAATGCCGCTGTAAGAAAGAGCACCTCCTTGAGGCCGTTCTCGCCTCTGTCCGCGACGAGCCTTTGTCAGTAGCCGGATGCGACGAGCTGCGGCGGAAGCCGAGCACGTTCGCCCGCGGCTCCTCAAGCACACCTGCGCAACCGATGAACAGCCAATGATCACCCTGCAACTAATGAGCCCAGACCTTTCGCGACGCGCGCAGAGCCCTTCGACCGCTGAGATCGAGCAGAAACAGGCGGACGCCGGAGGCCCGCCGGCTGAACCGGCCAGGGTCACCGCGCAATTTCAGCCGCTCGACCCCAGCATAGTCAGCGAGGCGATCCCCGCATTTTTCATCGGCCGCAACGTGGAAGGCTTTTGGGTGGCCCGCGACGTCAACGGACAGATTGGCGGAATTTTCCTGCTTGAGACCTCGGCCCTGTCGTTTGCAAAACAGAATAGCCGGTCGGCGGGGTGCGCGACCATATATCCGTCCGAGACGATCGAGCTGGACCTTGAAAATCGGGGCAATCCGCTGGTGGCGCAGCTCGGATCGTTGACACGCCTATCGACGCGTGCCCAGCGGCGAATGGCTGTCTTCGTCGGCAGAATGATGGAAGCAGTCAAACGGAAGCTGCAGGATTCTTGATATCACGATGCTGACACACACCCACGCTCCGCTCGATCGGTTAAAGGGAGGCCGGGACCCGGCCCAAACGGGCGCAGCGGCAACCTATACGGCGACCGCTAAGCGGTTTTGCATGGGCGTTCTGCTGCTACTAGCGGCGGCGAGCGCCCTCGTTGCCGTAGTGGCGCTAAAGGTCGCCATCTACCTTCCGCGCTCCATTTATCACTAACGCACGACAGGCGTTACACGTTTCTCTGCTGGCGGTGGGGCACTGTACTGCCCCGCGGGCCGCCCGTATTTTGTGCCGCGGCTATAAAATGCCGTCGGATTCTCCATAGAATTCTTATACGCGCCCCTTGATAATTTTATATCTTCCGCTTGGGCTGTCATGTGAACCTGGCTGCTGGAGCAAACGCGACGCGCTTTCGTTCCGGAATAATACGAACTGCTATTCGCAACAGCTCAATCGACGGGATCGCGGGTTTCAGCGGGAACCGTTTACATGCCGTGATGCAAGAGAAACGTTCCGTTTTGGCCGGGCGCCGATAGATGCCGGGGGATATTATGAAGCTTGACGGTGCAGACCTTTGACAATCCTTGATCGCATTCTCGACACCGCGGCGGACAATCTCAGGGTGGCGAAGGTATTGGTCCAGCTGGGCCTCGACCCCAACAACGTTACCTATGACGCCATCTTCAACCGGCTGCTGGAAATCTTTCTGCACAACATCACCCTGGCCAACATGTTTGCCCTGGTGGGCGCCATCTTCTTCGTCGCCACTCTGCTGACGCAGACCATGGTGCCGCTGCGGGTCGCCAACATGATCGGTTGCGCTTTCTTCGCCGCCTTCGGCGCGCTCACCGGAGCCGTCACGACCTTCCTCTTGTATCTACTGATGGTCCCCATCAATGCGTACCGCCTCCGCCAAATGCTCGCTCTCGTAAAGAAGGCCCGAAGCGCAACGCAGGGCGATACGTCAATGGAATGGCTGAAGCCGTTCATGACAGAGCGCAAATACCGCAAAGGCGATGTTTTGTTCAAAAAGGACGATACAGCCGATGAAATGCTATTGACCGTCACCGGAAAATTCCTGGTGAAGGAAATCGGCGTCGAACTTCCGCCGGGACGTCTGATGGGCGAACTTGGGTTCCTAACACCCGACAACCGCCGGACGGCGACAATCGAATGCATCGAGAACGGCCATGTGCTGACCATCACTTACGAAAAGCTGCTCGAGATCTACTTTCAGAACCCGCAATTCGGCTATTACTTTCTCGTCCTCACCAGCCAGCGACTACTGGAGAATATTTCTCGGCTGGAAGCAATTGTCGCGCAAAGCAAGACCGCAGCGCAGGCCGCCGCTGCCGAACCGAACTAAGAGCGGCATATTCTCGGCGCTATGTTTCGCGCATGTACAGCCAGAACACCCCGACGCCCCGCCAGCGGTGGCGCCAGACCGATCTACCAAAGCAGCACCGACGCGGCCTCTCTGAATCAGCCAGCCAGAGGCAAACAAGGCGATCGCCGGCACCGCAATTCGGAGCGATTGAAGACAATTTTGCCTCCTTGCAAGGAAAGGCCCCCTTGTCCCGATGGAATTTGTAACTGCCGATCTCGATTTTTAGCCTGGCACCTGCGGGTTCAAAACCGGTTTGGCCGGCAACATGCAGACGATCACTATGCTCCCGCTCAGTTCTGTATGCGTGGTACGGTTGAACCTTATTCGTGCGTCAGCACCCCGGCAACCCGCTTTCAGACGAAAGATTCCGCCAGCGCCAGATAGAGTGCGAACAGGAAACCGGCCACGGTCGGCAGCATCACCAGCCACACCCAGAGCCAGCCGCAGAGAAGAGACGATCACACATGTCTTCCGCAAACGTGCCAATTTTGTTGGAGTCGGTTGCGAGCGAACTGTGATTCGGGCCTTCTGACACGCGGGCCCAAGACGATTTTCGGTACTCGCTGCGCTGCTTTTCTGGAACCGCGCAGCGGCAGTGCTTTGATCCGGCTCAATGATTTGGAATGGACCCAGAGATTCTATGTCGGCGGATCACGAGGCCGCAGGTGGCGCTTGCTAACGTCGATATTGAAAGTCCACTTTGCCACAAGTGCGATCGTTCTTATCGGCGCAACAACGCTGACAGTGATGTGTGGTCTAACGATCGGTGACCACCCCATCACTGATGACGCTTCGCGCAGCAATAGGTGGAAACTCGTCATGGGACGGATACCCCGCACCGGCGCATCAATGCTTTCGCAAAGCCAAACGGCGCCGGCGTGAATGGCCCGGGCGGCGCGCGGGTGATCAGCGCCACAAAGAACAGCGCCGCCATCGCCAGCCAGAAGCACAGCCAAAAACCATCAATGTAAGCGAGTACGTTGGCCTCCCGCTGCACCCGCGCCGCAAGCGTGCCCACGGCCCGCGCCGACGCAGTGGCGGCGCCATGGCCGGCAAAACCATCCGCCAATTGCTTGATCATGCGCATGACATCGACGCTGCCGTTTTCGATATGCTGGCCGAGATAATTGGAATGGATCTGCTCACGCACGCGCAGCCAGGTGCCCATCAGCGCCACGCCGATCTCGGCGCCGCCAAGCCGCATGATCTGGATATAGGCGGCGAATGACGTTGCCCGCGAGGGATCGGAATTCGACAGCGCGACGATGATGATCGGCAACAGCGTGAAAGCCTGTCCGATCGACTGCAGCATTACGATGCCGATGAAATCGCCGCGCGCCCAGTCATGGGTCAGCTGCGTTCCCCACAGATTGCCGGCAGCGAAAGCGGAAAAGCCCAGCACAACGACCGTACGCGCATCGAAATGCCGGAGCAGGAAGATCGATATCGGCACCAGCGCAAACATCGGCGGCGCACCGTAGGTCAGCAGCAGGACACCGGATTGTTCGGGCCGCAGCAGGCCGACAACACTGAGGAAGTTCGGCACCAGGGACGAGTTGGACAGGCTAGTCAGAGTGTAGAGCAGGATGACGACCAGCGAGAGCCCAATATTGCGCGAGAACAGCACATTGACGTGGGCCCAGGGCTGGCGAACCATGGTCTCGTTGATTAGGAAGACGATAAACAGCACACCGCCACCGAGCAGCAGCGCCATTATCGTGCCCGACTCCTGCCAATCCAGGCGATTGCCCTGGTCGAGGCCGGCATAGATCATGGAGACCGAGGTGCCGAGCAGCAGCATGCCACCCCAGTCGGCATTCCTTAACAGCTCCCGATTGACCGGCTCGCGGGGTGTGCCGAGATAGACCATGAGGCCCATCAGCGGCGCGATCACCACGCCCTGCCAATACAGCCACTGCCATCCCCAATGGTCGACGTAGAAGCCGACCAGCGACGTGCCGCTATCGAGCGCAAACCCCACGCGGATCGAATAGATCGCGATCGCCGGCAGCCACCAGTGGATCGGCAAATTGCGGAAGACGATCATCAGCGTCGCCGGCACGAAGGTGCCGAGCAGCATGCCGTGCACGATGCTGAGCGCGATCAGCGCCGTGTAATCGTGGACGAACGGAATTGCCAGCGAGATTACGGCATAGACCAGGCTCGGAATGCCGAGCACGCGGCGCAAGCCGAATACGGTCGCAAGCCACGCCACCGCCGGCGCGATGAAGATCTGCGAGCCGATGCCGGCAGTAGAAAGCCAGGCGCCTTCGTCAAACCCGAGCGAAAACGCGCCGCGGAGGTCAGGCAACCCGACCGACGTCAGGCGGCTGTCGAAATTGGCCAGAAATGAGCCAAGCAGCACCGCGCTGACCGCGAACAGCGGCTGCGGCGCGATACCACCACGCGAGACTGGTCCGCGGTCGTAACCGTCATTTTCCGCCATTCGCCACCGCCTCGCCGGTATTAATATTAGTGACGACAGACATTCCCGGCAGCAGCCGCTCCAGCAGCGGCTGGTTGTTGTCGAACTGAATGCGGACTGGGATACGCTGGACCACTTTGGTGAAATTGCCGGTGGCGTTGTCCGGCGGCAGCAACGCGAATTGCGAACCACTCGCCGGCGCGATCTGCTCGACGCGGCCGTGCAGTTTTTCGTTCGGGAAACTGTCGACGGTGATATCGACCGGCTGGCCCGGCTTTACCCGCGTGAGCTGCGTTTCTTTGTAATTGGCCATCACATAGACGTTCGGCAGCGGCACGACATTGATCAGGTTGCTGCCGATATTGACGTAGTCGCCCGGCTGCACCTGCCGCTCGCCGGTAACACCATCAAACGGCGCCACGATCTTGGTGTAGCCGAGCCTGAGCTTGGCTGCGGCCAGCGTCGCCTTGGCACCCTCGAGATCGGCGGCGCGCTGCTTCTTGGTTCCCGACAGCACTTCGAGCTGATGGCGTTGCGCGGCGATGACGGCGCGGCTGGCGCGCACGTCGGCCTGCGCCTTGGCGTAGGCCGCAGTTGCCTGTTCGAGCTTTTGCCGCGTTCCGGATTCGGTCTGCGACAGCGATTGCTGGCGCTCCTGCTCCTGGCGCGCCTCGACCTCCTGAGCCGCCGCGGAGACCTGCGCCGCTTCGGCCTGCGCAATCGTCGCGTATTGCAGTTCGACCTGGTTGCTCAGATTGTCGAGTGCCGCCTGCGCGCCCGCCACGCCGGCCTCGGCCTGCGCGACGTGCGCCTGGTAGTCGGCGGGATCGATCTGCACCAGGAGATCGCCGGCCTTGACGCGCTGAAAATCCTTCGCGGCCACCGTCAACACCTCCCCGGCGACACGGCTGCTCAGCCGCGTCAGCTCGGCACGGACATAGGCATCGTTGGTGGTCTGGATCGTCGCGTGACCGACCCAGGCGTCCCAGCGCAGCGTCGCAAGCGCGATGAAGGCAAGCGCGACCAGCACGGCGAACAACGGAATGGCCAGCCGGGCCAAAGTGCTGCGCGAACCGATCGGCGCGGACGCCGACCCATTGGGTGGGGCGGAACGGAGCGGGGTTGCGGGTGGCGATACGGTGTGAGCGGCCGGCGGCGCAGCGATGCCCTGCTCTTGATTCAAAGCATTCTCTCCAACAATCATTCATCCACCAATGTACACGACATCATGCGCCAGCGCAGACGCCGCTCGCATGCTGCTGGAGGTAGCGAACGGCCTCTCAAGGCTGTCGCCTATCACTGCGGCTTCGGCACAGCAGACCGGATGCGCGTCGTGTTCAGCGAGCGTCTGGGTGTCACACCCTCTGATCCGCGCGCTGTATCTCGTCGGTCCTGGCACCCCTCTCTCAGGAAGGGCAGCGCCAACCAAAATCGATGCCGGAGAGGGAGGGATTCCTCACCGGCCAGAGCCCAAACGCCGAAAACCCAGGAAAATAAGGCTCGCCGAATACCCGGCTCTTCGTCTGTGTATCACCCCTGTGTACCACAGGACGACGCAATGGCTTCATTTTTCTGGACTGAAATCTCGCGTGCCATTTCTCGGCGGAAGCTTTTCGTGCGGACCAATGCAGCGACGGGCATAACAGGTCCCCCTAATAAGACGTCCTATGTCCCAATTCTCGCGAGGAAAAGGGGCGGGCGGTCAAGCCGCGCTCGACGACCTTCGGGCGTTAATTTGGGACTGGTCGTCCGGACTGTCGCCGCGACACGTCGACAGCCGGTGCACAAGAACGGCCGCCCACCTGCTAGGCGGGCTGTCCGGCGGCTTGCAGGATCAATCGGGTAATCTCGTCGGGTTGGGATATCAGCGACAGGTGACTCGCCTTCACTTCGATGGTCTTCGCGCCCATGCGCTTGGCCATGAAGCGTTCGAGATCGGGATTGATCGTCCGATCTTCCGTCGAAACGGCATAGAAACTTGGCTTCGACCGCCAGGCCGCATGCGTCGTCTTGCCCGTGAGCAGAGCCTTGTGGAACGGCTGCTGGACCGCATAGAGGACCTTCGCCTTCGCTTCGGGCAGGTCGCCTGCGAAATCGCGCAAGAACGCAGCCTCGCTGAGGCGTCCTTCATCGCCGTCGAAGACAATCCCGGCGGACGCTGGCGGCGTCGGAAATGTCTTGGCCAACGCCGTATAATCCTCGCCCGCATCCGGCGCTCGCGCCGCCACATAGACAAGCGTCGACACGTTCGGATGCATACCGGCCTCGGTCACGATCATTCCGGAGAAGGAATGCCCGACCAGGACCGTCGGTCCATCCTGCCGCGCGAGCACGCGCTCGGCTGAAGCTACCGCTTCAGGCAGCGTTGTCAGCGGGTTTTGCACGGCCGTGGCATTGAGGCCCGCAGCTTGCAACCGTGCAATCACCTCCGACCAAGATGACCCGTCGGCGAACAATCCATGCACCAGGACGACGTTTCGGGCAATCGGCGCCGGCTCTGCAGCGGCTTTCGCGCCTCGGATCAGAGTGCTTGCCGCCCCTGCAGCCACCATGCTCACAAAAGTGCGTCGATTCATTGGTTACCTCATGTGTGGAGTTGCAGTTTGCTCGGTTTGAGCCGACTGCTTGGATACGAGAATGCCGGGAACAATGTCGCTGTCCGCAACATCGCTCCGTGATTCTTTTCGCCGGAGCCGTTCTGGCATCTATATATTCTAAAGGAAGGGATGGTTGTTACGCGGCGTCACGTGGTCGTGATTCCGCCAACCTCAGGCCTTGCTCTCAGGCCGGCTGTATCGGCAGCCTTCTGATGCGGCGCCCCGTCGCCGCGAAAATGGCATTCGTGACCGCGGGAGCGACAGCGGCTGTAGCTGCTTCGCCCAAGCCGCCAGGATCAGCCGTGCTCGCCACTATATGGGTTTCGATTGGTGGCGTTTCATCGATGCGCAGCGGCGGATAAGAGTCAAAGTTGCCTTGCTCGACTCGGCCGTCCTTGATCGTTATCGCGCCGCGCAGCGCAGCCGTGAGCCCGAAGATCGTTCCGCTCTGTATTTGTGCGTCGATCATCTTCGGATGGACCGGCAATCCACAATCCACCGCGCAGACGATACGTTCCACCCTCACATTTCCTTTCTCGTCGACGGCCACCTCCGCCACTTGCGAAAGATAGCTTCCAAAGGCGAACTGAAGTGAAACGCCCCTGCCCTTTCCGGGAGGCATCGGCTGACCCCAGCCCGCCTTCCGCACGGCAAGATTCAGGACCGCCAAAGCTCGCGGATTGTGCGCTAGAAGATTCCTGCGGAATTCGACGGGGTCCTGCCTGGCCGCGGAGGCCAGCTCATCCATGAAGCTCTCGACGATGAAGACGTTGTGTACCGGTCCTACACCACGCCAAAACCCGGTCGCAATGCCGGGCGGTTCGGCCCGAACGTATTCGACGAGAATGTTGGAAATTGCGTAGGGCGGCTCGGCAGCCCCTTCGACCGCATCGAAATCCAAACCGTTTTTGAACAGGGGAGGAGCAAACCGGGCCACGACCGAAGAGCCGCATACCCGATGGTGCCACGCGATAGGTCTTCCGGCCTCGTCGAGACCCGCCGATATCCGATCGTAGTAGTAGGGTCGGTATACATCGTGCTGGATGTCCTCCTCGCGGCTCCAGATCACCTTGACGGGACCGTCGATCTGCTTGGCAATTTTGACCGCGAGAAGGGTACCATCTGGCTCAAGCCGACGGCCGAAGCCTCCACCCAAATACTGATTGTGGATCACAATGGCTTCCTTCGGTATTCCTGTGAGCGTCGCGACCGCCGCCTGCGTGATGGTGGGCTGCTGCGTGCCGACCCAGATTTCGCAGATATCCTTCCGATAGTGCACCGTGCAATTCATCGGCTCCATGGCTGCGTGAGCCAGAAACGGCAGCTCATACACCGCGTCCAGACGCCGAGCCGCGCCGGAGAACGCCTGCTCGAAGTGGCCCTCGTTTCTCGCTACGACCCCCGGGCTTTCGGATGCCTTCTTGAGCTGCTCGACGAGCTTCTTACTATCTATCGAGGCGTTAGGACCGTCGTCCCACTGTATCGCGGCGGCTTCCAAACCCTTCTTGGCAGCGCCCATATGGTCAGCAACGACGGCTACCGCCTCATCGACCGCGACCACCTGATGCACACCCTTGATCGCGAGTGCCGCACTCTGGTTCACGGCCTTGGGTCTTCCTCCAAGCACCGGAGAGATCGCTATCGCCGCGACCTTCAGGCCCGGCAGCATCACGTCGATTCCGAACTGCGTTCGTCCACTGATCTTGTCGGGAGCTTCAAGTCTCTTCGGGGATGTTCCAATGAGACTGAACTGTCCTTGCTCCTTCAGCTTGATGCGATCGAGAGCGGGAGGCTCCGATTCGGCCGCGGATCGCAGCAAGTCCCGATAGGGCAGCGACCTAGCGCCCGAGGGGTGCAAAACCACTCCATCCTTCACGGTGCAGGCCGCCGGGTCGACTTTCCAACGCCGAGCCGCCGCCGCGATCAACATGAGGCGCGCCGCGGCGCCAGCTCGCCGAAGGGGTAGCCAGAAACCCCGGATCGAGGTTGACATTCCTGTCGCCTGATATTGCAGGATCGGATTGGCGTAGAGGGCGTCATTCGGAGGCGCGTGTTCGACCTCGATCTGGTCGAGCTTGACTTCGAGCTCCTCCGCCAGAAGCATAGAGAGCGAGGTATAGACCCCCTGCCCCATCTCGACTGACGGCATGGTCAAGCGTACGCGGCCGTTGGGCTCAATTCTCACGAACGCATTCAAGACCGCGCCGCCTTCGCTTCCATCAGCCATGGACCAGGACGGCAGGGCAACCGCCAGGGCGAGTCCCCCTGCCGCGGTCGCACCGACCTTCAGGAATGCTCTGCGAGAGACTCTTGCTTCGTCTGCGCCCGATACTGGCCGCGTGAGCGTGTCGGTGGTTTGCCGCATTGTTAACGCCCTCCCTCGCTCGCGTATTTTATGGCAGCTCGAATGCGATTGTAGGTGCCGCATCGGCATACGTTGCCGGACATCGCGTCGTTTATCTCCGAGTCCGTCGGGCGTGGATTGCTCGCCAGCAGCGCAGCTGCCGCCATGATCTGCCCCGACTGACAATATCCGCACTGAACGACGTCCTGATCGAGCCAAGCCCGCTGCACCTTCCCGCCAGCGGGAGTCTCGCCGATGGCTTCGATAGTAGTCACTGCGGCCTCCCCGACACTGTCGACCGTGGTGATGCAAGATCGTGTCGCCGCGCCGTCTATGTGAACCGTACAAGCGCCGCAAAGCGCCATACCGCATCCAAACTTCGTTCCTGTCATCTTGAGAACGTCCCGCAGCACCCATAGCAGGGGCGTCTCGCCGTCCACGTCCACCTCGTGCGACTTCCCATTTATCTTGAGAACGTATGTCATCCTGCACCAATAGAGTGTTGAGGAACGAGATCTATATTGCAGGCCGAAGGGACCGTCGCTCGCGGTATTGCTTTGATGCCCGCGTTATTGCCCCGAGTTTCGTCGATCCTGCTATGGACCTATCGGCGATAGGACCTCGGCGTCACCCCCACCACCCGCCGAAAGGCTGTCGCAAAATGCGATGGATTCTCATATCCACATCTGGCGGCAATGGTTGGAATCGTTTCGTTCCGGCCCTTCAAGAGTCTCTTCGCCTCTTCCATGCGAAGGAAAGTCAGACGCTTCAGGGGAGTCTGCCCATAGAGCTTCTTGTACAATCTCAACAGGTGGAACCGACTGACTCCTGCCTCGCGCGCCAGATCCTCCAGACTCACTGCGGCCGCGAGATTCTCGCGCATGAAGTCTTCGACCTTGCGCAGCCGGCCGTCGCTCGCATTGCGGTAGTGTGGCTCCCCGTAGCGGCCGTACCTGACCAAGAGATGGGCGGCCAACATCTCTCCCGCAGTCTGAGCATAAAGATCTGGCGCGGATTCTTGAAACGCAGCGCTGAGACTCAGCATCAGCTGGCTCACCAGGGGATCGCTGCTTCCGAGGCCGCTCGGCAAGATCGGGGCCGCGGGACCTTTACGCCTGAGTTCTCGTGCGACGCGTTCGATGGTCGCGGCCGGAAGATGGAGCTGCAGGGTGCTGTGTGTCGTCTTACCCCGCCATCGCAGTGTAGCGGCTTGTCCCGGAGCCGTCATACCAATGTGACCCGGCTCGGAATGAGAGTGCTGCCAACCGTTGCGATAGCGGACCTCCACGTCGCAGGAGCCACCGGTAACGAGAACGATCAAATGATCGCGAGTAGCGGGAGTCACGAATTCCTCAGCCTCTGCTGGATCCTCGTAGGCCCGGATCAGCAGCGAGCGCCAACCAGCTCGCCAGCTGCACGCCGTCATTGTGGCGCGCAAGTGCCTGTGCGCATCGAGGCTGGCAATTATCGTCTCCAAGTCAGGTCTCCGCACCGGCAGTGACGGTCGGATAGATCAATTCCCATCTGAATGAAGTCCATTCTCGTTTTTGCTGGATACAACTACTGCTCCGGCACCTAATGAACGCCGCTGCGTGAATTTCTCCACGGAGGCCGACACTCTCACTTAGCGCGCGTTCTATCCCCGCCAAGGCCGCTGCGCCGATGAATTTCATCCGAGAGCGTCCCAATCTGGCGCGAAGGGCGGCCGGACGAAGCGCTGGTCTTTCGGCAGAGCGGCGATAGCGGCGCGATCCTCGTCATCGAGCCGGGTGCCGAGCGCATCAAGATTGGCCTTCTGGCTTTCGGAACGGGCGGCCTTCGGAATCACGATGACGCCCTCCTGATCGAGGAGCCAGGCAACCGCCATCTGAGCGGCACTGCAACCGTACTTCTGGCCGAGGGAGGCGAGCGTGGGATTACTTGCCGCCCGCCCTTGCGCGAGGGGCGCATAGGCTGTCAGCGGAATCCCCTTGCCGCGCAAATAGGCGAGCATCGGCGCCTGCGACAGGAACGGGTGGTATTCGACCTGGAGGCTGGCAATCGGCGCGCCTATCTCCTCCACCGCGCGACGGATCATCGGCAGGTTGAAGTTGCACACGCCGATCGCGCGCGTGAGGCCACGCTCCCGCAACGACTTCAACGCTTCCAGCGTCGCCTCCATGTCCATGTCCTGTGACGGCCAATGGATCATATAGAGATCGACCTGGTCGAGCCTCAGCTTCCGCAGGCTGGTGTCGAACGCGCGGTAGAGCGCATCCGGCGCAAGCTGATCATGCCAGACCTTGGTGGTGATGAAGAGCTCGTTCCGGTTCACACCGGACGCCGCGATGGCCGCGCCGACGGCGGTTTCGTTGTCGTACATCGCAGCGGTGTCGATATGTCGGTAGCCGAGCGCGATCGCGCTCTCGACGACCGGCTGGGCATCGGCTCCCGGCATCCGGAAGGTGCCGAAGCCGAGGCGGGGAATCGCGACACCCTGTGTCGTGATCGTCTCCATGATGTTTTCCTTTCTCGGGTTTCGTGCCGGCGGGTCGGGGCGTTGGTCCTTTTGTGCCGCCGTCAGGCGGCAAGCCATCACAAGGGCAGCGGCGTCAGGTGGATGCTTGGGCCTGGCTCGCCCTGACGAGTTCGGCGATGACGCTGTCGAGCGTCGTCGTACCTTTGACCGCCGAGCGGCCGTGGTCGCTGAACTCGATCCAGCCCTCGTTGAACCCGTCGAGCATCCGGATCCGAGGCAACGGATTTCGCGTTCCCTGAGAGCGGAAAATCTGCTCCCAGCTCTCGCGCGGCACGGTCTCGACCCGGACGGTGCGCTTCAGCACCGTGGCGAAGGCGCGGGCGAGATCGTTCGGCGAGATGCGTGCGGGCCCCTCCAACTCGACGACCCGCGTCCCGCTCCCGTTCTCCCCGAGAAGCGCGGCGGCTAGGCCTCCGACATCCTGCGTCGCGACCATCGGGAACAGCTTGTCGGCCGGCTGCAGGAAGCTGCGCAGCACGCCTTCGTCGCGCGCCGAAGGAACATCCCAAAGCGCATTCTCCATGAACCAGCCGGGCCTCAGGAAGGTGACCGATAGGCCGATCTGCTTCAGCGACTGTTCCATCAACGTGCGCTGGGTCAGCAGGTTCTCTTGCGGCGCATCCGCGCCGATGGTCGACAAGCAGACCACCTTGCCGGGACGAGCCTCGGCCAAAGCCGCCGTCACGGCCGCGATGACGCGCTTAGCCTCGGGAAAGCCGGGCTCCGGATCGAACTCGGAGGGCGGCAGGATGAAGACGCCCGCGACGCCCCTAAAGGCAGAAGTCAGGCTTGCCGCATCGTCCATCTCGGCCAGGGCGATGTCGCAGCCGCGAGCTCTCTACTCCGCCGCCTTGGCCTCGTCGCGCAGAACGGCGCGGACCGGCAGTCTTTCAGCGAGCAGGCTGCGCGCAACCGCGCCGCCGACCTTGCCGGTGATTCCGGTGATTGCGTACATGATGGTTCTCCAGAAGGTTGTTGTCGATCGCGCGGGCTCAGGCGAGCCCGGCATAGAGACCGCGCTCGAACTCGCCGTAGAGCGCGACGACCCGCTCATCATAGAAGGGCAAAACCTGGGTGAAGAGCGCGCCGCTGACATGCTTCACTGGGTCAAGCCAGAAGTAGCAGTTGAGCAGGCCCGCCCAGGAGATGCTGCCGGCGGAGCGCCCATTCGGTCCCGGCTGCATGTTGATGTCGAAAGACAGGCCCCATTTATGCGGCTGTCCCGGGAACTGGTCGAAGCTGCGGGAATATGGCGGCTGCGCCGAGCACATCTCCTGGACGTTCAGTTCGCCGATCTGATTCTGCATCATCATGGCGACCGTCTCCGGACGCAGGATACCGACGCCATGCAGCGCGCCGCCGTTCAGCAGCGCCTGCAGGAACGTCATGTACTCCCGCGGCGTACTGAAGGCACCGCCGCCGCCCATGAAGAACTCTGGCCGTTGCGGCATCTCGAAGGGCGCCGACTCCAGCCCGCCGTTGGCGCGGCGGTTGTGGAAGGTGGCGACGCGCCGCTTCTGCTCGGTCCCGATCAGAAACCCTGAATCCTTCATGCCGAGCGGCGCGAAAATGTTCTCGCGGAAGTAGATCTCAAGCGACTGATCCGACACCGCCTCGACCAGCTTGCCGACCCAGTCCATGCTGATGCCGTATTCCCACCGCTCGCCAGGCTCGAACTCGAGCGGAGCCGTGAAGGCGGCGTTCTTGCAGGTCGCGATGTCGGGCATGCCCGTCACCTTCTCGTAGCGGGTCAGAGCCTCGCTCCAGATCGAGTAGGTGTAGCCGGAGGTATGCGTCAACAGATGGCGCACCTTGATCGCGCGCTTGGCCGGCCGCATTCGCGGCGTTCCATCCTCAGCAAAGCCATCGAGGACCTGCGGGGAGGCCAGTTCGGGCAGGTATTTTGCCGCGTCGTCGTCTAGATGAAGGCGGCCCTGCTCAATCAACTGCATGCAGGCGGTCGCGGTGAAGGCCTTGGTCATCGACAGCAGCCAGAACACCGTGTCGAGCGTCATCGCTGCGCCCGTTGCGACGTTCGCCTTGCCGAAGGCGCCCTCGTAAATCACGCCTTTCGGCGTGGCCGCAACGGCGATAACACCGGCCACGTCGTTTCTCGCAACGCTTCCCCGCAAGGCGGCGTCGATCGCCTTGAATCGCGCTAACGAGCCGGCTGGCGTTGTGCCGGCCAAGGCGGGGCTGACCGCATCGAGAGCCAGAACGGACCCCAGCATTCCCCCGCGCTGAAGCATCGTTCTGCGTGTGAGGTGGTTCATGGCTGACTCCTTTCTGGATCGAAGGAGGTCCGATCTTCTCGGCCGCTCGCCTCCGATGTCGCTGCGACCTCGGCCTTGTAGGCCGCGCCAAGGCGTGATTCACGCGCATTAAGATCAATGCTACAGTGACTTGGATTCACTGCTCTTCGCCTGGGACAGGCTCGGCGGAGAGCCTCAGAGGGAAGGGAAATCGAATGGCTTTCGACACGCGGCTTCTGACCGGCGTCGGTGTCTTGGCAGCGGTTACGGAGGCTGGGAATTTTGCCCGCGCCGCGGAAATGCTCGGCCTAACGCCGTCGGCGGTGAGCCGGGCCGTCGCGCGTCTGGAGGCGCGGGTCGGCGTGCGGCTCTTCGATCGCAATCCACGCGAAGTCAGCCTCACCGAGGAAGGACGCCGCTTCCACAGGCAGGTCCTGCCGCTTCTCGCCGGCCTGGACGAGGCGGCGGCCGAGGCCGCAGGCGCGGCGGCGGTCGTGCGCGGCCGGCTGCGCGTATCGGTGGACCCGTGGTTCGCGCGTGTCGTGCTTGCGTCGAAGCTCCAGCAGTTTCTGGTCCGCTACCCTCTGCTGTCGGTCGATTTATCCACCAGCAATTATCGCGAGGAGATGATGACCGGCGTGGACGTGGCGGTACGCTTCGGGCCGCCCGATGCATCATCCCTCATCGTACGCAAGCTCTTGGAAACCCCGATCCTGACGGTTGCGGCGCCGGCCTATCTCGAACGGCACGGCCAGCCGCGATCGCCGCACGACCTCGTCCATCACGAGGCGCTTCTCTTCCGTGATCCTCAGACCGGCCTTCCTTTTCCATGGGAGTTTCACCGAGGCGGGGAGATCGTCGAGGTCAAGGTCTCAAGCCGCCTGGTGTTGGATGATCCTTCCGTTGCGGTAACAGCGTGCGTGGCGGGCCAAGGCATTTTCCAAAGCCTCGGCATCGGCTTGGCGCCTTTACTGTCGCGAGGCGAGCTTATTCAGATCCTGCCGGAATGGTCGGAAGAACTCTATCCGCTCTATGCCTATCATCCCTCGCGCCACCTCCCGCCGGCGAAGGTCCGAGCGCTTCTGGATTTTATCCAGGAGATCGCTGTCTGCGCGTAATTGATACTCGGCTTGTGGTATCCGCACCATTTTGCAGAACGTTTTGGCGCTCAAGCCAACAACTACCATCGAGGTAAATACGGTTCAGAGCGATGACAGCAACCTCGCCATGACACCGGCAAAATGGCGTCTTGTTGGCATCGGCTCCAGGGCTCATGCTCCAGACCTTCCCTCGCGACTATGCTTTCGTAAGAACAGCCTGGTGTCTTCAGATCGAGCAATATGTACGACAGCCCATTCAGGTCACGAAGTTCGACGGCATCCACGTTAGTCACGTTGCCGTCGTTTTATTGCGGCAAGCGCGACCGTCACTGGCGCCAATGGGCCGCGGCCACGCCGCTGGGCTCGGCGTCGTCGGGGACGATCGCGGCTTCCGACAGCAATACCCCGACATCCGGCTGCACTTTAGCGAGGCGCATCAGCCGGTGGACATGATGCGCGAAGGCTTCGACTGCATCCTAAGGGCGGGTGAACTGAGCGACAGTCCGCTGATCAAGCGCAGACTGGCGCTGCTCGAGAGGGGGACCTTCGCCAGCCCTGATTATCTCAGCCGTTTCGGCATGCCGCGAACGCCCGACGATCTCGCAGGTCACGAGATGGTCGGATTCCTATCGCCCGACAGCGGCGACATCGTGCCGCTGGTCACCTGCCGCGACCAACGGCGAAGAACAGATGCATTGGTCTTCGGCAGCAATTAATTCGTGCGCATCCGTTAGATCCGGAGCGATGGCGCCGATCGAGGTTCGCGGTTTTATTCTGAATGATGGCAATTTGGCGCGCCATCCAGAATAAACCTGCGAACTCATATGTATTGAAATAGCGATAAAATTTGGCTTCGCCTGATCGCGACGCTCTAATGAATGGCCGCTTTGCGCCAAAAGCGGCCGGCTCGTTGAGCCATGCTGACGCGCCCTCCCGATCGACGAAGCCGATTGTATTGGGTGACATTCGTAATTGAGCTCCCTACCATAAGCCGACAACGCCAGTCGAAGCCGGAGTGGGCCGTGAGGAACGCAAACGCCCGCAGAGTATCGGGTCGCGACATGTCCCAGTGGATAAAGTCCGCTGCCGCGTGCACCCTGGTCGGCTTGTCCTTGCTACCTTGTGCCGGTTCGTTCTGGTCAGAGAGTATCCAGATATCGGGCAATCAATCCAACTTCGTCACGACTGCCAATGCCGTCGTCTGCCGCGCGCCCTTTCAACTGCGCAAGGCAATCGTTGCAGCTCATGGGGACGACGGATTCCGCGTCCGCGAATTGGAGTGCACACGTCCCGGACCCGGAATACCGACACGCGTGTTATCTCGGCCCTTTCCATTGAATGGTCCTTGGCAGGTTCAGCTTATGAACAAGCAAGGGCTCGCTCCTGTCATGTGGGGCTACGCTCAGCATTTCGCCTCGGACTAATCCTGCCGGCCAGCGCGTCGCACGGTTGTCCCGGTCCGCCTCAGTGACTTCGATCGGTGCGCGTCCCGTGGCCCGTGCCTTGCCAAGTCAAGAAGCCCCACTTGATTCTCATGGCTCTACGGTGAACCGGTGCGCCATTCCCAATCGGTAGTCGTGGGGCAGCTGGTTGCTGAATACAACGTACTCTCCAGGCCTCAGTGCCAAGCGCATTGTGGCGGTCGCGCTAGGTAGCATGTCTTCCAGACCTTCGAGGTTGGCCAGCTCATTTTCAAGCACGACCGAATTCGCTGAATCGTAAGGCAAGCCGTCAAGGGCCGCGGACCAGGGAGTAATCAAAAACTCGTGCATTTTCCCATTCACGGGGTCAGTGGACGTGTTGGTTACGACGAATTCGACAGGTCCGGCTTTCATGTGATCTTGGCTCAGAGTGATGCCACCTTTGTCCCCGTCTCTCCAGAGCTGAGCCTTTATTGAAAGCGTATCTGCGTGCGCTGCTTGGCCGGCCCCGAATGGAGAGGCAAGAAGGCAAAAGATAAGCATAGATACGCGCCCAATCATGAACATTGCTCCAATTGTGACCGACGCCCGTTCCTTGCTCGGCCTCCAGTTACCCTGCGCTTGCTTGAGGTTCGCCCGGATGTCTTCCGGGGCGCTGCGGCAATAGCAAAATGCAACCGACGATGAAAACGGCGATTACGGCGGATGCGATCGGCCGGCTCAAAGCAAGGCCTCCGTGGCCTACCGGCTTGTCGAGGAAGTCACCAACTGTGGCTCCGAGCGGCCGGGTCAGGATAAATGCTGCCCAGAACAAGCCGACCCGCGAGAGATTCGTCCAGTAGTACGCCGCAGCAAGGATTGCCAATCCAGCACCAAACACCAGTGCGCCGCCCTCGTATCCGAGGCCGCCAGTGTCGGCCAGCCAGTCCCCAAGGGCTGTGCCAAGCGTCTGTGAGAACGTGATCGCCGCCCAGTAGAAGGCTTCGACTTTGGGCGTGCTAACCGTGTTCACGGAAATTGTGCCTTGGGACCAGTACCAAAGACCAAGCACAGTCATCAAACAGAGAAACAGAAGTGTGGAACCGCCGGTGTAGCCAATGCCCAAGGAGCGATCGGCAAAATCCGCCATGGTCGTGCCAAACGTTGTCGACGCAACTATTGTGGCCCAATATAAGAACGGGTGAAACTTCTTCGCCGCGATCTGGCACGCCACCAGCGTTATCAGCGCCGCAAGGAAGATTGCTGTGCCGACAAGATATCCCCAATTCAGCGTCATGGTAACTGAGTCGCCGCCCGTTTCGCCCAGCGTTGTTGCGGCGATTTTTATGATCCAGAAACTTAGGGTGACCTCTGGTACTTTGCTCAGGGTTGCCTTGGTGGCTTCGTC
The DNA here is from genome assembly GCA_005884765.1 of Alphaproteobacteria bacterium. Taxonomy (GTDB): domain Bacteria; phylum Pseudomonadota; class Alphaproteobacteria; order Rhizobiales; family Xanthobacteraceae; genus Bradyrhizobium. The sequence continues at coordinate 37,445 of VAZV01000150.1, forward strand.
CATTTCGTCCATCCTTGATTTCTCGTCGTACAAACAAACGTATCTCAACTCGCCAACAACAATGGCCTGTTAGCGATTAACCAAATCAGTCCGGGTGCGGACCCTCCTTCTTGTTCTCCAACACTCTGCCGGTCCTGGCATCGACACCGACCTCCTGCGTGACTCCTCGACGTTTGATGTCGAAGGAATACCTGAGCCCGCTGCCTCCTCTCTCCTTCTCCAGTTCTTCGTCGGTGATCTCACCGGGATGAGCCTTGAGGGCTATGGCTCGCGCTTGTTTGATGCTGATCTTTGCGTCTTTGGCAAGCTCCTGGCCGGTGTAGGCCATCACGGGGGTAGCAGCGGTCAGCAGCATCAATCCTGCGACGGCAGACAATGATAGCTTTAGTACCTGTGGCATGATCGAACCTCGCGTTTTGAGATGCGCCGGAACTGAGCCTTCCTTTGCGACAACGCGGTTTGTTTCGGAAGGCTCCGGTCCAGTTGCGCCTTTGGTGCGAGGCGAGCATGAAAAACTCGTAATCTGCTCTCTCTGATACCCGTCCACGTGTCATCTCCGGTTCGCGTCCAACGACGCCCGATGTTGCCGTCGGCCAGGGATTGCATTGCTTGAGACTGAAGCCGCGAACGCTAGGATTTTCCGACCGAGTCCATCAGGGACAACAGTTCGGCGATGCTCTGCTTGCATTTGGCAGCGTCGGGCGCGGCCGCGCGCAAGGCTTCCAGCGCGCGATCGATCGCCTTGTCGACTGCATGCCAGTCGGCTGCCGCACGCGGCTTCAGCGCGGCTTCGGCATCGTCCCACTGGTTCTCGAGATCCTTGATACGATTCTTGGCACCGACCAGATCGCCCTTGTCGATCAGCGCGGAAACATCCACGATGATGGCGCGGAATGGCGTGAGGTCGCCCAGTTTCGAAGACGTCGCAGCTTCGGCGAGCGGTACGAATGAAAGGCGGTCACTGGCGTGCATGTTGGACTCGCCTATCGCCATCGTCAGCTGTGGCTCGCCTGCTGCCAGCGTGAACAGGCCGACAGTCGCTGACAGGATTATTCTTTTCATACGCACTCTCCTTGAGGTCTGCCCGCACACGGTCGCCCGGGCTTCTGGTGGAAGCTGAAATTGGAGGTCATTGCGCTGGATCGGCCTGCTCAGTGCGGTCGCCTTCGAAGGTCACCCACGCCACAAGCACGATGATCACGGTCAGGAACGCAAGGCTGGTATGGATCGTGCCGAGCCCCACGCCCCCATAGTTGCGGGATTGCGACAAGAGGTCACCGAGCGAGGCGCCGAGCGGCCGCGTGAGGATATAGGCCAGCCAGAAGGTGAGGACCGGATTGACGGCGAGTGAGTAGAAGATCGCAATCGCCGCAATCATCACGCCGAACACGATGACACCGAGCTGGAAGCCGAGGCCGAGCGCCTCCGTTGCCAGGTCGCCCGCCGCCGTGCCCAGTGCGAAGGTGAAGAGAATGGCCGCCCAGTAAAACAGCTCGCGTCGCGTGGTGACGATGGTGCGGATCGAAAGGGTCCGTTCGACGCCGTACCAGATCGCGAAAGTCGCGGCGAGCGCGCACGCGAACACGACCGTGCTGACGTAGAGGCTCATCTCGAGCTTGTCGGTCAAGAGATCGGTGATCTCTGTGCCGACGATGCTGACCAGAACCACCGTCAGCCAGTAGATCCAGGGAACGTAGCGGCGCGCGCGCAGCTGCAGCATCAGCGCCACGGTCAGCAGAGAGGCCATGCACGCCGCGGTCACGTTGGCGCCGAGACCGACATGCACGGCGAGATAGTCGGCGCCGGTTTCGCCGACCGTCGTCGAGAGGATCTTGATGGTCCAGAAGATTAGCGTGACCTCCGGCACCTTGTTCAGTATCGGCGACACGCGCAGATCCCAGGTCGTGGACACGTGCATCTCCCTAAATCGAATGGCCACCAGACGATGCCGGATCATGGCTATGCCGACTTAGGCACCGCTTAGGACGAATTTCTTTTTTGGAGGCGGAATGACGGTCCAGGGCGCGATGGTGATCGAGTTAAACCACCATCGCGCCCTAAGTCTGCGCTAAGTCGGGAGGGAAACAACGAGGCCGGCCCACCTCCGTCATCTCGAAGGAAAACGAGAATGCGCGTTCTGCTGATCGAGGACGACAGGATGATCGGCGCGGCTGTCGAGCAGGCGCTCAAAGATGCGGCCTATGCGGTCGATTGGGTGACGGATGGCGCGACCGCGATCCATGCAGCCGAAAACGAAGCCTACGAGCTGGCGCTGCTCGATCTCGGCCTGCCGACGACCGATGGCCGGGACGTGCTGCGGCACCTGCGCGCGCTTGGCCGCCGGCTTCCCGTCATCATCGTGACCGCGAGGGATGGCGTCGACGACCGGATCGATGGGCTCGATCTCGGCGCCGACGATTACCTGGTCAAGCCCTTCGAAGTTCGCGAACTGCTGGCACGGATGCGCGCTGTGCTGCGCCGCGAGGGCTCTGGAGCGTCGGCGCTGCTGACCAATGGAAAGCTCCGCCTCGATCCGGCAACCCGGGAAGCCTCGCACCTCGGCCAGACAGCGCAGCTTACGGCGCGCGAGTTCGCCCTGCTGCAGGCGCTCTTGACGCGGCCGGGCACCATCCTGTCGCGCAGCGAGCTCGAACGGCAGATTTATGGCTGGAATGAGGAGGTCGAGAGCAACGCGATCGAGTTTCTGATCCACACCATCCGCAAGAAACTCGGAGCCACCGCGATTCGCAACGTGCGCGGGGTCGGGTGGATGGTGGACCGTCCGTCATGATAAGGTCGCTGCGCGGACGTCTCTTCATCGGGCTGACCGCAATCATCATATTGACCGGCGCGATCGGCGGCATGTTCGCCTTTAACTGGGCGTTCGACGAGGCCATCGAGATGCAGGACTCCATCCTGACTCAGATTGCGAGCCTCGCGCAAAATAGCGGTTTCAGCGGCGGCCAACCCCTTCCGGGCGTCGAGGAGGACGCCGAGGTATGGATCATGGAATTGGGGAAGGCGCCGCATGGCTCAGCCGACGACCGCCAACTCTGGAGCCATCAGGACGGCCTGCATGTCGCAGCCCGCGCCGGCCAGCCGATCCGGGTGCTAGTGCGGACGCGCGCGGACGGAAGCCGGTTTGCCGTGGCACAACCGACCGCCGTTCGCGACGAGACGGCCCGCGACATGGCGCTGCGCACGCTCGTTCCGATCGCCGCGCTGATTCCCTGCCTGATGCTGGTCACGGCCCTCCTGATTGCGCAGTCGCTGCGCCCAATGGTCCGGCTGGCCAGCGATCTCGACGCTAGGCGCGCCGACGACATGAGCCCATTGCCGCTGAAGGGCATGCCGAGCGAGCTGCATCCATTCATCGCCTCTATCAATGGACTTATTGCGCGAATGCGGTTGATGATGGATCAGCAGCGGCGCTTCATCGCCGATGCCACCCACGAGCTGCGCACACCGATTGCCGCGCTCAGCCTGCAGGCCGAAAACCTCGACCCGGTTGACCTCCCCGCGGCGGCGCGGGATCGCCTCGCAGCGCTCAAGCAAGGCATGCAACGCACTAAGCACCTGCTCGAGCAATTGCTGGCGCTGGCAAGGCAAGAGGCCCATCCGCTCGGTCGGGGGGAAATGCCGCAGGTTTCGCTGGATCACGTGGCAAAGGAGGTTGTGGCCGATCTCTTGCCGCAGGCGCTCAACCGTAACATCGATCTCGGTTTCGAGCTGGTCGAACCGCTTGCCGTGCCCAGCGAGCCGGTCATGCTTGCGGCGATGATCCGCAATTTGCTCGACAACGCGCTCCGCTACACGCCTGAAGGCGGAAACGTGGACATCGGCGTTTACCGGCAGGACGGCGCGGCGATTCTGCAGATCGAGGACAGCGGACCTGGCATCGAATCGAGCGATATGGATCGAATTTTTGAACCGTTTTTTCGCGGGGCTCGCGAAGAGGCAGAAGGCACCGGCCTTGGCATGTCGATCGTGAAGCGCGTCGTCGATGAGCTGGGAGGCTCCATCGCGCTGGAGAACATCATGGGCGTCGGCAGGTCGGGACTTCGCGTCATAGTTCGGCTGCCGATTGCGGCTGATCCCGACTTGTCGGCAAACAAGCCCACAGCCATCTAGCCTTCTCCGCAGGAGACAGAATTGATAGGGCGCGTGACTTCGCTTGTTTCGTGTCGCCGCACTGCCGTATTGCGTGATTCCTAAGCTGCGAAAATAATGATCCCATCCCTCAACCGCCAGATATGTTAAGGTGACCGCAAGCCACGGCTGGTGTGGCTGACGACATCGCGCAGCCACGCATGGGCGGGCTGATTGTCGAGCCGCCGTAGCCAAATCATGGCAGCTTCGATCGGCCTCGGCGAACGCGACAGTCGACGGAAAACGAGTTCGTGTGACCTTGTCATGTTCTTGGCGACGTTCAGCGGAAGCACCGATACGAGATCTGATGTCGCCAGAATCTGCGCCGCCGACAAGAATGGGGCACGCATCGCGGGCTTTGTGCTGGACTTTGATTTTGCGGGGCCGGTCTCGAGAAAATCGGTTCCGAATTGAGCGGACGAGATTTCCAACAGGGGCAGCTCTGCCAGCTTCTCCGTCGAGAATTCCCGCGCTTTCGCTGCCGGATGACCCTTGCGGTGGACGACGACGAATTGATCCTGCAATAGCCGCCTGACAGCAAATCGCTCGCCTGGGATGCCGGGCGGACCGATCGCCAAATGCAGTTCACTTCGGTCGAGCAGTTCGGGAAGGTTCAACGTGCCGCTCGGCCGAAATTCCAGCGTCACGGCAGGAGCAATCTTCGCGACATGTGCTGCTATCGGCGCGACTAGAACGATCGCCGCATAGTTGTCGACGGCAATGCGGAAGGTTGTTGTCGTCTTTGACGGATCGAATTGATCCGGTTCCAGCGACTGTTGCAGCCCGTCAAGCGCAATCCTGATCGGCGTGGCAAGCAACTCGGCCCGCGGCGTCGGCATCATCCCGTTTGGACTGCGCACGAACAATTCGTCTTTCAACATGTGACGCAATCTCGTCAACGCATGGCTCATGGCAGGCTGACTGAGGCCCAGTCGCTCTCCCGCTCGCGTAACCGATCGGTCCCGCATGATGGCGTCGAACACCACCAGCAGGTTGAGGTCCATCGCGCCTAGTTTGGGGGCCGTCCTATTCAAGCGACCGGAACTCCACGCCATCATTCAAATCGAGCATGTATGAATGAAGAGAATGCATTTTCCGAATGCGAAACTCAACCCTAGATTCCAGCTTGCCGCCTGCAGCAGCGCGCATTCACCGGGTGCCCGAACGGCGAACGGTCTCAGAAAGTTCGAATGAAACCGCGCGCTAAGTCGATTCTAACGATCGACGACTAAGGCGACGAGAGCATCGTTCCGCGTGGGAGAAACGTTATGATTGGAATCGTTCGGCTTGCCCTGCGACGACCATACACGTTCATCGTTATGGCTCTGCTGATCCTGATCTTCGGCATTGCTTCCGCCCTGCGGACGCCAACCGACATCTTCCCGAATATCAACATCCCCGTCATCAGCGTGGTTTTCACCTTCACCGGCCTGCCGGCCGACGACATGGCCGGCCGCGTGGTGACGTTCTACGAGCGTTCGTTGCCCAACAGCGTCAACGACATCGAGCATATCGAATCCCAATCGATCGCCAATTACGGGATCATCAAGATCTTCTTTCAGCCGACCGTGAACATCAACGCCGCGCTGGCGCAGGTTAACGGCATGTCACAAACCGTGCTGAAGCAGATGCCGCCGAGCATTACCCCGCCATTGATCCTGAGCTTCAACGCCTCGAGCGTTCCGATCCTGCAGCTTGCGCTTTCAAGTAACAAGCTGTCCGAAACCCAGATCTTCGATGACGCGCTGAACTTCATCCGCCCGGCCTTGGCGCCGGTGCCGGGTGCCGCGCTGCCGCTTCCGTTCGGCGGCAAGGTGCGGCAGGTCCAGGCCGATCTCAATCAGCAGGCTTTGCATCAATACGGGATTTCGGCGAACGACGTTATCAACGCGCTCTCGCTGCAAAACCTGATCACCCCGGTCGGAACACAAAAGATCGGCACCTACGAATATACCGTCAACCTGAACGACTCGCCGAAAGCGGTCAAAGCCTTCAACGATCTCCCGGTCAAGACCGTCAATGGCACCGTCATCTATATGCGCGACGTCGCCTATGTGCATGACGGCAGTCCGCCGCAGACCAATGCCGTTCACGTCAACGGCACCAGCGCCGTGCTGCTGACCATCGTGAGAGCCGGCGCAAGCTCGACGCTCGACATTATCAATGGCGTCAAGAGCCTGTTGCCGTCGGTCGCGCAGACGCTTCCAAGCAGCCTGAAGCTGACCGCGGTCGGCGATCAATCGGTCTACGTGACCGACGCAGTGTCCAGCGTCGTCAGGGAAGGCGTGATCGCGGCGGCGCTAACCGGGGTGATGATCCTGCTGTTCCTTGGAAGCTGGCGCTCGACCCTGATCATCACGCTGTCGATCCCGCTGGCGATCCTGGCGGCGCTGACCGGCCTCTCGCTGCTAGGTGAGACCATCAATGTCATGACGCTCGGTGGCCTCGCCCTCGCGGTCGGAATTCTGGTCGACGACGCCACTGTCACCATCGAGAACATCAACTGGCATCTTGAGCAGGGCAAGGAGATCGAACCGGCGATCCTGGACGGTGCACGGCAAATTGTCGTGCCGGCGACCGTATCGCTGCTGTGTATCTGCATCGCTTTCGTGCCGATGTTCGGGCTGGGCGGCGTCGCCGGTTATCTGTTTCGGCCGCTGGCCGAAGCGGTGATGCTTGCGCTGGCGGCGTCCTATGTGCTGTCGCGTACCCTAGTGCCGACGCTGGCAAACTATCTGCTGCGCCATCAGCACGTACATCATTCGTCTGATGGCGTCCCGGCGACGGCGAGCCGCAATCCGCTCGCGCGTTTCCAGCGTGGCTTCGAGCGACAGTTCGAAAACCTGCGCAGGGGCTATTTGGGCCTGCTGCAGCTCGCGCTGCGAAACCGGATCAAGCTGATCGCAGGATTCTTGTGCTTCAGCCTCGCATCTTTTGCCCTTGCGCCCTCGCTCGGCCAGGACTTTTTCCCGGCCGTGGACGGCGGCCAGATCAAGCTGCATATTCGCGCGCCCACGGGCACGCGGATCGAAGAGACGACCAGTCTGACCGACCGGATCGGTACCGCGATCCACGGCATCATTCCGGCCAACGAGCTCGACGGCATTGTAAGCAATATCGGGCTCACCGTCAGTGGCATCAACATGGCCTACAACAACTCCGGCACCATCGGCGTCGGCGACGCTGATATCCTGATCAGCCTCAAGCCAAAACATGCGCCGACCGACAACTACATCACGACGATGCGGGAGAAGCTGCCGCAGCAGTTTCCCGGCACGACCTTCGCGTTTCTCCCCGCTGATATCGTCAGCCAGGTCCTGAATTTCGGCGTGCCCGCGCCGATCGACCTGCAGGTTGCCGGCAGGGATCTTGCGGCAGACCGGAAATATGCCAATGCGCTGCTCGCGAAGGTCAGGGAGATCCCGGGGATCGCCGACGCGCGAATTCAGCAGGCGTTTCAGCAGCCGACCCTCGACGTCAACATCGATCGCTCGCTCACCTCGCTTGCGGGCCTCACCGAAAAGGATGTCGCCACTGCCATGCAGACGACATTGTCGGGAAGCTCGCAGTCCGCCCCGACCTATTGGCTCGATCCGACCAACGGCGTTTCGTACGCCGTCTCGGTCCAGACCCCGCAGCGCGACATCAACACCATGACCGGTTTGAAAAACATTCCGGTGAGCTCGACTTCCGCCAATACCCAGCTTCTCGGCGGCCTGGCGAACGTCCAGCGGACCAACAGCAACGCCGTCGTGTCCCACTACAATGTCACGCCGGTGATCGACGTCTATGCGACGCCGCAGGGGCGCGATCTCGGTGCGCTCGCCTCCGACATCCAGAAGGTAATCCACGACACGGCAAAAGATCTCCCCAAGGGCGCGAGCGTGGCACTGCGCGGCCAGGTCAGCACGATGACAAGCGCCTATCGGCAGCTCTATGTCGGCCTCGCGGCGGCGATCGTGCTGATCTACCTGCTAATCGTCGTCAACTTCCAATCCTGGGCCGACCCCTTCGTCATCGTCATGGCGCTGCCGACCGCGCTGGCCGGCATCGTCTGGATGCTGTTCGCGACCGGGACGACACTTTCCGTTCCGGCGCTCACCGGCGCCATCATGTGCATGGGGGTCGCGACCGCCAACAGCATTTTGGTGATCAGCTTTGCCCGCGAACGGATGGCAGCCGGGCTGGACGCTACCGCGGCGGCATTCGAGGCAGGTCGGTCGCGGTTTCGCCCGGTGCTGATGACGGCGCTTGCGATGGTCATCGGCATGCTGCCGATGGCGATCGAGCCTGGACAGAACACACCGCTGGGACGCGCCGTGATCGGCGGACTGATTTTCGCCACCTGCGCCACCCTGGTTTTGGTGCCTGCCATCTTCAGCCTGGTGCACGGCCAGCAACGTGACATCGCAGATCAGGCAGGCGCTACAGCTGCCTCGTCGCATTAAGGGGATAGAAAATGAGCTCGGAAGACATCAAACCTCCAAGCAAGCGGAGCCTGATAACCGCCGCCGCCGGCGCGGCTCTGCTGGCGGGCGTCGTGGTGGGCTATGGCTTCGTTGACCGCGCCCAGAGCAAGCAGGAAGTCGTGCAATGGACCAACACACAGACCATTCCGACGGTCGCCCTCGCGCAAATCATCCCCGGCAGTTCGCATCAAACGCTGACGCTGCCCGGCAACATTCAACCCTTCAACAAGGCGGCGATCTTCGCCCGGGTGAATGGTTACGTGAAGAGCTGGGATCACGACATCGGATCGCCCGTTAAGGCCGGACAGGCGCTGGCCACCATCGATGCGCCCGATCTTGATCAGCAGCTCAGTCAAGCGAAAGCGACGCTGGCAAGTGTCCAGCTTGCGGACCAGACCACAGCGGACGCCGTAGCAAAAGAAGCCGTCGTCGACGCCAACGAAGCCAACGTCCGGCAGCTAGAGGCTATGCAATCGTTCAAGACGCTCGCCGCCCCCTTTGATGGCGTCGTGACTGCCCGAAACGTGGAGATCGGACAGCTGATTAGCCCGGGAGGTTCAGGTCCACCGCTGTTCGAGGTGTCAGACCTGCATCGCGTTCGCATTTTCGTGCAGGTCCCGCAATCGTTCTCGGCCGGGCTCGTTCCGGGGTTGAAAGCGACTTTCGAAATGCCGCAGTACCCCGGCGTGCAATTCGACGCGACGGTCTCTCATATCTCCAGGTCGATCAATGCAACTTCACACAGCATGCAAGTCGAGCTTCAGGCCGACAACGCAGCCGGCAAGTTTTTCGGCGGCAGTTACTGCAATGTGCACTTCGAAATTCCGGCTGACGCGAATGTAATAACAATCCCGTCGACTGCGCTCGTGACCGGCAATCGGGGAACGCAGGTCGCGACCCTCGACAGTGAAAAGGTGGTTCTCAAGCAGGTGCAGTTGGGCCGCGACCTCGGTGACAGTGTGGAAGTCGTTTCCGGCCTGTCGCCGTCCGATCGGATCATCAATAATCCGCCAGAAACGCTCGTGGCCGGCGACACGGTTCGCGTGGCCTCCGCAACGCCAGCGGCCGCCGCTCCCCAATCATCCCCGCCAACGTCCACCCACTGAGGGCCGCGCCATGAAGGTTTGCGCCCATCTTCCTGCCGCCGGACGCGACTTGAGGTTGGACCTGTTTCGCGGGCTGGCGAACTGGGCGATCTTCCTCGATCATATCCCGCACGAGGTGTTGAACTCGGCGACAACCCGGAATTACGGTTTTAGCGATGCGGCCGATCTGTTTGTCTTCATATCCGGCTATACGGCCGCGTTCGTGTTCGGAAGAATAATGATTGAGCGCGGCTATTTTGCCGCCGCGTCGAGGCTGGTGAAGCGGACATTGCAACTCTATGCCGCGCACATTCTTGTGGTGGTCGTCTATATCGCCGTCATCGCCGGCGTGTCGCAAGAGCTGCATGACCCAAACGACCTCAATGTGTTCAATGCCGCGGCTTTCATCAGCAAACCGCTTTGGGAATTTTTCCAGGCCCTGGCCTTGCGATACCGGCCGGTCAATCTGGACGTGCTTCCGCTCTATATCCTGTTATTGGGAACGTTTGCTCCGACGTTGTGGCTGATGGTTCGCAAGCCGACGCTGATCCTGGTCTGCTCAATTGCGCTGTATCTTGCCGGACGGCATTTTGGCTGGAACCTGCCAAGCTCGCGATCGGCCGCCTGGTATTTCAACCCGTTCGCCTGGCAGTTGCTGTTTCTCCTGGGCGCCTGGGTCGCTCTTGGCGGCGCCCAAGCCGTCCAATCAATCGTTCGGACACGGACGGTGTTCTGGCTTGCGGTCGCCTACCTTGTATTTGCCCTGGTGGTAACAATGGCGATCAACTCGCCTCACCTCGGCGATCTTCTCCCTTCCTGGACGATGGCGCCGTTCGATCCCAACGACAAGACCAATCTCGCGCCCTGCCGCGTCGTGCATCTGATTGCGCTCGCGATCGTCGTCACACGGTTCCTGCCGCAGGATTCGCCCATTCTGAAATGGCGCTCGCTGGCGCCTCTGATCAAATGCGGCCAGAACTCGCTACCAGTGTTTTGCACCGGCATCGTTCTCTCGTTTTGTGCGCACGCTGCCATCGAAGCGAGCCTGAACTCGCTCTGGGTCCAGATTTTCGCAGGTGTCATGGGTGCAGTGCTCATGACGGCTGTCGCCTATTATCGGACCTGGCTTAAGCGGCCAGACCGTATACTTGCTTCCCAACTTCGACTTGGAGACATCACGTGACGGGCAGTTTGGCACTGATTTGGCCGGCAATGGCGGCCGCATTCCTGGCGTCACTGGTCGAGGCCGTCGAAGCTCTGACGATCGTGCTGGCCGTCGCCACGGTTCGCGGCTGGCGTCCCGCCGGGCTTGGCGCCTTCGCCGGCCTTTCTGTGCTGGCCGTCATCGTGACGGCGCTCGGACCCTTGCTTGGTCAAGTCCCGCTGCATCTGTTGCAGCTCGTGATCGGGATCCTGCTGCTCTTGTTCGGCATGCGCTGGCTGCGAAAGGCGATCCTACGCGCGGCCGGCGTCATCCCGCTGCACGATGAGGCGACCGCGTTCGCAGCCGAAACGGCAGAACTGCGCGAACAAGCCCGCCGCAGCGAGGCCCGGCTCGATTGGCTCGCCGCCCTTGCGAGTTTTAAGGCGGTGCTGCTCGAGGGACTAGAGGTCGTGTTCATCGTGATTGCGCTCAGTGCCGGTCGCGGCATGCTCCTTCCAGCGAGTGCAGGCGCGCTTGCCGCATGCCTGCTGGTCGCCGGACTGGGCTTTATCGTGCATCGGCCCTTGGCGCGGGTTCCGGAAAATACGCTGAAGTTTGCGGTCGGCGTCATGCTGTCCGCATTTGGCGTGTTTTGGACTGGTGAGGGGCTCGGCGTGGACTGGCCGGGCGCGGATCTCACCATCGTCGGATTCGCGGTGCTGTTTCTCGCCATCAGCGGCGCGGCGGTCGCCATGCTGCGCTGGCCGAGGGCCGAGGTCTTGCCATGAGCGCGCTTGCGACCGTGTTGCGGGAACTGGTCGGACTGTTCGTTGACGATGGCGCGCTGGCGCTGGCGATCGTTGCCATCGTTGCGCTCGCTGGCATCATGGCAACGCTGCTGCCGGGCGCGCCGTTGGTAGCGGGCGCCGCCTTGCTATTCGGCTGTCTAGGTGCGCTCCTCGTAAACGCGGCAAGAGCCGGTCGTCGCTGATTGCAGCGCTCGCGGATTAAGGCCGTCGTGTCGATCAAAATCACTTTTTTATCGATCCATTCTTTCTTGAAAAGTACCTTGCCTCTCATCTTCAGGGATCTCTTCAACCGCCCGGCGTCGGCCGCCATAAACGGTCGACCATGCGACAACATTTCCGCCAGAGCGGACGTTCCATAACCCTTTTCCCGCATTCCGCGATTCTCGCATGAGCTTGCTTGGGTTCAATGCCGACGCGTGAACACGGGAGAGCAAGCACTAAGACTGTCGAGTCGGGAAAGTCCGCATTTCCTGGCGCGTTCTCGAAGTTTCGATTCGTTAATGCTCGACTGCAGAACACGGTCTGCACGTATGGACCTTCCCCGACGACCAATGATCCTAGCCTCATGCAAATTAGGTACCCGCAACAGCTAGTTGCGCAAATTCGCCACCAACTTCACACCTCTGTCGGGCCCTCACTCTCGAGGAAGTTGTGGAGCGCTATCGGAGGCAGGTCAGCGAGGGCACCCTCCGCAACTGGCGTTCAAGGAGGATCGGTCCACCGTTTATCAAGATCGGCAAAGCCATTCTCTATCCGTTGGAGGAACTCGATCGCTGGGCTCGCAGAAACCTTGTCGTTTGCCGATGTTCACGATCGCTCCGCTTGGAGGAAGCGGCGGAGTGACGTGCGCCGGGTCCGGCAGTTAGCGCCGACGGGATGATCTAACGGTGAGATAGATATCGATTCGGAATCCGTGCTACAACGCGATCATGGAGTCTCGCTTGATCTAGCCGTTGCGCTAAGGCTATCTGCCGTTCGCAGTCCTCCTCTCGTCACCTCGTTGTGGTGCAGAGATCGGCCGGTCTGGCAGCTCGTCATCGCGTCCGAGTTTTGAATGCCCGTCGTATTGGCTTTCCCCTCTTCGAAAGGTCCGATGAACAGCTTGAGATTGATCATGATTCCGTGGATCACAAATCCAAACGGGACGATGGGATCGCCGCCAAGTTTTACGCATCAGATTCTATATTCACCAAAACTTCCCCGGCGACGATTTCGGGGTCTCCAAGATTAAGGTCAAGCAGGCTTGCTTGAACAAACTCCAGTACCTTATCGTTCGCCGCATTGGCGCTTTCGCGGTCCTCGAATATCATCACAGCAACACCGACGCCTTCGCCCCCATCTAGTACATAATAAGATCTGAATCCGTGCGATTCCCTTAGTATCTGACCGATGCCGCTTTTGGCGCGGCGGGCAGCATCCGCAATCGAACGAACCTTGGTGTACTTTCGAACAAACATGTACATCAGGCCACCCATGCGTCTCAGTTCCGGCCCCGCGCATCAAAGCATATTGGGCCGCTGCTGGACTAGGACCATCTTCCGAGATGGGTTCATCTTCAACCAAATTGGGCTGCCCGCGTCATGTCCGGTTTACCCCCATTCGCGACCGGACAGCGGACATCCCGGCTCGGCAGCTTCGTGCCGGTGGAGGAGCCGTCCACAGCATCAAACTCGGAAGTCGTCGCTTCAATCACGTCGTTCAGCGCGGCCAGTTGCTGCGCACGTGCCGCGAAACGGACCACCGGTCCGGTGTCCTTCAAGACGCCGCGCGATTCCGAAAGACCATCTCCTTGGCCAGATCGACGAAGGCGCGCAAGCTCGCGGCCATGTGGCGGCGTCCTGGATAATAGAGGCAATATCCGGGATAGGAGGGTGTCCACTCGCTTAGAACTTCAACCAGCCTGCCTGTGGTGATGTCATCAGCCACCATCCACTCGCCGACATAGGCAAGGCCGAGACCGGCCCTGCTCGCCTGCGCTATCATGTCGGGCTCATCGAGTGTGAGGGGCCCCGGCACATCGATCCTCATCGCTTCGCCGTGACGTTCAAACTCCCAGCGGTAGAGAGCGCCGCTTGAATAGCGAGCGCGGATGCACTCATGATCCATCAGGTCGGCCGGGGCGGTGGGCCGGGACTTGTTTTCGAAATAGCTTGGCGCACCGACCACAACATGTCGCGTATCTGGACCAAGCGGCACCGCGATCATGTCCTGCGGAACCGCTTCAGCCAGGCGCACCCCGGCGTCAAACCCATCCTTGATGATGTCGATCAGCCGCCCTTCGGTTACGATTTCGACCTTCATCCGGTCATAGCGACGACGATACTCGAAGACAAAGGGCATCAGTAGCTGGCGACCCCCGCCGAGCGAGCAACTGAACCGTAGCGTGCCTGTCGGCTTGCCGCTGTGATCGGCGACGGCCCGGGCGGCGTTACGGATGTCCGACAGCGCCGGCGCGATTGCCTCGACGTATTCGCGGCCGGCACTCGTCAGGGCGACGTTGCGCGTCGTGCGGTTGAAGAGGCGAACGCCCAGCCTGTTCTCGAGACTGGAAACGGCATTGCCAATCGCTGTCGGCGACACATCCAGATCGATGGCCGCCGCGCGGAAGCTTCCGAGCCTGGCGATGGCGACCACGGCCTCGAGTTCCATCAGCCCACTTTTGTACATTGTCACGATTCTTTAGATACGACATCGCAGTTTATCTCAATTATCGCGACGATCAAAATCCATTACGGGTGCAGCGATACTCAATGAAGCAAGGCGGTTGGAATGCCCAAAGCCCCTATCACCAACATCACCTTCGGCACTATGACGCTCGGCTACCGCGGATACGGAGCCCGGGTTCATGACCCTGCGACCGCAGACGCAATGCTTGGCGCCGTCTTGGAATTTGGCCACGACCAGCTCGACACGCGCTCTGTCTATGGCGATGGAACCTGCGAACAGATGTTGGGTGACCTCCGCGCCGCCAAACGGTTCGGCATCGCCACGCGGATTCATTCCGGATCGCCACCCGGATCTACTGCGCTAAATACTCGCGGCCACGAGCCTGAGAACCTGAAGCGAGTCTTCAAGGAGTCCCTGGCGCGCCTGAAGACCGATAAGGTCAAGATCCTCTATTTGGTGACGCCTGACAGCGCCACGCCGATCGAATCGACGCTGTCGGCCGTCCAGGAACTTCATGACGAAGGCCTGTTTGAGGAGTTCGGCGTCAGCAATTTCAGCGCGTGGCAAGTGGCGGAGGCATCGGAAATAGCCGCGCGCGATGGATGGATAAGGCCGAGTGTCTACCAGGGACTGTACAACGCGATCACGCGTGCGGTTGAACCGGAACTGTTCAAATGCCTCGGCAACTATGGCATCCGCTTCGCAACATTCTTTAACAGCAATGCGGGCGAGCCGTGGAAGTCCGTGGCGCTTCTTTTGCCGCGGCGGTCCCTGGTTTCGCATCTCGGATTCGAGCCGCGGGGTGGTCATTACCGCCGTAATGGAACGGCCGCCGGGCGCCTCCTCCTTGATCTCATCCGCAATTCTGAGGAAGGCGAAGGATCAACGCCCTCGCCGGCCGATTCTTACATGCGGCTCGCAATCTATGATCTTGTCGGGGCGCTGTTTGCACCGAATGATCCGGTGCCGTCGCGTCACGCGGACAAGCTGTTCATGCGTGTCCGCAGCGTTATCAAGGACGGTTTCGCCGATTCGGATTTTGGTCCTTGCGAGGCCGCAGCGAGAGCTGGGATTTCACTGCGTTATCTCCAGAAAATGTTTACACAACGGGGATCGACCTGCAGTGAATTCATCTATTCCTTCCGTCTAGATCACGCCGCGCGTCTTCTGCAGCGCCGGGCCGCCCTCGACGCAAGGCAGGCTCTCAGCGAGATTGCCTATGCTTCCGGTTTTCGCGACTACAGGCATTTCGCGAGAAAGTTTCGTCACCGGTTCGGTCATGCACCGGGCGGGGGCTCCCCAGATGACCGTCGCGCCCTTTGTGACAGGAACATCAACCATTGGCTTGCCATGCTTTGATGGCCTTCGGCGACGCTCGGTACGCTGGAATTGTTCGCGCTGTTCGGAAGCTCGCAAAGCGGTATCGTTGCGATTTACGTCTGGAACGCGCTTCTTTTTGTTAAGATCTTCCAGTTCAATCACATCAGCAAGGGTGCACGAACCACTCGCTTGCTAAATTCTAATTTAATCTCTCGCGCAGAGTTGAGTAACGGTGATGTCGAAGCCAGTAGCGCTTATCCGGAGCGATCGCCAGCTGCGATTGGTGTCGAGGTTGGGAGCGATATCTCTGACGGAGAATGGCTATGTTGCGTAAGACAGTGATCGCGTTGTTGGCAGGTGCGTCGGTTGGTCTGGCTGCGCCAACAATGGCGTTGGCGCGCGGTGGCGGTGGCGGGGGTGGTGGTGGCCACGGCGGCGGTGGCGGCTTTGGTGGTGGCGGAGGCAGTTTCCACGGCGGCATGGGTATGGGCGGTGGAGGTTTCCACGGCGGCGGCATGGCGATGGGTGGTGGCGGCTTCCATGGTGGCTACGGCGGCGGCGCATTCCGCGGCGGTATGGCGTTCCATGATGGTGGTTTCCGTGGCGGCGAATCTGGTCGCGGCTTCGACCATGATACCCGTACGATTACTATGACAACTATGCGTACGACGATTCCTACTATGACAACGGCAATTGCTACGTGGTGCAGCGACGCGTGCACACCACCCATGGCTGGCGCCTGCAGCCCGTTCAAGTGTGCGGTTGATGAACTGTCGTAGATCGATGTCGATCGCGATCCGGATGACCTCAGCGCACCCTCTCTGGCGCTGAGGTTAGTTCGCGTGGATCGGGCGTGCGGAGTCATAAACCGACGAACCTGATTGCGGCCTGCAACTCGAACACCGTTCGCGTGCGCCGCCCCCCACTGACCGCACTTAGTGCGTTGTTCGCGAGGGGCACTCCCGCAAACAAGGTGCCCTGGCCGAAGACCGACTTGGCCACCCGAAGACCGACTTGGCCACGCTCGCTGGCAGCCCTGCATCGCCACCACGGCACCCAACGTCAGCTTTACCCAATCGACAACATTGTGCGTGCGCTTGGAGGCCGCCAACTGGGCGGCCTTACTGTTTACGCAGTACGCGCCACTGAAAGTTGGCTTCCAACACCAGGCCCATTCGGGTCGCCGATTATCACCGCTTTGCCTTTATCGATCGGCCGCTATTGCCCGTGACTGACCAGCACATAGCGGCAGGCGGGGGAGAGTTTAGGACGGTTTTCCTTGAGGCAAGCCAGGATAGTAAAATCGCCCTGATCCATCAGCTTGCGGCAGAAGCGCTGCACGTCGCGTATGCAAGCCTTCTCGTCCTGATCGGTGCCGCTGTGAGCGAGGGCGCTGATTGAGACCGGAACACACAGCAGGAAAAGCGCCACCAAGAATTTGTACATTGTGTTTGCTCCTTCAGATTTCAGGTAACTTCACGATCGTGGGCCACGCCGCCGTTCATTCCATCACCATCGCGTGGTCGTTCCCGTCCGCGGACGGGGCACTGCGCAGCAGCAGGACCAGCGGGATTGCGGCAAGCGAGAGGATCATCATCAACTTGAAATCGTCGATATAGCTGATGATGGCGGCCTGCATTTGGATCAGCTGGTCCAGCGCGGCGCGTCCACCGGCTGTCCACGGACTCCAGGCATGCTGGATAATTCCGTCGTTGAAGGCGCGATTGACCGCCGTGACGTGGGTGGAAATCGTCGCGTGATTGACCTGTTGGTTTCTGATCAGCAGATAGGACACGATGGATATGCCGACACTGGAGCCGACGTTGCGGGACAGGTTGAACAGACCGGTGCCGTCGGCCCGCTGCTCGGGCGCAAGGGTGGCGAAGGTGACGGTGTTGAGCGGAACGAACAAAAATCCAAGTCCTGCTCCCTGGATGAATCCGGTTACCGCTATCGTCCACTGCGAGACGTTCGGATTCCATCCTGTCATGTCGTACATGGCCCAGGCCGTCAGCAGCAGGCCGATCAGGATCAGCAGCCTTATATCGATCCGCCCGATGAGGCGGCCGACCACAAACATGCAGACCATGGTGCCCAGGCCCCGCGGGCCCATGACGACACCCGCGGTCACCACCGGATAGCCCATCAGGGTCTGTAAATAGGGCGTCAGCAACGCCAGTGAAGCGAGATAGGTTATTCCGACGATGAAAATGAACAGCATCCCCACAGAAAAATTGCGATCCAGAAACAGCTTTGGATTTACGAACGACTGCCTCGCGGTAAACGTGTGAACGAGGAAGATGTAAAAGGCGGATACGCAAACGGTTGCCTCGACCAGAATCTCGAACGAAGAGAACCAGTCGAGCTGCGCGCCGCGATCGAGAAAGACCTGCATCGCAGCGATGGCGATGCTGAGGCTGCCGAATCCGAGCCAATCCATCCTGGCCGCCGCCGATGTCCTGGTCTCCGTCATGAAGATCGAGATGCCTGCAAACGCCAGCGCGCCGATCGGCACGTTGATGTAGAAAACCCATCGCCAGCTGAATTGATCGGTCAAATATCCGCCGATCACCGGTCCCAGCACCGGTCCTACCATGACCGATACGCCGAACAGGGCCATTGCCGAACCGCGCTCTTCGGGGGTGTAGATGTCGAGCAGAATCGATTGCGCGATCGGAACCAGTGCCGCACCGAAAAATCCCTGCAGCAGCCGGAAGGCCACGATCTCGAGCAGCGACTGCGCGATGCCGCAAAGCACCGAGGCCGCCACGAAGCCTGCGATCGCAACCATCAGCACGCGCTTGCGGCCGAACCTGTTGGCGAGGAAGCCCGACGGCGGCGTCATGATCGCGGCCGCCACGATATAGGACGTCAGCACCCAGTTGATCTGGTCGGCGCTGGCGGAGACGCTGCCCTGCATATAGGGCAGCGCCACATTGGCGATGGTGGTATCGAGCGCCTGCATGATCACGGCCAGAATGATGCAGGCCGTGATAGCGGGACGGTTGATCGCCCGCGGAATGGCGGCTCCGTCAGGCATGATCGGCTCCCGACGATCCAAACCACCCGGTCAGGAAGCTTGGTAGGCCGCGTTCATGTCCGGTATCGACGCTCAGCTCGACGCTCATGCCGACGCGCAATTGGGGTTTTCCGGGCACATTCGTCACGCTGACGCGCATCGGGATCCGCTGCACGACCTTGACCCAGTTGCCGCTGGTATTTTCGGCCGGCAGCAACGAAAAGCTCGAGGCGGATGCCGGGCTGATGCTGTCGACGGTGCCGGTCCAGCGATGGCCCGGATAAGTGTCAACCTCCACTGTCACTTGCTGTCCGGGTTTGACATAGGTCAGCTCGGTTTCCTTCGGGCTCGCCTGAACCCAGACATGATCGCTCGAGACAATGTTAAACGCGGTTGCCGCCGCGGCAAGATATTGGCCGGGCTGCAAAGAAGGCACGTTGGTGACGATGCCCGCGAACGGCGCGTGTACTACCGTGTGGGCCAATTGGCGCGCCGCTTCGTCGCGCGCGGCAACGGCATCCTTGTATCTGGGATGATTTTCGATCGGCGCATTGGGGTCGCCGTTGAGGTTGGCGGCAAGCCCGGCCAGCTGTTGCTGCAGTGAGGCTAGCTTCTGCTGCGAGTTCTGCAGCGTATTGCGGGCCGCATCATAGGTGGCCTTTGGGGTAAAGTTGTTGGCGATCAATTGCTCCTGGCGCTGGAAGTTGACCGTGTTGAAGTCGACATCCTTCTGCGCCTGTTCGACCTGGGCCTGCATGTTGCGATAGCTTGCCTGGAGCGCAATCAGATCGTTGTGCGTATTGCCCACCTGAGCTTCGGCGCGATCCAGCGCGAGTCGAAATTGCAGCGGATCGAGCTTGAACAGGATGTCGCCCTTGGCGACGTTTTGATTGTCGTGCACCAGTACCTGCGTGACGATGCCGGAGACGTCGGTCGACAACCCGACCATATCGGCCTGGACATAGGCATTATCGGTCGACATCACGGCGCCGCCGGTCACATAGAAATAGCCGCCGGCGATCAACGCCACCGGCAACAGCGCCAACAGCAGCGTTCGCCGCCATGATTTCTTTGGTGCCGGCGCGCTCGCTGCGTCCTGCCGTCCGCGCGGCCCTTCTGACGGCGCGGGTTCGGGCTTGCGATCTTCCGGGCGAGGCGCCTCCGCCGTCGCCGGCCGCTCGTTTGCAATCGGCGGGCTGCGGTCGAGATGGTGAACATTCGCTTCGACGGCGCGCGCCTTTGCATGCCCGGAATTGCCGGGATTGGTCCCCTTCAGATTAGCCATGATTTACTCTCTTGTGTCCTGCAACCGACGAAACGCACGCGTCCGTCAGATTTGCTTTCAGTGCCTGTAACGTCTTCAGCAAGTGCTCGATGTCGGCGTCCGGGACTCCCGCGAGCGCCTCCCCGCGGGTAACCGCACCAAGCCCGTGGAGCAGCGTCAGTTTCGGACCCGCGGCGGGCGTGAGATGCAAGAGCCAGACCCGCCGGTCGGACGGATCCGGACGCCGCTCTATCAGCCCGAAGACCTGAAGCTTGTCGACGATGCGGCCAAGCGTGATCGGCTCGATTTCCAACAGCTCCGCCAAGCCACTTTGGTTGATGCCTTCATGGAGCGACAGATACGCGAGAACCTGCCATTGCGAGCGCGTCAAGCCGGAGCCGCGCGCGTGTCGCTCAAAGCGCCGCTTCAACAGCCGGGCGACTTCGTGCAGCAGAAATCCAAGCGTCGGGGCATTCTGTTTCATGGTCCCTTCCATTCGTAAGCAAGCTTATAATGAGCTTAGATATGTAATTTTTCAAGGACTCGAAACTCCTGCTCACGCGATTGGGAAGGGCATGATGTGTCACATCTCATTGCAACCTGGCGCGCCCAGAAGTCACCGGCTTTGGCCTTGTCGTATCCGTATTGATAGAGAGCGCGCATGTAGCTTGTCTCGAAACCGAACGAGCCTGGCGAAGGAAGGTCCTTGTCGATGTAAGTCAGGTTGAATCCGAAGTTGTTGCGGCGAGCCAAGTCATAGGTTTCGAAGAGCACCGAACGAATTTGCGTCTTCGTGACGGAAGCAGAAGCTCGCGCGGCGATGTCGATCGTGCTGTTAGGCACCAGCTGGAAGTCGCGCTCTACCTTGTCGTTGACCAGGACATAGATGTTCATGCGCAGACCTCTGGCGAACGCGCCGTTTCGCAGCAAAAATGCTTCCGGCAAGGTCAGGACCGGCGCCGTCACCCCGCCATCCACGTGCATCTCCTGAAAGCGATGTCCGTTCGCTTCTGCATCGATCAGCATCGGAGGAAAAACCACCGGGATGCTTGCGGACGCGGCCAGCACATCCCTGAATAAATTCAGCGCCTGGGCGGACCTGATCGCAGCAATGCGGCCCACGTCCCAGATCACCGTGCGTTGCGTATCGAGATTGGTCGTTACGATGAGAAGCTTTCGGCCCTTGGCGTTTTCGGCGGCGATTGCCGCGAGCAAATCCTGGCTGATATAGCGGGCGACGAGTTCGCGCAGATGCGTATTGCCAAACAGGCCCGATCCGAAAACAGCGTGCACGATGTTTGGCGCATTGAGCAGGCTTTCAGCCATGCCGCTGGTGTAGACCTCTCGCAAGGTCGCGTCGTAGGCAGGACCGAGGAACGCAAAGGGCGCAATCAGCGCGCCCGTGCTCACCCCGGAGACCGCCGAAAATTCCGGACGCGTGCCGGCGGCAGACCAGCCATTGAGCACACCCGCGCCATATGCGCCGTCAGCACCGCCGCCTGACAATGCGAGATAGCTGAGCGGACCGGGGCGAAAGCTCGCATTTGACTTGAGAAAGCTCGATGCCGGCTCGTCCGCATAGGTACGCAATTCCCTGAGATCCAGCACCGTCGAGGATGCCGCATCGGAGGCTGTATAAGATGTGCGCGGCAGCGAGCTGCAACCGGCAAGAACGAGCACGACAGCCAGAACGGCGAATGGCCAGACAGTCAACCATCGACGAAAACGCATTACTTTTTGCTCTGCTCTTTATTCTGGTTCTGCTTGCTATCCTCAGCGCGCTCTCACGCTGTTCAAGAAGAGCTCGACGGCAGCGCGTCTCCGCCGCTCCAGAAACTCCGCGTCGATCGCGATGCCGTGCAGGGCAAGCCGGGTGGAATGCCCGAGCAGAAGATTCAGGAACAGGTCGGCGGCGAGTTCGGGGTCATCCACTTTGATCTCGCCGCGAGCGGCAAACTGCTGAAGCAGAATCGCCACGCCCCGGATCCCGCGCAGCCAGCCATCCTCGTGTGCAAGCCTTGCCAATTCCGGGAATTGAACGGCCTGCGCCGCCAGAATTCGCTGCAACGTGGCGCACTCCGGCATGCGCGCTTGCGCAAGCATGTGCCGGCTAAGCTCATGCAAGGTCGTCTCGATATTTTTGGGATTGCTGTCGGTGGCCTGGGCCTCGGCTGCCGCCGATAGAGGAGCCAGCCAATCTCGAATCCTGCCGCGGAGGACTGCCGCGAACAAATCGCGCTTGTCGCGGTAACGCGCATAGACCGTCGGCTTGCCGACCCCCGCTGCCTCAGCGACGGCATCGATGGATGTTCCGTCAAAACCCCGCTCCATGAACAGCGTCGTTGCGACGTCGAGCAACCGCGCGTCACGGCGCAAGGCTTCCTCGCGGGTGGGACGACCGCCACTCCCCCGCCGCGCGGGGCGTTCGGCAATAATTCCCTCGCTCGACATCCATAATTCTCCTTGTCAGGCCGCACGGTCCACTATAAAACCATACCGTATCGTTTTGTTACTGGCTAGTGGTAAATGCGGTCGGCAACCCAATTGAGCGCTGCGAAAGGTTCATTGAGGCGTTTGGGCGACAGGAATCGCGGAACTCAAGGGTTCCCGATGCGGCAGCCGGTTTGTGGGATCGAGCCCCCACCCCGACCGGGCGTCGCGACGCAGCGGCCGGCCGGCGGGAAATCGCCGTCCCTCTCCCGAGGCCGGCCGTCTGCGCAACCCACCGGCACTTATCGCGAGGCGACATGAACAATGCGTACATATCCGCTTTCGCCGCTCTCGCAGGCTCGGGGATTGGCGCGATCGCTTCATTCGCGACGACCTGGTTGACGCAGGACGCGCAGGAGCGTGCCCGACGCGTTGCTCAGGCGATGACTCGGCGCGAACGTCTATATGGTGAGTTCATCGAAGAGGCTTCGAAGTTATTTACCGACGCCCTTACCCATCAATTCGACGATCCCTCAAAATTTGTCCGGCTTTACGCCCTTGTCGGGAAGTTGCGGCTCTGCGCCCCTAGTAACGTCATTGCAAAGGCAGAGGAGGTCATGCAACACATCGTCGAAGTCTACCACCTCCCAACAGAGATTTCAGCAATCCGGAAGACAGGCAGCGGGACGACGTCGATGTGCTTCGGGCGTTCAGCGAAGCTTGTCGCGAAGACTTGGGCGTTTAGATAGTGGCCCACGCGGATGCCGCCGACGAAGAAAACGCCTCTGCGATCTCTCGATCAAGAGCCGTTTGCCGACCTTCACGATCGCTCCATTTGGAGGAAGCGGCGGAGCGACATGTGCGGGGTCCGGCAGCTAGCGCTGAGCTGGATGATCTAGCCGAGGCAGGAATCGATTCGGAATCCGTGCTACAACGTGATCGGGGAGTCTCGTGAAAGCAACTGCATGACCCTTCGGGTCTTTCACGATCTGTGACGAGGAACTAACCCCAGTTACATACCCCTTCCGAATTTAGGAGATCACTAGAAGCTTGCTGCTAAATGAGATTCTTCCTGCAAGTACGTTGATGCACAAATATGCCACTCGATACCCGACTTGCACGTTCGGTTATTACTGATCCCGGAACCGAAATGATCGAGCATAATCTTTTGCTTCTGCATCAATCGGAGCGGTTGAGCCCCACATGCGCGGCCTGATGCCGCCATCTCCATTGAAGGGCGCGGCGCCTCATCAGGCGGTGTGAGACACGACAATGCCGGTCGGCCAGTTCTCGACTGCCCTGCACCACCAATATTTCCGAATTTGATTTCTAAGAGGCAGCTCGCGAAACTGCGCCCCACTGCAACAAGTTGAGTTGCGCTTTCGCAGTCTTCAAGTCGGCAGTTTCAAAGCCCTCGCTGAAACGATCGTACACCGGCTGCAGAAGGCTGCGGGCCTCGGCGATTCGGCCTTGATCCTGCTGTAAGCGCGCGAGGCTTGTGGATGTTCGCAGCTCCCATGACAGGGCGCCTTGCGGGCGCGCCCAATCGAGCGAGCGCAAGAAGTGCTCCTCGGCCGCCCTAGCGGCCTGCGGCGCACCCTCCCGCAGGATGAGTTCGCCTTTGATGCGCAGGAGCTCGGCAACGCACCAGCGCTCCTCGGTGTGCTCGGATCGCGCGAGCGCCTCGTCGATTGCCAAAAGCCCTTCGGCGGCTTTGCCGTCACGACCGAGGGCGTCCGCAATCTCGGCGAGGAATGGAGTGTAAAGGAGGCTAAGCGCGTTCTGAGGGACGCGGCTGAACGCGGAGCGCAGAAGCTTCAACCCGGCGCCAGTGTTGCCACGCTTGATGAGCAGCACGCCCGCAAAACATCGTCCCGCGACGTTCCACAACTCAAGCGCGTGCCTAGCGGAAAGATCCATGAGCGTCTTTACGTATCGCTCCGCCAAGGTCAGATCGCCGACGAGAAGCGCGACGGGGCAGGCAGACTGAAGCAGGGTAACGACCAGCGACACCGGGTGATCGCTGGCGCGAGGGTCGACTACATTGCGTTCGACGCTACGCATGGCTTGGTCGGCGAGTCCCTGCAGCCAGAGTATTCGGGAGTAATAGGCACGCGCCAATAGCCGCTGGTCATATTGAAACCTGATGATGTGCGACCTCTTGGCGACATAGCGGGCCAGCATGCGCTCGATGTGCCGCCGCGCACCTTCTTGGTCACCCAAGGCACCCAGCGCGACGCCGACCAGACGGTCGCCGATTGCCCCGTCGGCAGGATCGGCCGTTGTCGCCGCATAGGTGCAGAATCTTTCGGCTACCCCCAGCGCCGTCCGATATTGGCCGCTCGTGAACCACTCGCTAAACAAGGCCCAAAGCGCTCGCAGGCGATAATCCGCATCGTCGAGACTTTCCGCGATCTCAAGCGCGGTTGTCCAGGCGGCTAACGTCTCGGGGCAGGAGCCCTTCGTCAGATACACCGCAGAGCCAAGCGCCGCATACAATTGCATATTGCGACGTGCATCTCGACTCTCGACGGGACCGGAAAGCGCCCGCTCGACGCGACCGCGACATTCCTCCATCAGCGACAAGAGCACCCACAGCGGTACCGCAGCCACCGTCAGCGCTACGCCGATTTCGGCGGCGCCAGTTGGCGAGAACGCCCAATCCAAAGCCGCGCGCACCTGTCCGATTTGACGGCCGTAGCGCGCCAGCCAGGCGGGCGCTGGCAAAGTCTCCAGCTCTATTTCGGATCTTTCAAAGAGACGCCGGTAATAATCCGCATGGCGTCGTGCCACTTGTTCGAACTCGCCGCTTTCGGCGAGCTTCTCCAGGGCGTAGACGCGTGTGGTCTCGTGTAGCCGATGATGCGCAATCGCGCCTCCGGCCTCCAGGGTAACGAGAGATTTCGTGACGAGGTTCGCTAACGAGCGGACCACATCGGACACGGCGATCTCGTCATCCGCCGCAACCAAACTTGCGGCTTCTGCGGTAAAGTCGCCGGCGAACACGGCAAGTCGCCGCATGACCAAACGTTCGGGCTCGGGCAGCAACTCATAACTCCAGTCCAGCGTTGCGCGCAGCGTCTGGTGGCGCGGCAGCGCCGTTCGGCGGCCGCTGGTCAGCATCCCCAAGTGATCATTCAAGCTGGCGGCGACCTGCTGGAGCCCGAGCGTGGCGACGCGAGTTGCCGCAAAATCGATGGCCAACGGGATACCATCGAGGCGCCGACAGATTGCAGCAATTGCCGGAAGGTTCTCTCCATTTGGCGAGAAATCCGAATGCACGGCCCTGGTCGTGGCGATGAAAAGCTGCACCGCGCTGCGACCAAGCATATCGTCGGGTTCCTCATGCTGCGAGGGTACATCCAACGGCGGAACGCGGTAAACGTACTCGCCCTCGATCGTCAGGATCTCGCGGCTCGTCGCAAGAATGGTGGTTCGCGGACACATGCGCACGATCGTTTCCGCTAACCTGGCTGCTGCGTCGATCACGTGTTCGCAATTATCGAGAACAAGCAGAAGTCTCTGTGCTCCGATGGCCCGAGCGACGGACTCTGCGGAAATCTCGTCGCCGCCCAATTTCAAGCTGAGGCCCCCTGCCACGGCGGACGGTACCAGCCCCGGATCCGACAGTGACACCAGTTCGACGAGCCGAACATCACCCTGAAAGCTCGGAAACAAGCCGCGGGCCACCTCGAATGCCAACCTGGTTTTGCCGATTCCCCCCGGCCCGGTCAGCGTGACCACCCGGTAGGCGGATAGAAGACCGCGCAAATGCTGCACGGCATTGGTTCGACCGACCAGTTCGGATGCTGCCGCAGGCAAATTGGTTTGAAATGGCTCGGCCGGGCTTCGCATCGGTTCGAGATCCATCGAGTCTACTGACGATGTGCTCTCCCGGGATGTCCACGCACCGAGTAGACGATAGCCACGACCGGAGGCCGTCTTCAGTATTCCGCGATCCGAACCGAGCGCCTTGCGAATCGCAGATATGTGAAACTGGAGCGTATTGTCCTCCACGATCGCGCCCGGCCAAATGCGAGCCGAGAGGTCGTTCCTGGTGACAAGCTCACCTGCCGACTGAACCAGAACTTCGATGATTTCGAATGCGCGGCCTCCGACCGGGACTGGCACTCCACGCGCTCGCAGTTCACGCCGAGCGAGATCAACCTCCCACTCGCCCGACTCGTACACCAGTTGTCGGCCTTGTGCGCGCACTCGCGACCCCGGTTCAGGATTTCTCATGTTTTATCAGAATTCGGCAGCGCGCGAGCCGCCACGGCCGGTTCTGTCGCTGGCCGACGACCATTGCTGCAGGTGCGTTGAGGTCGCCGACCGCTTTCCGGGCATTTCCGGCAAGGCCTCTCGATTTCTCAGAAATTCTCAGCACTGCTTCAAGGATTTGCTGCACGGCGCCACGATAGAAAGGCGTCCTGGCGCGGCGTACTGCATGGAAATCTTCCTTTCGGTGGGCATTCCTTCACCCCAACCCGAGGAGCGCTTCCCGATCAAGAAGAGTTGAGAGTGCGTCAAGCAGAGGAGTCGCGAATGATCAATCCCGCGCAGAAGCCCTCGCATTTCAATCGCCGAGAGGCTCTTCAGACCGTCGTAATCGCCGCCGCTGCCGGCGGCCTGATCGGCGCTGCCAGCGCCGCGACGACAACCATCAGTACGTCTGACCGCAACGCAGGCGATTTCTGGCCGAACGGCGCGCGGCTGGCGGTGAGTTTCTCGCTCATGTTCGAAGGCGGCGGGCAGCCGATCTCGGGCGCAGGCGGTGTAATCCCGGACCCAATCGAGAAGGGCGTTCCGGATCTACCGACCAACGCCTTCTTCGCCTACGGCCACTACGAAGGCATCCCCCGCGTACTCGACCTCGTTGACAAGCATGGGATCAAGCTTTCATCGTTCATGATCGGCAAAGCGGTCGAAACCTCACCGGCTCTGGCTCAGGAGATCGTGCGACGCGGGCATGAAGCCGCCGCGCACGGTCGGGTGTGGGACAACTCGTATCAGCTCTCCCGTGACGAGGAAAAGCGCTTCATCGCCGATAGCGTCGAGACGATCCATAAGATCACCGGCCAGGTACCGATCGGCTGGAACGCGTACTGGATGCGCAACTCCATCCATTTCCTGGAGACGCTGCAGGATCTAGGCTTTGTTTATCACATCGACGAACCAAGCCACGACGAGCCGTTCATTGTTCCGGTACGCGGGAGGGATTTCGTCACCGTCCCCTACACCTTCCACATGAACGACATCGTCTCCTTTCCCTTCGTCGGCTGGAATGCGGCCGCCTACGAGCAAGGGCTGCGCGACGAGTTCGATCAGCTTTACGAAGAGGGCATGCATCGACGGCGCATGATGGTGATTAGCCTGCACGATCGCATCTCCGGTCATGCCGGCAGGGTTCGAGCCCTTGACCGCTTCCTCACCTACGCGAAGGGCAAGGAGGATGTCTGGTTCGCCCGGAAGGATGAGATCGCCCGCTACGTGCTGGCCAACCGCGCCGGCACGCCGGTTGTCGATCGGGGTCCGCCGAGCGTAACCGGCCTGCCCGGGCCGACGGGCTGAAGAAGGAGGCTTACCGATGTCTGATGAGCTGAACCGTGCCCGCATCATAGAAGCCCTCGTCGCATTGACGCTTTCGCTGTCCACGCCGGTCTTTGCCGCTGAGAGCATCAAGATCAATGACCTCGTCGTCGCCGCGGCAATCCCAGACGCGCAACGCGAGGCGACGATGAAGGCAGTCCGCGCATTCTACGATTTCTGGAACACCGGCGACGAGGCCCTGCTGCAGGAAGCCATCGCGCCCAACTTCACCGATCACACACTGCCGTCAGGCCGACCGCAAGGACCGGAGGGACCGGCCTTCGCTTCGCGCCGGTTGCGCGCCGCTGTGCCTGACCTCAAGGTTACGGTGGAGAAGATGATCGTCGCCGGCGACTACGTCACCGTGCATATGAGCTTCACCGGTCACTTCACTGGCAAGTTCGGACAGACGCAAGGCAAGGGCCAGCCGGTCCCCTTCATCGCTACCGATCTCGTTAAGATCGAGAATGGCCGCATTACCGACAATTGGCACATCGAGGACAATCTGACGCTGCTGCAGGAGATGGGTGTCGCCAAGGTCAATTCGTAATCGGCGGTGCGTAACAGCGCGCGATAGAGGCGCGACATGCCAAGGACACCTCTATCCGAGGAGCAAATTGCAATGAGTATCGATAAGTTTGCACGCTGGCTGAGCCGTGTGATTTTGGCCGTCGCGATCATCATGATCGGATGGGGCTTATCTGTCATCTTCACGCAACCTGTCACGGCCTGGTTTTCTGCATCGACCATGATTTGGATGGCGCTATTGATGATATCTGCGATATGGCAGCTGCGCGGGTCCTTCCCGGCTATTGCGGCGTTGGCGCTGGCCACCGCCGTGGTTTCGCGCTTATTCAGCATTCTACGTCTGAACCCTCCGGCTGATATCGCCGGTTTGAAACCTGACGATCTCGACCTGCTGGTCGCGACGGGTCCGGGCGTACCGGGTTTTGCGATTTTGGGTTGGTTTCTGGGTGCTCTTGTGTTCGTCCAATTCATCCTGCGGGCCGCATCTGTCGTAGCATCGTCGGATTCGCCCAAAATATCGCTCAGTGAGTTGGCTCTGACGTTCATCAGAATCTATATCGGGTTGATGTTCGTGCCTCATTTCGGGAGTCACATCCTCGGCGGGCCCTTTCAATTCAAGATCTACACGCTCTATTTCGAGAGCCTTGGGATTTTTATGCCCGCCACGCAGGTTGCGCTCGCCGGGTCGATCGAACTCATTTCCGCCGTCGGCCTCACATTGGGACTCTTCACGCGCCCGGTGGCCTTGCTCGGATCGGTGTACTTGCTGATGTCGATGCTGTTGGGCGGCCATTTTCAGATCGGTTATGTGTGGGCACTGCCGGAGGGAGGCTACGAATTTGGCGTGTTTTGGGCCGTGATGATCGCCGTGTTCGCTGTGCTGGGCGGCGGCCGATATTCGGTGGACTGGGAACTGTGGCGAAGCGAGCCGGCCCGGCGGCTCCTGCCTAAGGTCGTGCGGGAAGCACTGGCGAGCTAACCAATCGCAGAACCCGCTTATGACGAGTCCCGTCCTCCAAATGAATTGCCGGCAGTGAAAGCTCATAAGACGCTCCTCGCCGGTTGAATGAGGTGATACCGCGATGAAACAGATTGTGCTCGTCATCGCGGTCGCTCTCCTGCTTACCGCATGCAGCAAGGAACAGCCCAAGAAGGTCGAAATCCGGCCGGTGCGCGTGACCTTGGTTCAGCACGCCCTAAGTGGCGATACGATAAGTTTGACCGGCCAAATTCAGGCCAAGGATCCGATCAATCTGGCTTTCAGGATCGGAGGTCGGCTGCTGGAAAGAAACGTGACGGTCGGCGATGCTGTTGCGCCCGGCCAGGTCGTCGCGAGAATTGAACCCCAGGATTTCCAAAACGCGCTGCGTTCGGCGGAAGCCGATCTGGCTTCCGCGCAAGCCGTGCCGGCAAATTCGAGAGGCACAGAAGGTCGGCAGAGCGAGCTGTTGAGCAAGGGATTTACGACACAAGCTCAATACGATCAGGCCGAGGTGGCTGGGGCGGGAGGATCGAACCTCCGAATGGCGGCATCAAAATCAGCTTGATTATTCAATGATTTCAAGGCGCATTTGGAAGAAAAGGCTCAAAACGCCTCTAGTAATTTCAATTGCTTGGCAGCCGTTTCCAAATGAAAAACAGCCCTCCAAGCAGGGATCAGTCGCGGCAAAGTTTGGGAGCGAACTGCACGGGTCTCGAACCGTTGCCCTCCGAAGGCAAAGGTCACACATTCGAATCGTGTTCTCCAGCGCTTATCCCCAGGCGACCCCAAACACCTGCGAGATGATCGATCAATAACGCGACGATCAGCGTCATGCACATGACAGTGCGCCGGCCGATGCGGTTCACGCGAAAGCTTTTATCAACATGTCTATCGCCGGATGTTTCCGGTTTTTGACCTTGATCCAATCCGGCGACCTGCCGGCGCGGTAAGGTCGATCGCGCCGCTTCGACTCTAGTCCCTCGAGCCCCATGTTGCAGGCCGCGCGAAACAGGTCTGTGCCGATCTCGCCTTGCTCAAAGGGCGCGACAAAGATCCCATCCGGCCGGCGCGCCAGCAGCCGCGCCAAGTTGGTCTTTCGCATGCTCAAAGGCAGCGCCCGCAGATCCGCGCCTTCGGGTGCCATTATATCGAAAGGCATAGAGCCGCACCTCGCGATCGTGCTTTCGCGAATGCAAGGCGTTGAAATCGGCGACGGCGTCGCCGCCGAGAACGACCGCTTCACCGTCAATGACGAACTCCTTCTTGTCTTCAGCGCGGCCTCGACGATCCAGGGATAACGGCTGGTCCAGTCATAGCCATTGCGCGAGATCAGGCGCACGCGGTTGCCATCGCGCTCCAGCCGGACACGGTACCCGTCGTACTTGATCTCGTGAAGGCAGTCCAGTCCGGCGGGTACCTTCGTGCCGCGCGTCGGAATGCAAAAATCAGACTCCTTACTCATAACGACCTTTAAATAGGCGGGCGCGACCTACCGATCTTGCCGCTCACATATTTTGCCACAATCAAAGTTCAAGTTATGCCTGCGGCACAAGGTGATTCGTCAACGATCAATTGAAGATAGTAAATTAAACATTTGGAGGTTGCTACGAACTCAATCGGGGCAGTCCTCTCGGTCACCCCTGACAAATTTTGGTCGTTTGCAACCCCGTAAGAATTGTGGGGCCACTCACATGGTATTTGAATTGACATTTTGGATGGCTTTTATTGCTGTCAGCCGAATGGTTGCCAAGATTTATGACCGGCGGCGTGATGTGCTTTATGGACCGTACATTGTGTCGTAGATCATCCGACCGTTCTGTACCGCTGCGGCTGCGTTGGCGATCTCAACCAGCTTGCGCACCGCTCCCGCGCCGCGGCGTGGCGCCGCTCATGTAGCTGCGGTGACGAAACTCTGCGTGCTTCGGCATGTGACGCACTCATAGACGTGATGCACGAAGCCCGGCTTGTCCGGTTCAGCGCAGGAAAAGCGCATCTTCGATGGCGCGTTTCACCCACCGCGGCACTTTGTCGAGAGGCTTGATTCGGCTCTCTGGCATTGCCCACCCAATTGGAGGTTGGCCCGACACTCAATCGCGCACCGGCGCCATCTGGCACCTTGGTGGCCGTGATGCGCGGCTGATCAACGCCAGTCGATCGGAACGAAGCGCAATCGGCGGCGGTCAGGTTCTTCGCGCAAACGATCCGCCCGCTGCCTCGCCGTTTCGCCTAACAGCCGGTGCCGGCTTCCTAATTGAATGTCAGCGGAGACCTGTTCTCGAATGCTCTCGTAGAGTCTGACGAGGTCTCGTCAGCGACGTTTGCCCGGTCCACCCCCATTCGCGCGGGAGCCATTGGCTCAACGAAGGCGCGAGCGTCGGTAGGCTGTTGGGCGGCATCATGCGGTTGCGATCTCGGCGCTCGAACAGCCTAAGTTCAAGCGGATCGCGAACGCATACACCCGGCAGTGTTTTAGTTTTTCAGTTCCAGAATTAACCCGCGGCGGGAACATCAAGCTTAACGAGCGAGTTTCGTTGCGGGTGAAGCCCAAAATTCTATCGTCCTCACAGTCATGCCGGATTGGCCGATGCGCGCCCCGCAGAGGCCATGCGTACCCGCATGATTAGGGGTCGCCCGCTTGTGTCCAGCGGCGGCCCCGCCCCCGTTCAATCGTGTTTGGATGAATGGCGCAATGACGCGGCGACGCAACTTGATGCTCTCGATCGTGGCGGCAGGATGTTGGGTAATCTTGCTCGCAATAGTTTTGAATTCTATTTTTGCGGCTAGCAACCTCGCCAAACAAATCCGGAGCAAGGATCGGCAAAGTGCTCAGGGTCGATGATAACCGCCTCCCCAGCGCCCGCGGTACGCTACGCAAACTTTCTGGATTACTCCTGAGTCTCGCTCGATCTCGCCGCCAGCTCGCCCGAAATCACAATCACACTGTTGGTGCATCAACTAGCCGCTGATGCATATGGTCTGGCTTCGCCTCATTCCGGATACCCTCATGTTCCTGGGATGGGGCGATTTGTCGTGAGCCGAAGCTGCTGCCCACGCGCGTGAAGTCCGCGGCATTTGCTTTGAACGACGCGCAAATGTGAGTGCGTAGCGGGCGGCGGCGATGAGACAGGCGTGTCTACAGCATGAGTGACGTTCTCGAGCTTCTCGGTCCCGTTTGCGACGGCTGCCTTACAAAACCCGCCGGCGCACACGGGAGCCTTCTAACTATCTAGCCAACCTTCCACGAACAGCGCGTGGCGCATGGCATCGTGAACTTCCGCCCTTCTCGCCCCGAAACGGGCTTGCATCAGATCCTGCAGTACAGCTTGCCAATGTCTGGATCGGCGGTTTTTGGTATCCACGTTATTGATGATGAAAGCCCCCACATCGTCAAACGTCCGCAGAATGCAGGCGCCTCCTGGAGCATTCGAGTTAACCCGGATTGGTTCGAAAATAAATTGGTTCATAAAAGAACCCCGCCCAGCGGGTGATGTGTCGCATTTTAGCAGATCAACTCTCGATCTTGAGCGGAAAAAACCCGTCGGGGATCGGCGGGGCGATCCCGGGCAAATACGTACATTGAAGTGTTCGGTTTGATAGGCTCGCGCCGACGCGCGGTGCCGCGTCATTCGCACTCATGGTGCTGATTGGCAGCGACTCAGATATGGTATCGATAAGCCATCGAAAATGGGGCGACCGGCACAGCGAGATACTCAGATGCTCTTTTTCCTCCTAATGCCTTGGATCGTTTTTAACATCTTCACTTCGTCGCCGCTGCTGGCGCGCAACCGGGCAATGTCCTGAGACAATGATCTGATAGCCAACAGGCTTGGGCGCATGCGGGACTCTCCTGCGCGCCGAAAGTCGCTCGTTCTGGTCCGCCTCGCATGCGCTCGCAGCCGCTGGCCTTGGCCTATTGATCGCTTCGTGTGCTTCCGCCAACGCGGCGAGGCCGCCAACTGAGGCGGCCCTACTTGGCTGACTGTAACTGTTCTTGCTTTGCAGTGATGGTGGCTATCCGCGCGTGAAATGTCGCGATCTGCTTAAGAAGTTCATGGCGCTCTGGCCCCGGCGGGAGCTTGCTAGCAGTCTCCAATAGCTTGGCCGCCATTTCCTCTAAGTCGCGCATCTTATCTCCATTGCGTTTCGCTGTGCGAAACCCACGTATCGAGGGCGACATCGTCCGTAAATCCGAAAGCGCGGTTCCGATGTAGGAACAAAAGTCTTGTTGCTGCGTGGCCACAGATACCGAAATGGCAGACCGCGCTCGTTGCACGTCGGCTAAAATGGACGCGGGGAATGAAAGGGACCGCCAACTGAAAGAGGCCGCCAACTGAGGCGGCCTTTACTACGACATAGGCGAAATCGTCAGCGCGACATGTTCAAAACTTATCGAAACATCACCCGTCCTTTGCGACGGCGCACAAGCTCGTCGAGCTGGCCGATGCCCCCGAGCCAGTGCAGGATGGCCGCATTCCGTAATCACTGCACCCGCCACGTGAACAGCTCGGCGCCGTCGGAAGGTCGAGTCAGTCGCCGCGCTTCGACCTTAGCACCTTGCGCCTCCGCCGGATGTACCGCGCCTTGGCAAGCGGGACCAAATCAATAGTGACGGGAGCGAGCTTAAACGGGGCGACGAGATCGAGCCAAAGACGGGCTGGCATCAGCCAGAAATCAATCAGTGCAGGCATAGTGGGTTCCCTCGGTTTGGAGGCGAGGTGCGCTACTGCGATTGTTAGCTTCCGAGAATGTGGAAGGCCTCCAGAGCATGAGCTACTAGAATACCGATACTCAGAACGATAAAAATTCCTGTCATAACTGTAAGCATCGTCGGTACCTCGCCTTATCCCTCGATGAAGGCGGGCGCGCCATGCACAGTCAAAATGATTCGTCGAGCTGCAGAAGGTTTCCGCCTGTCTGATGAATTTCGGCAACTAGCTCAGTCTGCAGACCCGCTTCCGGGCAAGTCGGCCTTCTTGTCCTCGGTAAGTGCGATTTCGTGCCGCCAAAGAAGAAGCGCGAGCAAAATGCTCGGCGCCATTCGACTCTCTCCGAGCTTGCGGGCTAGGAGCGCTCGACCCCGCGAGAGGTCTCGCCACTTTCCGGAATGCGCGACGCCCATCGGGTAAACTTGTCCCTACATCGAGCCGCGAACGGGTTTCTCTAGTGCGCGCCTCGGTACTGGCCGAAATCGGCTGTGAATGGCGTCAACTGGTAGCGTTCCCGGGCGCACCGGAGACGAGGCAAAAAGTGCGACAATGCCGCGGTTTGTAAGGCTTTTCGGGAGGCCCCTTCAGGCTCGAATTTGTGTCGCACCCGTTGGAATTCCTGCCTTGTGGTAACCCTCCCTCCTGCTAATATATCAAGTACTTAGGCATAACTCTGAAGGGCTTGCTACTGGCGGATTGAGGTCAGGTAGCAGGCAGGTAGCAGAGCCCCTTTAATGGTCGACGAGGTATTTCCTTCTCAGGGCCGAAAGCAAGTCGCCCAGACTATGCGCCGGCGCTTGGTCATTACTTTGGCTGCCGCGGTAGTGCTCATCGGCGGCGGCTGGATAACCCTGTGGGCGGCGGGTGGGAGTCCGGCCGTCGCTCCAGCGCCTTACGCTCCCGCGGCGTTAGCAGCGAGTCGGCGGACTTCTAACGAGCTTCTGGAGACCACCAAGGGGCTTCAGTTAACCCAGCAACAGGCCGTCGATCAATTGCAGGTCGTTCAGGATCAACTCGTGGCGCAGAGGGCGGAGACGAAAAAGCTATCCGACCAAATCGCCGCCCTAACCGAGAGACTTGATGCCTTGCAGCCATCGACTGCCACCATGCCGGCGCCTGCGGCCCGCGCGGCGGCATCGCCGCCGAAATCACACTAGAACCTATGCCCCTGCACGACTCTAGGAGGCCGCTGGTGAGTCCGGGATTTGCGAGCTGTCCGGTGCTGGAATAGACCTACCGGCTCGACAGGGCGGAAAATGCCGTCGACTGCTCGTAGTCCGAGACATTATTTGGATTTTTTCGGCACGCGCTTTTTTGGTCTAGCTCCGGATCTCCCCGAGCCCTCGGCATCGTCACCACGGCCAAGCATCTCTGAATGCCGCGAGAGCAAGGGTAATCCCAGGCTCGATCAATCGATCCGGATTCTGGTCGAGGTACCGCAGCAGGACCTTGGCACTTTCCAAAATGCTCCCGGGGGGCACGCGGTGGTGCGAGCGCGGGACCGAAGCCCCACGCCGCTTACGTTGGATAGCCCCGCACGACTCCAGGAAGACCGCTGGTGCTGGTTCGATTCGCCGGTTGTCATATGCTGGCCGATCGGCGCCGGCGCCCCCCGGCGTTCGCTTTCTTAGGGCTTTATTGATTTAGAACGCGCAACGCCCCCTCTAGCTTTAGCGTGAGACGTCTGGCGATCGCGTGTGTCCATCAGTTCTTTCTTGAGCTTCGACTGTTCTTCGGCCGTCATCGCCGGCTTCTCGCGCTTCGGCGGCAGATCTTCTAACGGGGAATGAACGCTTGGCTTCGGAAGCGCCGGTGTCTCAGCCCGCGCGTCCATCAGTGATGAGCCCGCAGTTGAACTCGCGCACCCGCCGAGCGAAAGGCTCAACAACAGCAGCGCTCCCGCAGCGAACACGGTTATTGGCTCATCGACATACGCAGTACCCATGCCCGCTCCTTCCATGAGCATTTCGGGCCAATTATGACCATCACCTACGGATTGATCGGTTCCGAGCCCTATGACTCTAGGAAGGCCTTGATCAACGGGCGGGTTTATTCGCAGTTTCTCGTGGCGTGCTATGCACGCTTATCAGCCTTGTCATTTGGATTCGCTTCGATGTGAGGTTAGAGCCAAGGCGAGGTTGATACCTTCTCCGGGGCTTGTTTTTATGCTAAACAGAAATTATGAAGAAAACAATATCTGCTAAACAAAAATCTCCGGGACGGCCCGCGACGGGTATAACGCCAATGGTGGGATTCCGGGCCGATCCCGTAATCCGCGCGACTATAGTCCGATGGGCGGAATACCAGCCGGATAAGCCAACACTCTCTGAAGCCATCCGCCGCCTAGTCGAGCTGGGCCTTAAAGTGAAGAAGACAAAATCGGCGCCTTCGGAGCGACAGCGCGCCGCCCTCGCGGATCTCGCATCTAAGGCGATCGATAGCGTGACGGTCGGCACTCCTAACAGCAATGAAAAGGCAAGTCGGAAGCGCAGCTTGATCAAAGGGCCTGAAGAGTTTCGCAAGGACCGCGTCGATATGCCGAAGATGAAGAGATGAGCGAAACAGGGCGACAAAGGGGGCTACAGAATGATCTCTGCTCTGATCGGAATTCTGGTCATCATCGTAGTCGGGGCAATCTGCTTCTGGGTCATCGATCGATTTGCCCCTGATCGCCGGCTCGCAAACCTTCTTAAGTTGCTGGTTTGGGGATGCGCTGCAGACGCTGCGAGCGAACGGTTGACAAGGGCCGGCGCCGGCTAGGCTGGTTCCCGCGTCAGGACCAGCGAGGCGTTCTGGCCGCCGAAGCCGAACGAGTTCGACATCACGGCGGTCACCTTGGCGTCGCGGGCCTTGTTGCCGACCACGTCGAACAGGATCGTTGGATCGGGGATGTCATAGTTGATGGTTGGCGGGATGCGCTGATGTTCGAGGGTGAGCAGCGAGAACACCGCCTCGACTGCGCCTGCGGCTGAGATGGTGTGGCCAACCATGGATTTGTTCGATGATACGGGAATCTGCTGGGCGAGTTCACCGAACACCGTCGAGATCCCCAGATATTCCATCTTGTCGTTTTCAGGGGTCGCGGTGCCGTGGGCGTTGATGTGATCGATGTGTTCCGGCGTCATGCCGGCATCAGCCAGCGTCTTCAGTACGCAGCCGATGATCGGCTTGGCGTCCGGGCTTGAGCGGGTCCGATGAAAGGAATCGGTGAGCTCGCCGCAGCCGGCTACCACGCCAAGGATCGGAGCGCCGCGCGCCACGGCGGCATCGTAGCTTTCGAGCACCAGCGCGCCTGCGCCCTCCGCCATGACAAAGCCGTCACGGTTCTTCGAAAACGGTTTTGAGGCAGCCTGCGGTGGGTCGTTCTGGGTTGAGAGCGCGGATAGCAGCGAAAATCGTACCATCACCTCCGGATTGATCGTGGCATCGGCTCCCACGCACAGCGCGGCGTCGGTTTCGCCGCGGCGGATCGCTTCAACGCCGAGCTGGATCGCAGTCGCACCGGACGCGCAGGCAGTCGACAGCGAAATTGGCGATCCCTTGGTACCAAACGTCTCGGCAAGATGGGCCGCCACCGAACCGAACGTGAAGCGGCGGTGATAGGGCGCGAATTTTCCACCGCCGCTGATGCGCAGGAGGTCGTCGTAGTTCGGGTCCAGCTTGCCAGTGGCGCGGCCCAAGTCGAACCGTTGCGACCATTCGAATTCGACGGGAGCCACCGCGAGAAATAGCGGTCCCGGAAAATCGCCCTTAGTACCGATGCGCGACTGCTCCAGCGCTTCTTCGGCGACCATCTCGGCAAGGCGCTCAGTGAGACCGGTTGACGAACGCGGCTCGACGGCGACAAAATCGACCGTTCCGGCGATCGTGGTCTTCAAACCGTCGATCGGGAATCGGGTGATGGTGCGGATGCCGGACTCGCCGACAGTCAGTTTCGCCCAGTTATCGGTCTTGCCGGCACCTAGCGAGGTCACAATGCCCATGCCGGTGACGACGACGACCGGCCTTCCGAGTTTGTCGCGTGGTCCTGTCATGTTTTCCGCGCCAATCAAATCGCCCAAGACGCCGAGATCACTTGATCGCCTCGACGAGGCCAGGCCTTCGCCCCGCCCGCGACCCGCCCAATCACTACAATTTGGGGTCATCAACTGATGCGGCAAGTCGTACATTACCATGCGCCAAGGCAACGGGAGACATGCTTTATGCCCCGCACGCCGGATCATCGCCACGTGGTAGTGTCGGGGCCTGGTTGCTGGTCATCGAGTAAAGGTTCACAAAGTCTAGCCTAGGTGGGCAGTTCTCTCGCGCTGACTTGGCCGGGTCTCTATTGACAAACATCGGGGCCAGACGTTCGCTTGACATTTGCTGTGACTTTAAAATCGATCGAAACGCGCCTGGGTGGGAAACATGATCAATTCACAGTTGGGAACTCGCAGGTAGAATTATGGCAAGAACCACCGTCGCAAAGCGGCTGGTGTTTCATATTGGCGGCTACGATCCAATCACTCCGCCTACTAGTGCGCGACGACGGTTTGTGCGCGAAATGGGAAGGTTCCAACTTACCTGGTCGGTCAAAGCTTTCATCGATGGTTTGCAAGGCAGCGCGGATCAGACAAAATGGAACGTGACCACGACTGGTCCTAATTGGCAGGTCGAAACCGAATACCATCTTATTCGATGGGACGACGTAATTGAAACCTTCAAGCGTCGAACCATTTGGTCGCGTATTCCGCTCGGTATTCTTGCCTTTGTGGATTTCGTGCTGGCTGGCGCGCTCTGGGGTTACTTCCGAACGAATTGGTACTACGCAGGCTTCTTTCTGTATCCTTTCGTTGCTTTCGGCGCCCTCATCCTAGCCGCGTTTCTAATTGGCGTGTTTGCCTTCAAACACGCCGGATCAATCCCTGTTGCCATTGGCGTCGGTCTCCTCATCCTCGCAGCGCTTCTGGTGGGTCCATGGCGCTGGCTACACCTGGACAATCTTTTCGACGACTGGATTTTTTCTCGCGAGTATATTCGGAAAGGTAATTCGACCATCGAGCGAAGGCTGGACAGATTGGCCGCCGAGATTGTGGCGGCGGCGAGAAACTCAGAAGCAGACGAACTTCTGGTCATAGGTCATAGTCTTGGCGCTGTAATCGCGGTTGATCTTCTTGATCGCGCGCTGAGGCTGGACGGCTCGTTCGGTGCAAGCAGAATTCCGGTCATGCTCATCACGATCGGATCGTCGATATTAAAGATCGGATTACACCGCGCGGCAACATGCTTCCGTGCGTCGGTGGAGCGCGTCGCCCAGGCGCCCGATATTTTTTGGGCTGACTATCAGGCTCGGGTAGACGTATTGAACTTTTACAATACCAAGCCGATGGCCGAAATGGCCTTGCCGACAGAAAACGAGCCTACTGTCAGGCTCGTCGAATTCAGTCGAATGCTTGAGCGCGCCATGTACAGACGCATCCGCCTTAGGTTCTACCGATTGCACTGTCAGTTCATCAGCGGAAACGATAAGCGAGCATTGTACGATTACTTCATGCTCGTATGCGGCCCTATTTCAGCCAGGTCTCAGACGCTCGCTGCAGACGGAGCCATTTCGATGATTGGCGAGGACGGAGCGCTTATCTGCACGCCGCCGTCCCGCGGCGAACCGCTAACAAATCCGGCGCAGCGGTTGAATCCGAAATGACACCAGCTATTGCACGAGAGCTTCTCGTGGAGAACGCAAACACAACTGAGTGCCATTTCCGCAACACCCGTCAAAAAAAGATCGCGCTATTGCTGGCTCGGGAGTCCGTTTGTTGCGCCCTAAGGAGCGTCAGGTTAGTTCTGGATTTGTCATTATTAGCAAGCAGGAGATTCGATGTTGAAATTTGTGATCGTTGGCGCTGCGTCTTTGGCTTTGGTGGGAACAGCCATTGCTGCGGACCTCCCTCATCCGCAGCCCGTCGTGCAAACGGGGCCGGTTGGCAAATACCCCGTCGGCAAAACTCCCGTTGGTAAGTACCCCATCGGCAAGGCCCCGGCCCCACTGGTTACCAAGGGTTAACCCGAGGGTCAGTCAAACTCTATGCGCCTTCGGCCCTTTGCGGTGCGGCTCGGGGCGCTGCTTTTGTAACGCGTCACTGTGACACCGGCCGTCTTGGTCACCAGGCCATGCCCGTGCAGCGTACTAGTGCTTCATCCGCGCTTCACTGCGGTCTCGTTCTAGAGCTTTGCCCAATCGTGCGAATTGATGGGAGTTCACCGTGTCGCATCTGCCCTGAGTCTGATTACCGTCGTCGCGATGTTGCCTGGTAGCTAGACGGTACGCCTTGCTGACTGATCCGTTATGGGAGCAGCAGCGGTCCCGGCTTTCACGGACGAACCGGCTTTGTAGCGTCGTCGCCTCCAATCGAGGCAGAGCAGGAGCGCCATCAAGGTTGGAGGCTCGCCCTTCAAAACACTGGCCAGGCCGAAGAAGCTTGCGAGGTCATGCTTGCCAACTTGACGACAAGTTATTGCCGTGGTCAGTAGCCAAGCCCTCACTGGCAGCTATCGCTGGCTTAGTTTCCAATTCCCCGAATCAACGGACTATGGCATCTAGCGCGCGGGCGGGGTCAAGCGAGTTTCTGCGATGACCAACAGAGTGATCACCATAGAATTTATCGTTCCGACAATGGTTGCCATCGTGCTCGGGATCGCGCTCTCGATCTGCGCAGCATATTCGATAGACTGCTACGTTGGTCCGATCGAGCAAGCGGAGGCCTATTACTCCGCCGCCGGCAGCCACTGAATTGCTGAATAATCCATTCCGCTCTCGGGATGCTTCGCGCCGTTCTCCCTTGCTTTCGACCGCCGGTCGCGCTTGGATGGGTAACCGGTCGGGAGATCAACAGTTGCGCATCTTGGCGATCATGGCCCTTACACTCGCGCTGATCGGCTGCCAGGGCGACCGCGTCAAGCAGGGCATGAATTCGCCTCAGGGATCGGTCGTGAAAAGCGTGAGCCGATCCGCCGCCTAGCTAATTGACCTGGCAACGACCAGGCAATCAAACTGGTGCTCTGAGGAGAACCGCAGCCTCGTCATTAATGGTCCTACGCGGGATGGGCGACCAGCACACCTTGGGTTTCATGGCCGCATCCGCGGGATTGAGCTTAGCTTATATCAAACCACGCTCAATCCGCGATACGCTCACCCAACTGGCCTATTAACAGCAACTAGACCGTGAAGACGAAAGCAACTGGAGCTACCGTAGATGGCTTTTGATTTATTTTGTTTTCGGACCGACGGGCTCAACTGATGCCAAGGCATTTGCGATGGCGATAGGCTTTCGTACTGTCTCCTTTTGTGCGACCTGCAATTGATCGCCTCGCGCCGCGAGGTCCTGAGCACTCGTTGGCTCCATCATCGCATTTTAAGCGGTATTCTACTTCATGCATATGCAACGAAACGCGGCTTGTGAAACGCCGCGTCAATCGAGAAGTCTGGTTGCCGTCGCAGCCTGAGCCGTTATTGTCTGCGAAGCCGAAGCTGTTCCGGAGGCCAGAATGTGTGCTCACTATGTTTAGGGCGATACTCTTTGCGGTAATAGTACTTCTGTCTGCAGTGACTACCGCTGCTGCAGCGCAGCTTCGTATTGTCGCGATTGGCGCCAGCAATACGCAAGGCTGGTATGTGGGCAAACAGGGCGCATATCCGGCTAAGTTAGAGGCCTTACTGGAAGCCAAGGGCATCGACGCACAAGTCATCAATGCCGGCGTGCCATTCGACACCACTGCAGGCATGCTCAAACGTATTGATAGCGATGTACCAAGCGGAACCGACATCGTGATTTTGCAACCGGGGGCCAATGACCGGCGTTTCCTTGGGACGAAGGAACAACGCGCCGCCAACATTGCCACCATGGAGCGCCGGTTGCGAAGCCGTTCGATCAAAGTGATCGTCTACGACGAGGAGATCCCCCTTCGCTACTACACCTTCGACTTCATCCACCTCACGAGCGAAGGCCACGCGATGATTGCTGCCACCTTGCTGCCGCGGATCATGGCAACGATCAACCGGCACCCCTAACGGCGTCGGACCAAACCTTTATTGCAACGGCCGGTCAAGGTGATCGGCTATTCTCCTAGGGTGCTCGCCAAACAGATCTCGCCCAGACGAGCCCGCTGCGCCGACACAGGCTATCAGCAGTTTAAGATAAGATGTCGATAGACGGTCAGCGGATGGAGGGCAAAACAACCCGATCCGCATTCCCCTAATGCCTTAGCCGATTCCCTATTGACAACCATTGATGCCAGACGTTCGCTTGCTACGTATGCAATTATAGACCGACTGAAGGCTGGGCGGTGGGGAATTCGCAGGCAGAATTCAGAGGTAAGTATGACAAGAACCACCATCGCAAAGCGGCTGGTTTCACATTGGCGGCTACGATCCAATCACGCGGCCTGCTAGTCGCAATTTCTACCGGTTGAATTGCCAATTCATCAGCGGAAACGATAGGCGAGCAATGTACGATTTACTTCATGCTCTCATGCCTGTTTCAGCCAAATCTCAGACGCTCGCTCAAGACGACGCCCTGCCGATGTTCAGGGACGATGGAGCCCTCATCGGCGTGGCGCCGTCAGTAGTGAGCCGACGCAGCGGCTAATCAAGAAGTGACACCTCCTCTTTCAAAGCTTGTGTTTGTTGTGCTGGTGATCGGGTGGTATCTCATACGCCACGAATACGCGCGCCGTTCCCGCCGCGAACAGATTTTATGGAGCGCCCGAGGCCCCCGCGAAACTACGCTACTGCTGATATCTCTTACCGGTCTTGGTATTCTGCCACTCATCTACGTGGCGACGGCAATTCCTCATTTCGCCGCGTACACTTTCCATCCCGTCGCAGCTTGGCTGGGGGTTTTCTTTGCGATAGGGGCTTTGGGTATGTTTCAACTAACGCATCGGGCGCTCGGCCGGAATTGGTCGATCAGTCTTGATGTGAGGGAAGGCCATCAACTCGTCACGGACGGCATTTACCGGAGAATTCGACACCCCATGTATTCAGCGTTTTGGCTGTGGACTATCGCACAGGCATTGCTGCTGCCGAACTGGGTTGCCGGCGGCGCGGGCTTGGTTGGTTTTGGGACCTTGTTTTTCGGCCGCGTTGCCAGAGAAGAGCAAATGATGTTGGAAACCTTCGGCGACAGTTATCGCGCCTACATGGCGCGGACCGGCCGGATTTTCCCATTGCTCTTCTGAAGCAGGTTTGAAGTAAATCTCGAGCGCTGCGGCTCCTCGAAGAGACGCGGCACCCACTCCTCTAAAATGCGTGCTATTTCTGCAACATCCGTCAAAAAAAGACAGCGTGCGATCGCTGGTCTGCGCTCTGCTAATTGCCTCACGATAATGGTTCGGGTTAGTTGTTAATGTACTTGGGGCAAGTGTGCGGCGGGAGACTACGATGTTGAAATACGTGATCATTGGGAGTGCATCTCTGGCCTTAGTGGGAACAGCCGTTGCTGCGGACCTCCCTCATCCGCAGCCCGTTGTACAAACTGGGCCCGTTGGCAAGTTTCCTGTCGGCAAAACTCCAGTTGGCAAATACCCGGTCGGCAAAGCCCCGGTGGTGACCACGAGGGGTTAACCCGAAGATCCTCAGGGGTCTCATGCATCTTCTGCCGTTTTCGGCTGAAGGGTTTAGGCTCGCAAACTCGGGCATACTGTAACATTGGCCAGTCTTGTGACATTGGCTGTGCTAGGTTTATGAGGGTTTGAAGGTGGCAAGAGCGAATCGGAAGCAGGCCAGCCTGCAAGCCTTTGTCGGGATCAGCATGTTTGCGGCCTCGGTTGGCTTGGGAATTGGCACTAGTAGCGCACAACAACTTGTGGCGCGCGCTGATCATCAGCAACAGTACACTCCAGCCAAACCGTCGATGAAACCTGGCGTCACGACAGTTGCTGCTGCGTCGACCGCCCCACTTTCCACATCGGACGTAAAGCCGATTCGAAGGCCTCAGCCGTCCAAAGGACCCTACTACGTAGATTTTCGTGCCCGCACCGCGGCATCCTACGGGCATGCCTTTATCTGGTTCGGCAAGACAAGTGAGAAGCAGGTCGAAGTTGCCGGCCTGCACCCGGCAGGTGACACGCTGCCCTA
Organism: Alphaproteobacteria bacterium; assembly: GCA_005884765.1. Lineage (GTDB taxonomy): Bacteria > Pseudomonadota > Alphaproteobacteria > Rhizobiales > Xanthobacteraceae > Bradyrhizobium. Next base: position 81,720 of record VAZV01000150.1, read on the forward strand.
CATATTGGGACATCTCATGTGGGTGCCCTCTGAGACAGGGGCGAGCTACGGTGACCTTGATGAGGAGTATTTAACAGCTAGCTATCGCGTCTACTTGAGTGAAGCGGACGCCAAAAAAGTCTTCACTTATATCAAACATCTTCAGGCGACCTCGCCGATATGGAATGCGGAAACAACCAACTGCACTGCCTTCATTGGTCGCATAGCGAGTTTTATGGGCCTGAAGGTTCCATTCCATTTGATAAAGCCCGAGGAATACGTAAACCAACTTAAAGCGCTAAACGGTGGGCGCCAGACAGTACAACTGGATTCCGATCGCTAGCTTTTGCCTCTTCGCGCGAAAGGATCACCATGAAGAGGAATTCAAACCGCTAGCAGCCGCTTCACTGTCTCACTCTCCCTCGAAATGATGACGATTGCAGTAGTAGAGTGGCGATTGGAGAGGCCGGCGAACGAAAACCGCCGAGCGAGCCCGGCGGCTTCGCGAAGCTGAACGCAATTTGAGGCCACTGCATCAGACGATCGGCCGGCGAAGGCGGAAACCTGCTTCCACAAGCGCGCACACGGCACCGAAGTCGTCCCATGGAACGCTCGCGTCGAACCCCTTCTCATAGTAGCGTGGCGCGATGTCTAAGAGAGAGCGCACTCATCCATTCCCATGCCCGTTTGGAGGCAGCTCATTCAATCATTGAAATCGTCGCCCCTCGGCGTCCCCGTGGTCGCACGCTGCAGGAATGGCGGCACGTGAGAGCGGCGATAAAGTCTGCGATTGGCAAACTGGGTACCCATCGATTGCGACAGTCGACCTTGTCTTGTTTACTCGAAGAGGCCTTGAGTCCCGACAAACTGCGTGACACTCTGCCGCCAAACCTCCGGGGGGTCACATGACGATCCGCTGTCGCGTCCTAATGGTCTATCCGAAGTTCATTCCGAACTCGTTCTGGAACTATACAGAAGCCTGCGAACTGGTCGGCGCGAAGTATCCGGCCGCGCCACTCGGCCTGATCACGGTCGCCGCCATGCTGCCGAAGCATTGGGACATCCGTCTCATCAACCGTAACACGGAGCCTTTGACCGACGCGGATCTCGACTGGGCCGATCTCGTGATGATCGGCGGTATGCTCAACCAGCAGCCTGATTTCGTCTACCTGATCGATCTCGCTCACCTGCACGGCAAGCCAGTATGTGTCGGTGGACCTGATGTCTCCTCCAGCCCGCATCTTTACGCGGACGCGGACTTCCAGGTGATCGGGGAGGCCGAGCAAATCATCGAGCACTTCATCGCGGCCTGGGAAAGGGGCGAGCGCAAGGGCGTGTTCACCGCCGAGAAATTCAAGGTCGACGTCACGCTAAGCCCGATGCCCCGCTACGATCTGATTAAGTTCGATCACTATCTCTTCATCGGCCTGCAATATTCGCGTGGCTGCCCATTCACCTGCGAGTTCTGCGATATTATCGAGCTGTATGGTCGCGTGCCGCGCACCAAGACCAATGATCAGATTCTCGCCGAGCTGCAAGCGCTCTACGACCACGGTTATCGCGGACATATCGATTTCGTCGATGACAATTTCATCGGCAACAAGAAGAATCTCCGTACGCTACTGCCGCGGCTCAAAGCCTGGCTAGAAGAGCACGACTACCCGTTCGAGTTCTCGACCGAAGCCTCGATCAATATCGCGGACGACGACGATCTGTTGCAGGCGATGAAGGACGCAAATTTCTTCGCGATTTTCGTCGGCATCGAGAGCCCGGATCCAGAGACGCTCGTGCAGATGAAGAAAAAGCAGAACACCAGGCGCAACATCGCGGAGTGCATCCATAAGATTTACGGCTACGGCATGTTCATCACGGCAGGCTTCATCGTCGGGTTCGATACCGAGAAAGTTTCAATGGGACAGGCGATGATCGACTTCATCGAGGAGACGAACATTCCAGTCTGCATGGTTGGACTACTCTATGCGCTGCCTGGCACACAGCTGACGCGGCGACTAGCCAAGGAAGGCCGCCTGCACAAAGGCCATGACCTCATGAAGGTCGAGCAGGCGGGCGACCAATGCACGCTCGGCTGCAATTTCGACACCAAGCGTCCGCTTCGTGACATCCTTGTGGATTACAAGGCCGTGCTCGGGCAGGTGTTCTGCCCGACGGCATACGCGGGACGGCTGTCACGGCTCGCCGTCATGCTCGACCGTTCCGACCGCTGCCGCGACCTGCCAGATGGCGACGTGCGTAAGAGGCTTGGCGGCATCGACAGCGTACACAAGATCATGCGGACCCTGCCGGAGGCCCGCGAGCCGTTCTGGAAGACCTTCGTCGAAGTCGCCAAAACCAATCCAGGCGCGCTGCGTTACATCGTGATGCAGATGGCGCTGTACCTGCACCTCGGGCCGTTCTCGAAGCGCGTGATCAGTGAGATTGACCGCCGCATTGCCGAACTGGACGGTGTGCATCCGGCGAGGGACTTGGAGCCGTCTGCTCGTCCTCGTCCGGTAAAGGCCGCGGGCAATAATAACCGGTGGAATGAGCCCGTGAATTCATAATGATACTATTGGATGGACGGCCGGGTCCGTCATGCCTCCGACAGCCGCCTAGTCGAATCACCTGGGAAGGATCATTCCTTCTGCGTGTCGCACTATCCCTGGGACTGTTCCACTGCTCTATCGGCAGCTCAGGCGGTCTGCTATCTGGCAAAAAATGCCCAAAACGCAAGGTTTGGTCAGGTAGCGCCGGGAGAGTGGTATCCGCATTCCCACTTTCTCATGTCCCATCCGGTGTTTCACTATTTCCCAGGCTTTCGCGAGGCTGCGGCTTTCCAAGTTGATCACGCTGAACGAGGCCGGTGATTAATCACTGATGTCGCGGAATACTGGATCATGCGCATTCGCGGATGATGACATTGCGAACGTTAAGCGTCGCGTTCGTTCGCAGATATCGCTTCGTCCATCCCGGCCACGATTCGGAGCATTTACCGCCAGCGGCGGTGTAGCCACAGCCACTGATCGGGATATTCGCGGATCCAGCCCTCGATCACTGACGTGACCGTCTGCATCGTTCCCTGAATGTCGATTTGCCCGGCGGTGTCGCGGACCGGCTTCACTTCTTCGGACAGTTCGGCACGAAAGCGGTGTCCGGGCAGGCGGATGATGCGTACGCCATGAACCGGGCACTCGATCTGCCGCAGCAGCCGGGCCAGCATCGGATTGGCCCTGGTCTTGCGGCCGAAGAAAGTAACCTCGACGCCGTTGGTCAAATACTGGTCGACCAGCATCCCGACGTGCTGACCGTTCTTCAGGGCCTCCGCAAGCCTTAGCGGTGCGTCACGGCCAGCTGGAATCAGCGTGCCCATTTTTACGGCGCGCATATCCTGGATGACGCGGTCGGCCGACGCGATGTTGGGCCGGCGATACAGGATCGCGGCGTCCAGCCCGTGCGCGACCGCCGCTAACGCGGGAAGTTCCCAGTTGGCGAGATGGCTTGCAAAGATCAACGCCGGTTTCCCGTCGAGCCGCAGCTGCGTAAACAATTCGTAGGAGCGCGCCTCGATTTCGATCCGGCTATCCTCGGGGCGCGTGGCATCGTGCTCCCAAATATGATCGAGATGCGCGAATTCGGCGCCGAGGCGACCGACATTATCCCAGACGCCTGCGAGAATGGCCTCGATCTCTGCAGGCGATTTCTCCGGAAATGCGGCGGTCAGATTGGCGCGGCCGATCTTTTGCTCCCGCATCATCGGCCCGATCGAGCGAGCGATCCGGCCGAACAGGTTGGCGGTCTTGATTGGATCGAAATAGCGGGCGATACGTAGGATTCCGATCGTCAACGCACCCACTGCGGCTTGGCCGAGCGGCTTGGTCGCGTCGCGAAGTCTTGCCCGGGCACGAAGTAGCAAACGTTGCATTTAGAAACCAACGACGATCTTGCCGAACAATTGTCGGCTTTCCGTGCGCTTCGGCGCTTGGTTATACCAAAGCTGTGCGATACGATCCAAGACACCAACGAGTTGCGCCGCTTGGCCCAATGGCTGCACTGAGTGTGACGGACGATGTCGCTAAACCCAAGGATGTCTGTAAACGCAACGTAGCTGTCAGAGTAGTCGCCGTGGTTTTGGCTTCGGTCATGTCGCGCTTTCAGGGTGTCGGCTATAGCCCGACACCATCGTGAAACGGTGACGGCTTTACGCAATGACAGAATATACAGTCAAGGAAATTGGCCATCAATGGATTGTATACGTTGACGGGCTAAGCGTAGCTGCTATGCCGCGAAGCTTCGGCTTGACGCATGCAAAACGACAAAAACGCTGAGCACAAAAAAAGTGACCACGGCGCCGATACCATTTGAGAAGGCGGTATGGCGCCCCCGTAATTTCGGAAAACATTTCGGTCCTGGATTTAAGACTTTGCGGCCTCCGGCCGGCAACTCTAGGCGCCTCGACCCACATACCGAACAGGATGTTTTCATGACTATCCTTGAGGCAACCACGACTGGCGACAATCCTGAGCTGCCGTTGGCAAATGCCGAGGTCTCTTCGTTGAATCGGCGGATAATGTGTCATCGGCGGACACTTGATTCTTCTTGAAACTATTTTTTTGGTCTCGTTATCAATCTTCGAGGAGCCTTAGCAATCTGCGTCATCGACCGCGGATGGCCCAACGGTTTCGGCTAAGGGGCGGAAAATGCCTTATTTCGTTTGGTTCGGTGGAAACGGCCGTCTTAGTGGCCCACAAAACTAGGTCCGAGCAGCGATCACCCGAGCCTGTGGTGGTTCTCCAACTCGGGTGCGGCGGATCTGGCTTAGGTCGCTCATGCGCCGCAGCCAGGCGGTGCGCCGAATTGGAGCGGCACTTCGGCAAAAAATAGAAAGGGGAAGAGATGCGCGCATTCCTCGTAGTTCTGACAACAGCCGCAATCAATATTGCAACAACCGCTTCGGCCGCGGAGTGGCGAGCCCAATTTCTCTCAGTGTGTAGAAGTGGTTGCACGCAGCATGGTGGCTTATCAGCAGACGTCTGCTCGCAAGTTTGCAACTGCAGTGCCTCAGAAATGGAAGCGTATTTTGGTAACCAGTCGCTCGGCTCCGTTGGTACTCCGAGCGCTGAGCAACAACGTCGGGTTAACGAAATAAAAGTGCTGTGCGTCCGGCGAGTACTAGGGCGCTAGAAACCTAATTGATAGCGCTGTCACGTGGACGCTCCAAAACGAGGGGTATTGCGCAATGGGTACAACCAAGGCTCTCGATCTCGACGCCCACGAACGCGCTAAAATTGCGGCTGTTACCTTTCGAAAAAACCGGCGCATTTCGTGACGGTGTTCATGACCTTTGAGAGTACGGTGCTGCTGGGCTGCGACTCATTTTACTGAAGGCGAGCATTCGCACCGCGCGCATATATGAAGACGGCCGCCTTCCAAATTCGGCCATCACCGACGGGCTGCTTGTGTTTTTCGCCTTCGCGATGTTGCTGATGCAGATGTCCAACATCTTTTTTATGCGGACCATCAACCAACTTGATCGTCGCAAATTCCGTCGATAGCGCATAACCGCCCTGCCTACGCACCAGCGTTTCGATTCCCGTGCGGACGACAAAGTGTCCCGACCTGGCCCGCCATCAGCGCAAATGGCATCGAGAACTTTGACCCGCCGCCGGAAGTCCGGAAGCGCGTGATCTTTGGCGACACCATATCGACTACGGCGGGCAGCGTGCTGCTCACAAACTCGCCAGGGCGGCTCGCAAATCGCATCAGCGTGCAGGTGGAGATCCTGAACGAATCTGGCGCCGACTGGAATGCCCGAGCGATTTCCAGCAGTACGTATTTACCGCGCCTCTCGAGGAATGCGAAAGGCCATTACACCATTAGCAGCACCATGCTTTAGGAGCTTGGCGGACGTGCGATCGATCACGGCAAGCTGTCAGATACTGCCCTGAACGGTTCGCGAATCGGCCGCGACAGCCCGCTGCTGGCCCGCAAATGTTGAGCTGCGCCCTTTTTAAGTACGAACCACCAGCGAGGCCGGCGAGGAGCAGAGACCGCAACTGCGGCAGGGCCACAGCGCAATTGCTATGTAGAGGCATGGCAAATTGTTATGGTTCTATATAGAAACGCGCTTCTGGTGAGCGGAGTGCGCCGTGGTCCTGCGGGCTCTTGCATGCCACCACCTATCCGGAGAACGATAATGCGGGTCTATATCATTGTTACGAGCCTGGCATTTTCGGTCATCGGAGATGCACGCGGCACAGTTGTCGATACAGGAGCGGATGCGCAGCGATATTGCCAGCTACTTACTGAGGGCTCGTTCCACGATAACGGCGAGGCACGATCGGCCGGCTCGTGCGAGGGAATGATCGAGACCGCGATGCTCTTTTCACCAAACCTGCCTGCTGACGTGCGAGCATGCCCCCCGGCTCAAGGCAGCGTATTGGAAAGTGTCAAGGTCCTGTTGAGGTACCTGGACAACAATCCGGATCGATTGAACGAACCTGGAATTACCCTTGCTATCGAGGCATTCAGAAATGATTGGCCGTGCCGTGGGGACGACGCCGAGGCCTCAGAGAGGTCTGGGCCTAGACCAAAAACGCGCCTGCCGAAAAAATCAAAATAATTGCAAGGCCGAACCTAGCAGGGATCATTGTAGCAGCTAATCGCGCCTGGTGAAGAACTATCACGGTCACCATGATCTCTCGATGGCGACGCTCCGCGTCCACCTCGACGACGACAACTGCATGGAGATAACGGCCATGAAGGGGAGAGGCGCCGGGGTTCAACATTTCGCCGATCACATCATTGCCGAACGTGGCGTGCGTTACGGCCGCCTCGTGATGATACCAACCGAGACCGGCAAGAAGGCCGCCTCAACACGCAAAACAAGCAGCCATCGGCACTGACAGAGCGCGGCAAGTAGGCCGAGCCCGACCGGCATCGCATAGCGATCGCGCGCTGCGACAATCAATAGCGGTACCCATGACACAGCCACGATGAACACGCCCACGAAGACCGTAATCAGTTTTCCTTTCATCTTACTGCCGCCATTCTCGTTGCTCCGCCATGATAGCACACGCTCGCCCGGCGTCCCGCAAAAGCGCGCTTCAACAGGACCGTACTTTGGAGATGTGGGCACGCCTTGCTTGCAGTAACGATAAGGTCGGCCTTGGGTTAATTGCTCCGGTTTGCCTCTCAACTGGCCGCTTCCGGTCTGCCACGATCAACGGACATCATCAGACCAGCCTGTTTGGTCCGGTTCGTGCCAACAGGCGACATGGGTTGCATCTATAAATGAGAGAGGCCGCCAACTGAGACGGGCTTACTTCGTCTTGTTCATGGCTTGCTCCACCTCGTCGGCGAGCCGATTGGAGTGCTGATGTAGTCGGGCAAACATTTCGCGCTTGGTCACGTGGGTCGCCAGATCGCGAATTAGCGCGGCCTCAGCGGCATGCTTCCGAGCTTTTCAATTGAGGCTTGAAAGTCCTTCATTGCCACACGCCCCCGCCCTACTTCGTTCCCTACAGTTTTCTCCAGAGCCGGTCGCGATGGGCTTCATACTCCACCTGCATCTCCTCAAACGTCACCAGAATGCTAGCAGCCTGCGCTTCCGCCGCGAAGTGGCACTGGCGTTTTTTGCGTCGCAATGATTTGCACTTGCCGCTCGATGTGAAGCAGCCCAAGGGTAACATGCCGTTCGACCATCGCTAAGTCTTGCCCGATCGTCACCCGGTCCATGACCCAAGCCTACAATTTTACGGCTCGTTAATGCCCGCTTCTGTTGGGTAGTGTCTCAGTTTGAAATTAGCTCCCATCGCGGACCTTGCGTTGGAGCATGGCCTGCTCAACCTGAGCCGCAAGGCTGATCAGATGCACAGACAATCTATCGAATAGTTCCCGTTTCTCTGGGTCCATCGCGAGGTCCCTGATCAGGGCGCATTCGGCTGCGTCCGCGCGAAGCTTCTCCAAATGGGTTTGATAATCCTTCATGGCGCGGCCCCCTGTTACCTTGCGAAGCCTACCGCTAAGCAGACTTAGACCCTGAATGTAAAAGACAGAACGCTGCGGCCACGGCCGTTGCGTTTCTCTCAGCTCCCGGCTGAGGGAAGCCCATGTTCGGATTATGAGTTTGCTCAAGATGTTGTCGGTAATGTATATTACCGAAAGGGCTCGAAAGTGATTTTTAGGTATATGTCTTGGGAAGGTGAAAAGCGACGCGCTCCCGGACCAATTGGTAGCATTCACAAGACGCTTCCGTGAGGCCCTGCCGATCGAGAATCGTGACCTGCCGTCGGCCGCGTTCAATCAAACCAGCACGTTCTAGCTCCTCGGCGGCGTTCGTGATGCATCATCAGCAGCCAACGCGCCAGCCGCTCCTTGAGGCTGTGCGCACCATTGCAGGCTACTGACACCATGACCTGTTCGAGAAAAGCCTGAACGTAAGCGAACATGAGACCTCGGAATGACGGCATTGATTGCATGGCTCGCGTAAACGCCACGCGTGACATCCTTGCGGCGCCCCCCGGGATTTGAACCAGTAACTGGACCGAGGAACTTTTGGCACCGAAGATGGCCTGTATACCCGTGCAGCCCTCCCTTCCGATCGTTGCCATCTCAATGACATGGCCGTCTGCGTAAACCGCAAGTACGGAAACGACCCCGCTATCGGGGAAGAAGATATGGTCGAACGAACTGTCAGCCTTCATGAGAACTTGCCCGCGTCGGCAGCGAATGTGTTCAAGCTCCGGCATAAGTCGCTTGAGATTGCTCGGGGGCAGGGCGAGCAAAAGCCGATTGCCGGGCCATTTTGATGAAACGTTCATACCCTTAAACCGCGTCTGGTTCGCGTAAGTTCCAAGAGGCAGGTCGGACGCGGTTGCTCGATCCAGTCGGCACGTCCCGAAGGTGCCATTGAGCGAGATCGGTCCCATTGCGTGGCGCGCTCCAATCTGGGCTACGGGTTTCGCGAGGTCACTTCACCGGCAGCGCCGTATTTGCCGCATTGGCTGACGGCGGTGGCGGATTGAACGCAACCTTGACCACGTCGTCGTGCCGGTGGAAGGTGCAACTGAAAGCGACGACGCCACCGGTTTGTTGGAGATCGCGTCCCGCCACCAGGTATGCTCATATGAACCGTCGATGTCGACGACCTGAGAGCGGCGATCGCGCGGTTATTGCCATTGCGACCATCGCGATGCGGATCGAGCCGGAGTCAGGCTAAAGGAGGTCATGGCGCCGGGACGGATCAACCTGAGCGTGGCCGAGGCACGCGAACTGGCGGAGAGTGCGCTGCGCGGTGTCGGATTTGATGACGGTGAGGCGCGCATCATTGCCGATCACGTCGTTGATGCCGCGTTGTGCGGCTATGAATATTCGGGCCTGGCCAAGATCCTCAACATACTGGAGAGCGAGCACTTCAAGCTACCGCGCCGACCCATCAAGGTGCTGCGCGAGACTGACGTCTCTGTTGCCTTTGACGGCGGCAACAATGTCGGGATGCTATCGCTCTTTTACGCGTCGGAGGCGACGATCAAGAAGGCCGCGGCGCATGGGATTGCGTTGGTTTCGGTGACCGATGCCTGGATGAGTGGGCGAAGCGCCTACTATGTCGAGATGATTGCCAATGCTGGCCTCGTCGCGATCCACACCGCGGCCAGCTCGCGACTGGTGGCTCCGCTGGGTGGGGTCAGGCGGTGCTCGGCACGAATCCAATAGCGATTGCGGTTCCGTCGTCCCGCGGGCCTATCGTACTCGACATCGGGACCTCTGCCTACATGATGACCGAAGTGATGCTGCGCGAGCGGCTAGGCGAGCTGCTTCGCGAAGGCGTGGCAATCGGGCCCGACGGCGAGCCGACTAGGGTCCCGGCGCTTGCACGCCGCGGCGCGTTGCTGCCTTTCGGCGGTTACAAAGGTTTCGGGCTGGCATTGATGATTCAGGCGCCGGGATTGCTCGCCGGGTCCGACTCGGAGCAAGAGAGCGACTCTGGCTACCTGTTCATCGCCTTGCGGCCCGACCTCGTCGGGACGGCGGATGTTTTCAACCGGCGGGTGACGCAGTTGATTGAACGTATCAAGACGACGCCGCGTCAACCCGGCATCGACGAGATCCGCATCCCGTCAGAGCGGGCATTTCGCTCTCGCGAACGTGCACTTCGCGAAGGCCTGAGCGTCGATCGACTGGTATTCGATGCGCTTGTGCCCAGGATGATCGCGAAAAGTTCAAGTATGGGGAAGACGATCACGATGAGCGCCGTGCTAATGGTGCTTCACTCTCCTTCAATGTCGCGCGGGTCATTTCTGGACCTCGGCGCGTAATTTTGACGCGTAGGCTAAAGAGGATAGTATCCGTTCATTGTGGGAGATGAACGTCACCGCATTCAGTATTTTGTCGAAAATCTTGGGAGTAAAGAAATGACAACGATGTTTGTTAGACACAAGGTTTCAAACTATGAAACTTGGCGCAAAGCCTACGACGATTTTGCGTCGGTCCAGAAGGCAAAAGGAGTGACAGGCCAAGCCGTGTATCAAGCGACTGATGATCCCAACGACATCACGGCGACCCACGATTTCGTTTCAGTTGCGGCGGCGCAAGAGTTCGTCAACGGCGATGAGCTGAAAATGGCCATGCAGGGCGGCGGAGTGGTCGGCGCTCCTCTGGTTCACCAACAAAAAATAGAGCTATTTCGCGGGGTACCGGCAAAACGGGCCGCAGGCCAGCCGGCGCCTTAAACTCCCGGTGAGTCGTGACCCAATGATCACACCCACGCTGACATCGCGTGATTGATGCCGTGTATGATTTCATTTGACCATGGTTCCGCCGCTATTCCGTTCCGGCTTGTTGCCTGTCGGTTTCGGTAGCTCGTGGGTACTCGGGGTCAAGCGCGCGCAGGTAGCAGGAGAAGAAGGTTACGCGCCCTCCCCTGCTGACTATGCAAAAACGGCCCAATCCCGAGCCAGCCTGCATGAGCCGCTTTGCATTGAGTTGTGGAATAAAGACCCGCGACGTTTGCTTCGGGCCGCGCGAGACTGGCGACAAGACCCGTCGCGATGGCGTCGCCGCGGATCGCCATGACAACGGAAATCGTGGAGGTCGCCTTTTTGGCTGCGCGCATCCCAGGCGTTCCGTGGGTTACGATGACGTCGACGTTGAGGCGAATAAGCTCGGCGACCAGATCGGGGAGCCGATCGTATTTGCCCTCCGCCCATCGAAACTCTATGACAATGTTCCTACCCTCGACATAACCGAGATCGCGCAGACCGATCCGCAAAGCTTCCACGGAGCTTGTCACTTTTCCGAACTAGCAACATGTCCGTGTTGAGTCCGTCATGCGCTCAAACCGGACATCAAGAACGGCTCCTACGCCAAACGAAGGCCCGGCCGTAGGGCAGATCGGGCTTGCTGTAATCCTAGAAATCCAGCACGGTCGCTCCCATCTTGGAACACAAAGGTTTCCAGTATCAGGTTGTGCGGACTGCCAATTCCGCCGGCGGGAAATGGTCCAACTTGCAGGCTGCCCAGCCGGAGCATGGCTGTTCACGCCGTCGAAGTTTGCTATCAACAAAGCCCTAAAGCGCGACCCAATTAAGGACCTCTAGCGGGCGTTGGCGCAGTCTCCAGTAGCAGCACATGGTCCTTACTTGTTCAGCGACTTCGGCCGAACTGTTGCAAGCTGAATAGTGTCGAGTACTCGCCCCTCTTCATCCGCGATCACAAAGGACTCTGGGAGCTCGGACCTGCCTGCCTTGATAGCATTAGCCAAAAGTTCGCGGGCGGACGATAGAGCTTCGCATTGGGCCACTGAAAGGCTCGGCAAGTCCTGTCCTTCTTCATCAGGGATCACCACCCCGGCGCTCTTTAGATGGAAATAGAAGCGTCCCATGGACATCCTCGATGACAGGTGAGGAGGAAGTCTAATCCGAGGCCATTGGCTCGTGTGTCTGGCGGAGGACTTTAGACGCGGTGCGACTACTCGCCGCTTCTTAGGCATTCATTGGAACGATTCCCTTGCGCGTTCCATGGCGGGGTGCTTCCGGTTCTTCACCTTGATCCAGTCCGGCGACCGGCCGCTATGATAGGGCCGGTGACGCCGCTTAGAGACCAAGCCTTCCAGCCCCACGTTGCAGGCCGCCCAGAACAGGTTCGGCCCGATCTCGCCCTGCTCAAACGGAGCGACGAAGATGCCGTCGGGCGGACGCGCGAGGAGGCACGTCGTTCTTTGCGTCGACGACTTGCGCGGCCTTCCGCTCTCGATGCGCAAGACCAACCTCGCGCGGCTCATCCACCACGAGGTAGATATCATGATCGCCCTCCGGAACGATCGACGGTGTCCAGTCGGGCGTAGGCATTCGAACGACTCCAATCAACCATGCCGCGATTCGATGCGCCTCGGCTGAATCGTTTCCGCCTGAAAGCGCTGAGAAAAAAGTCGCAGGAACGACCAGCAAGAAAGCAAATTAGTTTGATGGCCGCCTCTAGGGCGGCCCGGCACGGCACGGCACCCGCCCGTCAAGGACGCCCCCCGCGCGGCGGGCCGTGGCCGTCGCTGCCATTAAGCGAATAGCTCCGCGCCTGGGGCAGCCTGAAGGATTGGAACGCAACTCCCGTTGAATCTTTGGGTGAGGATCTGACATGGAGTATCGTGGTAAGCATTACACAATCGTCCAAGGGATTGGGCCTCGCTCGTGGAAGTGGACGGTTCATTTGGATGAGAGAACCGTGAAATCCGGCAAAGCCAGCTCGCGCGATGCCGCGGAGAGCATTGTGGTTTGGTTGATCGATAAAGCGCTGGCTCGGAAGAGGACCAAGCCGAACCCACCCAATGGCACGGTGTCTTAGGAATAAGTCGCGTTCGCCTGCCAGTCCTGCAAGTCGTCACCGGTCATTCGGCATCCTCGGGATCAAATGCATAGCCTAGGCTGTCAACGACCCGGCCGTCTTGCGAGATCGGCACGTAGATGCAGGAACGACCTTCTGCATCAATCAGCTTGATTGCTTGGGGCATCGCATCAGAATATGCACCGCCGTGATCCATGGTTTCGAAGCGAAGGCCAGTCCCGTTCCTGTGCGGGTCCTGTGGCCGCTTTTCGGGCATTAGCTCCCTGAATTTTTCAACGAGTTTCATAGCCGCGTCTGATCTCATGTTCCAAATGTAAGGAATCAATGCTGAACGCGACACTTCGTTCAGGTGGGGCCTATTACCTGTTGTTAATTTCGCCGGAGCGCTCGCTCTTGATGAACGTCAGCTAAACAGGCAAGGGAGTACCCGCGCGGGGGTGAACTTTGCTAGGAAAATGACGGCTCTCGACTTTCCTGTTCGCTGAAGAATAGGAACGTACAGCGCAAGTTCATGTCTCGCTGCTACCGACGCGAGAGATGCTCCGACGGTTCAAGCAGTAATGGCCCCAGCGTTTTTTTATGAAGACAACCGCGCCCGTCGTGCACGGTTGGCGGCCCAACATGATGAGCTGCGGCCGATTTGTTTAAGTGCTGATCTTCCGATTTTGTCGGTATCGGCGCACGGCTTCGTTGACCTTGTCGCGATCATGCCGATCTTTTGGCGACAACTGCAACACTGCGCAGTGAATATCCTCGTCAATCGTCAGCACGTCATCGAGCGGCTTTTCCGCCCATTCCCACCAGAGATCAAAAGCGTCTTTCATCGGACGATCCTAAAGGCGTTTGCCGGCTTAACGCGCGGTGTCGACACCGGTTTCGGCCGATGCCGATGCAGTCGCCCGCATGATGCCGATCCGAGCGACATCCGTTGGCCCGTCATGTTCGGCTACGAGCAGCAGCGGCTCGCCTGCCATTTCTCAGCCTCGTGTTCCGCCTTCGGCTGCTAATAATGGTTCATTCCTCTTGTTGATCGCGTTCGCCCGGTCCGGTCCCGCCGAGCAAGGCCAGCGCTGTATCGATTTGCATCCGCAGCCGCTCGATCGATTTCATCGCGCGCCTGCGGGCCGGGATTTTCCACTGCAAGTCGTTCCAGCAGCTCCCGCTTTCGCGCAAGGAGGTTTGCAACCGTCGTCATCAGATGATCCCTTTGTGCCTATGGTCTCAGGCGAACAACTCTGCCCCTGCCGGAATAAACCTCACGTAAACCCCAGACTCATGCCGCCATAGCCAGGCCTTGGCGACCGCGCATTCGATACCGGCGCGATATTCAGCCGTGGTGCCGCCAGCGTTGAGGAACGGCGCGTTGATCAGCTCGTATGGATGCGGCCATCGTGCACTGCCTCGACTGCGTTGGCGATCTCCACCAGCTTGCGCGCGGCGGCCTCGGGATCGGCAAAGGAGGAGGTCGTAATGAACTTCATGGCGTCTTTCCAGGTACGCATCCCGCTGAATCACTCTGCGAAATGCGCGCTGTTCGCTACCATCCGAAACTGTGCGAGATGGACCGCCCCATGCCGCGGGCTCCATCCGAGCGTTTCGTCGTTGTATTGGACATCCCAGAAGTAAATGGCTGCGATAACGATCAGAAAGGTCGCCAACATTCGCATCTCATTCCCCTTTCACCACCAGTGGAGGCTCTTCCTGAAACTAGGGGCTTGGAGTTGTGTTTGATCGAGTGGGCCAAGGTAGCTGTCTGCCAAATAGACCGCGCAGATCGCGAGGGCGATACCCAGCACTGAGGCTATGACCGTCGGAACGATGAACTCAACAGTAATGACTTTGTGGGTCATCAGCGGATATTCGCTTTGACCTAGCCCCCTGCGCTAGATGCCACTTTTCCGCTGATTCGGGGAATTGCGAACTTAAGCGCGAATCCGCGCCTCATCCCCGGATCGATTCGCGTCTCTGCGCGTTGATCACGAGGTCTAGGGGAGGAATCCAGTCATGCGCCTTCAAACATATCGTGACGTCGACCTGGTCGCTGTAACGGCTGCGGGCCTGTTGGTAGCGGGCTTCGTCTGTGCCCTCGCGGCCATCTTGATCCACTAAGCGCGCCACGTCCGGCGCAAACCTGACGCTTTGCGGTATCGCATCGCCGCGACGGGGAATTGCACGAGGAAGCGCAATGCGCAGCGGAGAAGTCGACCTCCCGTCCGAAAGCCGCACTGGCGGTTTCTACCTTGGCATCGCCGTCTGGGCGGTAAACACCCCGATCGCCTTGGCGCTCGTTATTGTCTTCACCGCGGGGCATTCATATATCCGCTACCAAGCCACGGACAGACCCTGCTTATAGGTCGCATCGCACCGCACCAACCGGCTCCCGCGAGAAAAGAGCGCTGAGGTGGTCTATCTCATTGGCATGTCTCGTCCTTCCCAGTCATCAGCGACAAGACCGATCTCAGTGAAATCCGCGATGGCGCGCGCCGATTTCGCAACCGCGTCAGCCGGTTAGCAATATAGCGAACCCAGACGCCACCCTTCCTCACTTTTTTGCCAGGTGACTGGTTTGGCTGGCGCTGCTACTCAGCCAGAAGGACGTGGTCGGCGAGTGGGGTGCCTGTCGGAGAACCAGGAAGATCCGAGGTCGAGTGGTGCGGGAAGAAGTGGCTTCGCGGGCTCCGGTGGTCAAACATCGACGAAATTTAGTCCTGCGTCATGCTGTAGGATCGGGCTGACTTGAGAACGGCACCGATTGTCCTAGAAGAACTCAAGGCTCTCACTCTCACCAAAACGTTGTCGGTAAATTCCTCCGAGACGGTGCAAACGGCCCGGAACACCAAGCGCTGCGGGAGCTTATCGGCACGCTGATCGATGACTGATGGTGCGAGCCAGCCAGCGGGAGCTCCAAAATTTGTAGTCTCAACCAACGAAACTAGCGCGACCTGACCTTGACGTCCGGCCGGTGCCTCGGGATGCTCGCCCGGCAGCGGCAATGTCCAAGGATCACTCATGGCGATCATTTCAGTTCTAATTGGCGTTCTGATCATTGTGGTCGTAGGCGCAATCTGTTTTTGGGCCATCGACAGATTTGCTCCCGACGGCCGATTGGCAAACCTTCTTAAGTTGCTCGTGGTTCTCGTTTGCTTAGGCGCGATTGTGCAACGCCTGCTTATCCTAACGTATTAGCCCGGTACCCCGCGCGATAGACGCTCCACGAACGTTATGTCAAACGGCCGGCAGTACCATCGCGATCTGAGCGACACCACAGCCAGCGGATGATCAGGCGAGCCGTAAGCGTCCCCTCCGCAAAGGTCTGGAGGAATTCCAGCAAAATCAGGGTAGATCGGCCGAAACCAAAGGCTTGATCGATCGGAGGTCACCTAATTGAGATACTCTGCGAGATGCAATATCCGCATTGGTTGATGGTAGCTAGTGCTGTCTTGGTAGTGCTCGGCTTTATCGGCTTGGTAGTGCGCGATCATCCTATGCCATTCATCTGATGAGTGGATAATTTGATTGGATTTGCGAAGTCGTTAGAAAAGCGATTTGACCGTCAGCCTGCCGCGCGGGCATCCTGTATGAATGTATGTGCTTCCTCATTGGACATAGTGAGGTCAACGCCGCCGAGGAATTCCTCTCCCTTGGCTGTATTCGCAGGGAATGTCGTCTCGTGTCTGCCGATATCAACTGTATAATCAATGTCGCTTTGCGCTTCGGGCATGGCATTCTCCTCGATTCAAAGCCTGGCGCCGATGCAAAGAGCGAACTGAATCTAGGCGAAGAACGTCCATGACCGGCTTATCAGGCCAAAGAAGCGCTAGATTGTTAGGATACCGGCGGTCAAAGACGGATGCCGCGCGTGCACATAGCAGCAGGCGGAGCTCTGAATTTTTTCGGAATTTGGCAGGTTGGTCGCTCGCGACCTTCCGCACGTCTGCTGCGCGTCGGTTTGACCGCGTACCAAATGGAGAATTGCCATGTGGCTATGCCTGAAAGACAGTTTCCTATCGATAGTTTCTAAAGACTGCCGCCCTGATGAACTGATGGTCCGGGCAAGGCGACCGGGCGATATCGAGAAGGTTTTCCCTGATGCCAAGGTCAGCAGAAACACCGGGAGCGATTACCTGTATCGAGCGGCGCTACCACGCGATGTTGTGAAACAGGCCATGGCCGCAATGATCGACCATGTCGACTACCCGAACTTCAAGGACAGTGTTGAAGACAGGTCATTGCATGCCGCCTATCTCGGTGTCTGGTGTGCAATGGCAGGCCTACAACATCCGCCACCAGACATAGAGCGGGCGACCCATGCAAGGTCAGCTCTAACCTCGAAAAACACCCTGTAGCGCCTAGGGCGGCTAGATAACTTGCAGGCGAGTCAGAAACAGCCACCAGTGAATACTTCTAGTGGCCGGTGTTGTGCCAGCGATCAGCTCCTCGAAGGAGTATTTCTTGTTGCCATGCGAGCCACTGAGATCGCGGTTAAGGCGCGAGGGATGACCACTGGCGTGCGTCGGCTCATGAAGGGCCGTCCGATGCCAATTGATCGGCTCGAAGTAGGCGGCGAGTGGCGGCACCCGCACATAATCTTCTGCCGGCACATAGAAGGCGCGGTTGCCGCCGATGCGAAAGTCGATGCCGGTCGCCTTGATCAGGTTCTCCACCCTCGATCATACTCGGCGGTGGAGGCGGCGCCGTGGTCGCGATCTCCGCAGGCAAGTCGTCACACTGATCGGCGTTGAAAATGGTAAATCGCTTCAGGAAGGGAATGGCCTGGGCAATTGCCTAGTCCGCTGCAGCGCGGTTCAATGGCGCATGGCCGCCGTCACCCGCCCGCAAAACATCACCTTCGCCGAGATGCGCGACATGGGCGTCCGTGGCCTGCTGATCTATTGCTTCGACTACCACTGTTCGCATTCGAACGCGATCAGCGCCGACCGGTGGCCTGACGACGTGAGGCTGTCCGATCTCGAGCCGCGGTTCGTCTGCAAAGCCTGCGCCAAGAGAGGCGCTGATGTCCGGCCGGACTTCCATTGGAATACGCCTCCCGTGGCCGCGATGGGCTATCGCTAGTCTCCTGGTCGCACCCCTTCGATGAGCCGATTCCGGTGCCGGAGGGACGCCGGCAACTACATCACGAAGCTTCCGAAGGCTGAGCACGCGGCCCCAGAGTGGCAGGCGGCCATGGAAGCCTTGATCCTGGTCCCGGAGTTGAACGGCCCGACAATGTTTGCGTGAGTTGAGGCCGCGCGGCACCCAGCATTCTCCCCAATCTGGCTGGAACGCCTGCCCACGGGTCGCCGTTATCGGACCGGCTTTGCCCTTGGCCGACGTTCCCATGCTCACGAACCTCACGTGGCGCAATGTCGCCGTACTGATTGCTGTCCTCGTGATTGCGAGCGGCTGCATAGCAGACCGAACAGACAATTTCAAAAGCCCGCTCGGGCGCGGTGCTTCCTGAAAGCGGCACGCGTCTGAAGACCGCGATAGGATGAAGGAAGCTTTCGCGTGAACCGGATCGGCCGGCGCGTGATCATGTGCATGCTGTTGATCGCGGCGCTTGCGATCGTTTGGAATGTGCTCGGTGAGGCGCTGACCTATCCTATAGCTTGTCTGGCTCGCTCCACATCTCATCATTGATGCGGAACAGTCCTTGTTCAAAGGACTCCTCAGAGACGGCAAGCTCCCGTCTTGTAAAGAAACGGAAGATCAGGCTGCCGCAGACAAGGTCAGCCCGCAGACAATCAGTGCGATACCTAGAGTGTCATATTGACCAGCCAAAAGACCCGCATTTTAAGCCGGTTTGTAGATATCCGCAAAAGCTACCAGGGGCAGGAAATTGCCTCCTCAGCGCTGCAGAGAGACCGCCTTCGGGCGGTCTTTATTCGGCAGGCGTCCTTACGGTCGAATAGACCAGCGACATATCCCCAAAGTCCTCAGTCGGGAGTTTATGTGCACCGGCCGCGGCATAGAGCTCGTGCAACGAGGGCATCGCAGCGGTTCCGGCGGACTGCTTGGTCGAAGGAGACCATAGCATCGCGGTCGCGGTCGTGGCGGCGAATACAGCGACAGCTGCCAAAGCAGAAATCATCAGACGCTTCATGGGAATCCCCCCGTCGAATGCGCCCCTCTACATCGACCCCGCCAGCCTCCTTTCCAAAGTCGACCGTTCTAGGACTCTATGGCGGCTTTTCTTTTGCGGATCTGTAGCAAAATCCGACCGCCACCATACGCGCGGGAGCCCATTAACTCAACCGGGGCGTGAGCGTCGGATAGGCGGTCAATTAGTGGGGGCTGAAGACATCGGTGGAAACGATGCATTCCACAGAGAGCTTAAGGTCCTTGGTGCAGCTGAAATCCGAGGCCGACTCGCGACGAAGGTTTACTTGAGAGCGGAAGCTGCCTTGGCCACAGCCTGGCTAGAGCGACGCAGTAAAGCCTCAAGCTCTGAGCAGCTAGACATTGCCCGTAGTGCCAAAGACGCGGCGTGGGCCGCGGCGCGCGCCGCGGACACCGCAAATAGCAAGGCAACAATCGCCATCGTGATCGCTGCAATCTCGCTGATCGTGGCTATCGTATTAGGTGTCATTCCGATCCTCCTGAAGCATTGATCTTTCCCGCTGAAGCAAACCTGACTCGATTGATCCGAAGTTCTGACTCGATCTCGTCGCCAGCGCGCCCGAATCAGAAACGCATTTAGCGCTCGTCGACGGGCGACCGTTGACTGACGTCTTGTTAGAGTACCCACAGCACTTCGCCTCATTCCGATAGCTCGCACACTTCCGGGATGGGGCGATTTTTTGAGACGCCGGATACACTGGGCTCTGACTTACGATAATCAGACCCTACCGAAACGATGGTCGCTCCAGCCTGTCGAAATCGACTTGAAGGTTGCAGCCGGCGTTAGAAAAATGCACGGGACAAAAAGAGGACACTGCGGGGACACCGAGCATCAGCTCCTATTCGAAAAGGACCTTGGAGCTCCCACGCGGGGCCCGCCGGCACATTGCGTTGGGATTTGAGATGCCATGAGCAACGCCCGCGCGATTGATCGGTGCTAGGGCAGCGCTCGCGGTGTGTGCGGGCTGCGGGAGAGCCCGATCGAACCTTGCCTCTAGATCATCGTTTGGCGGGGGCTCAAGGTTGGGCTTTTTGGTCATCCCCACCTTTTCCCAAAAATGAGCGACTTCGCCTGATCGACTTTCCAATCGAAGAAATCGTAATTGCCGGGCCACGCGTGGACTATGCCCCTGCAAACCTCACAGCTGAACCTGTCGGAATGCTTGTTTGGATGCTGCTCCCTCGTTGCGGTGTAAGGGAGCCCGCAATTGGGACAGCTAAAATATTCGGTCGTCCATGTAGCGCTGGCCATCCCGCGTTTATGCGCACACAGCGACCTATTGACCAGGAGGCCCGCGTCAACTTGTTTCGCATCTCACCGGCCAACTCGAGGCGTCACTCAGGCGTGAGGGTGCGGCCAACGCTGGCTGGTGGGCGCTAGATATGGACGCCGCCTCTTATCTAAAGAGACAAAGGAGACAACCATGAAAGGTACGGCAATCGCACTAGCACCTGCGCATTTGCCCACACAGTTCGTCACGTCAGGACTCATACCGTCTACAGGAGTGCTGCGCCGTCAGTCGTCTTGTCGAATGGTAATCTCAGCCGCGATGTGTGGGGGCACTGGGCTTCCTACTATGGGCCCATGATTCCCTCATCCGGGAGCGGGCGCCGGCGGGTGACGAGCGCCATTAGCGTTGCTGGTGGCCATCATCCAGGATGTTGGCGACGCCTGCCTCTTTTACCGCCGGCGCGCGACGATAAAACCAACCAGAAAAGCGATCACAATGGAATGGACGGGCGCCTGGCGCGTCAACTTGATCAGCTGTCTCTGGAGGCGCGAGCCGACTAACGGCCCGCTTGCGGCGGCAAGCTTGGCCGCTTCCTCTTTATAGTTTTGCGCCATCGCTGTAAGCCGTGCGGCAGCATCATGGACGCCGATGGCCTGCGCTTGGCTGCGGCAGCGGTCGGCTTGCTCCAAAAGGGCGGATTTCTCGTCTTCCATCCCAATCTAACCAGCAGCCGGCGGGTGGGTTTCCGAGTGCGACAGTCCGTCCGCTCCGCGGCAGGGACCGCCCAGGATGCGCTGGCCCGCGGGAGGTGGAGGGAAGGTCAGCCCGCGGCGATAGCGCGCTGTACGGCGGCTTGCTGAGACGCTTGGCAATCTTCGCGATGGTGGCGCGGCTGCAGCCGGTGGCGGCCTATATCGAGGACCAGGATTGGCCGGCAGCGATCATGCGGCCGATGCCGTCATTGCGCTCTGCATCCTCTGAACGGCCCTTGTAGCGGCCCTCAGCCTTGGCCTTGGCCCTCCGGACGACGAACAAATCCATGGCGGCAATGTCCGGCGCATGGCTACGCAGAAAGGTGCACCATACCTGGCTTGGCGGCCCACGTCGCTTGACCATGTATTTGGCGACGCTTGATTGAGCGACGGCAAGGCCGAGCTTGAGTAATTCGCCTTCGCCGTGGATGCGCGGCGTTCCCCAAAGTGGGTTCTCGATGCTCATCCGCCGGATCAGCGCGCGCAATTCCGTCTCGATCTGCGGCCGCCCTCCCCGTCCCAATGACTTCCAACGCCAATAGCAACGAAAGCCGGCCCGATGCCAACGCACTACCGTTCTGGCTGGATAATCCTCACGACCTTCAGGATCGAAGGAAACCATCGATACATCTGGAGGAAGAACCAGCGATCGTTGTTCGTGAGCCAAGGTCGGCTGGGCATCTTGCGCCGTAGAACGTTCAACTGATGTCGGAGCGCAGCATTCTCAGCCCCCAGCCCGCACTTCGACTTGAATTGGCGAGGCCAACACAGGACGGAAATGGCCCGTCGGACTTGCCCGGAAGCCGAAGCAAGCCGTTGCTTTTTATGCGGTGCTCGCAATTTCCGGATTGCTCGGCATCGCACTCAACTTTACCGCCATGGACCCGATCAAGGCGCTCTACTGGAGTGCCGTTCTCAACGGCGTGCTGGCGGCCCCTGTCATGTTCGCCCTCATGGTGCTGGTGCGCCGTCCAAAAGTAATGGGAGAACTGGTCGTGAAAGGCTGGCTCTATTGGCTGGGTTGGGCTTCCACGGTGTCGATGGCGTTTTGCATTATCGGAATGGCCGTCGGTATTTTCGTCTGACCAAGCTTCTTGCAGCCTGTTCATGCTGATGCACCTAGGGGGGACATCTCTTGGCCTGTGCTAAGCCATTGTTCAGCCTTGGGGTGCGCCTACGCTGTTGGCCATTGTCGCGCCACGCTCACCCATCGGCTTACTCGCCCCGGTGGTGGTATCGCATGCCGTCTGATGCTCCATTTCCGCGTCGATCTCGGCCCCGATCAGGATCACGATCGCGGAAATCCAGAGCCAGGTCATAAAGCCGATGACCGCGCCGAGCGAGCCGTAGGTTTCGTTGTAGTTCCCGAAATTCGCCGTGTACCATGAGAACAAAGCCGACGCGGCGAGCCATAGGATCGCTGCGACCGCACTTCCCCATGTGATCCAGCGCCAACGCGCCGTTCGGCGGCTTGGGCCGTAACGATAGATGAACGCCAGGGCCAGCATCAGCAGCAGCAACAGCGCTGGCCATCGCCCGACGCGAAGCAGCAAATCGCCCGCATTGGAAAGGCCCACATAGTTCAAGGCGAGCGGCAATACGACGACCGCACCGAGGGCGGTGAGCGCGAAAAGGACTGCACCCAGCGTATAGGACAGAGAGATGACGTTGAGCCG